>DKUO01000022.1 GCA_002490705.1 Lachnospiraceae bacterium UBA7202
AAAGTCACTTCATAACAGGAGGAAGAAAATGATTCTGGATTTTCATGAGATTGAGGAACAGGTGATTCCAAATTTTAAGGGCGGGGAGAAAGCGTTTCACACGCGCATGTATACGGACAATGCGTGCAAAATCATGCGGGGGTCTTTGGAGCCGGGAGCGTCTATCGGCGTACATACGCATGAGACCAACAGTGAGATTATTTTTATGGTAAAGGGGACGGGCACGATGCTCTATGACGGCGGCACGGAGGCGTTGCCTGCGGGGAATTGCCATTACTGCCCGAAGGGCCACAGCCACAGCCTGAGAAACGAGAGCGGTGAAACAATTGAATTTTATGCCGTGGTGCCGGAACAATAGACCGAGAGGAAATACGACAAGATGAAAACCACGACACAAAAAAAATTTACAGTGGATCTGCTTCACGGGCCGATTTTGAAGGCGATGCTTGTCTTTGCAGTTCCGCTTTTCTTTTCCGGCGTTTTTCAGCAGCTTTACAATACCATGGACACGGTGATCATCGGCCATACGCTGGGGGATGAGGCGCTGGCGGCCATGGGCGCGGCCGGGGCGGTCTATGACCTTCTGGTGGGATTTGCGCTGGGAATTGGCAACGGCCTTGCCATCGTGACGGCCAGAAGTTTCGGAAGCGGTGATACGGATCACTTAAAAAGATCGGTGGCTGCTTCCATTGTGATCGGTGTTTGCATTACGGCGGTCATTACGGTGGGAGGCAGTCTTATCCTACGTCCTTTTTTGGAAGTCTTACATACGCCCGCAGAGATTTTGGATCAGTCTTACGCTTATATTTCCACGATTACGATCTTTATCGGGGTCATGTTTGCCTATAATCTGTGCGCGGGACTTCTGCGTGCGATAGGAAACAGCATGATGCCGTTAGTCTTTTTGATTTTGTCGTCTCTGTTAAATATTGCGTTGGACTTTTACTTTATCACACAGCTTTCTATGGGCGTACAGGGCGCGGCGGTTGCCACCGTGATCGCTCAGGGCGTGTCCGTGCTTGCCTGTTTGGTTTATATCTGGAAAAAGGCGGGGATACTGATTCCGAAAAGAGCGCACTTTGTCTGGGATAAAGCGCTGTATCAGGAAATGCTGGCGCAGGGCTTTTCCATGGCCATTATGAGCAGTATTGTCCATGCGGGAACTGCCATTTTACAGTCCGGCATCAACAGCTTGGGCTATCTGGTGATTGCGGGACATGTGGCGGCCAGAAAGCTGTTTATGTTTTTGATGATGCCCTATATGGCGATCAGCCAGACGATCAGTACCTTTGTGGCGCAAAATTACGGCGCGGGACAGATGGGGCGGATCCGCAGGGCGGTCAGGTATTCCTATCTGTGCGGCGCGGTGCTGACGGCGGGGATTACGCTGTTTACGATTCCGCTTGCACCGACGATGGTGCGGCTTTTGTCCGGTTCCTCGGAGGCCGTGGTGATAGAAAACGGCGCTCTGTATTTACAGGTGGTGGCGCCCTGTCTGATGATTTTGGCGTTGTTAAACCCTACCAGATTCGCCTTGCAGAGTATCGGCAACAAGATCCTGCCCATTATCTCCAGTGTGATTGAGTTGATCGGCAAATGCCTGTTTGTGGCGCTTTTGATTCCGCGGTTTCAATATATGGCGGTGATCTTTTGTGAGCCGGTGATCTGGGCCTTTATGGATCTGGAGCTTTTGTGGGCCTTTTGGAGCAATCCGAAGGTGCGCGCCGGAAAGCACGAAGAAAAGCGCAGGGAGGACCGGGAAAACCGGTCAGAGTGCGGTTGATCGGAAAGGAGTAAGGATTCGTTATGGAAAAAGAGGGCGCGATTACAGAGAGATTACAGGCTCTTCGGGAAGAAATGCGTCGGCGTAAAATCACGGCTTATATCGTTCCCACAGATGATTTCCACAGCTCCGAGTATGTGGGAGAATATTTCAAGGCAAGGGAATATCTCTCCGGCTTTACAGGCTCTGCGGGAACGCTTCTGGTGGAAGAAAAGGGGGCGGCACTGTGGACGGACGGCAGATATTTTTTGCAGGCGGAGAGCCAGCTTAAAGGCAGCGGCATTGCCCTGATGAAAAGTGGTCAGCCGGGTGTGCCCGCATTGACGGACTATCTGGGAGAAAAGCTCCACGCCGGGGATGTGGTCGGCTTTGACGGACGGTGCGTGACGGGCGCTTTCGTGGAGAAGTTAAAGGAAAAAACAGCGGATAAGCAGATTGCGTTCTATGGGGAAGAAGATCTGGCGGGACTGGTCTGGCGGGAAAGGCCGCCTCTTCCGGCAGAGCCGGTGTGGGAGGTCTCCACGGATTACGCGGGACTTTCCAGAGAGGAAAAGCTTGCGAGAGTGCGGGAAAAAACAGCGAAGAAGGGGGCGGACGCTTTTTTGACTACGGAGCTTTCCGAGATTGCATGGCTTCTCAATTTACGGGGAAACGATGTAAAAAATACCCCGGTTTTTCTCGCCTATCTGCTGTTGACAAGAGACGGCGCAGCGCTGTGTGCACAGGAGAGCGCTTTTTTGCAGGAAATTCAGGAGAAACTGGAAAGGGCCGGGGTGCGCCTGTACCTTTATGAGAGCATAGAGGAGCAGATAAGGGCGCTGCCCGCGGGGACGAGGGTACTTGCGGATAGCAGAAAGGTGAATTACAGGCTGTTGCAGGCGATTCCAGAGGAGGTTTCGCAGGTGGAGGGAGAAAGTCCCATCGAACTGCTAAAGGCGGTGAAAACGCCTCAGGAGATTGCGCATATACGATCCGCCCATGTAAAGGACGGTGTGGCGGTGACAAGGTTTGTGCGCTGGCTCAAAATTCATGTGGAAAAGGAAACTGTCACAGAGATTTCTGCGGCCGAAAAGCTGGAGGAGTTTCGTGCCGGGATGGAAGGGTATCTGGGGCCCAGCTTTGATCCGATTATCGCTTACGGGGCTCACGGAGCTATTGTGCACTACGAGGCGGTTCCGGAGACCGATGCAGTCTTAGAGCCTCGGGGACTTTGCCTTGCGGATACGGGCGGACATTACCTTGAGGGCACCACGGATATTACGAGAACCATTGCCTTAGGAGAATTGACGCCGGAGGAAAAGAGAGCTTTTACGCTGGTGTTGAAAGGGCATCTGCGGCTGGGTGCGGCGGTGTTTTTAGAAGGGGTGTGCGGGCAGAATCTGGATGTACTGGCCAGAGAGCCGCTCTGGCAGGAAGGGCTGGATTACAATCACGGCACCGGCCACGGCGTTGGATATCTGTTAAGCGTTCACGAGGGGCCTCAGAGTTTCCGCTGGCGTATTGCAAAGGAGGCCGCCTGCGTGCCGCTTGCAGAGGGGATGATTCTCTCCAACGAGCCGGGGTTATATATGACGGGGAAATTCGGCGTCCGCCACGAGAATCTGGTGCTTGTCAGAAAGGGAGAGAAGAACGAATTCGGACAGTTTATGGGTCTGGAGCCGCTCACCATGGTGCCCTTTGACCGGGATGCCATCGACGGCGGGATGCTGACGACGGAGGAGAAAACGCTGCTGAACAATTACCACAAAAAAGTATACGAGACCCTTGCCCATTATTTTGCGGGAGAGGAGTTAGATTGGCTGCGGGAAGCCACAGCGGCGATGTAAAGGAGAAAATATGCAAAGTGAACAGGAGATTCGGGAAGAGATCTGCGAGATCGGCAGAAGGATGTACGGGCGGCGCATGGTGGCGGCCAACGACGGCAATATTTCCGTGCGGTTTTCTGAGAATGAGATTCTCTGCACACCTACAGGTGTTTCCAAGGGATTCATGAAGCCGGAACAGCTGTGTAAAATAGACCTTTCGGGAAAGATATTGGAAATGGCGGAGGGATTCGGGCCCTCCTCCGAGGTGAAGATGCACCTGCGGGTATATCAGAAACGCTCGGATATTTCCGCAGTGGTGCACGCTCACCCGATTTTTGCCACCAGCTTTGCGGTGATGGGCAGGGGCCTTGACAGCCCCATTATGCCGGAGGTGATCGTGAATTTCGGAAAAGTGCCGCTTGCGCCCTACGGGACGCCGTCCACGGCGGAAATTCCAGATGCCATTGAGCCTTATTTGCAGGACTATCAGGCCATCCTTTTAGAACATCACGGCGCCCTTACCTGGGCAAAAGATTTGCAGACAGCTTATATGAAAATGGAGTCCGTGGAGTTTTATGCGGAGCTGTTGTATCGGACCACACAGCTTGGCGGGCCGAGGGAGTTGGATGAAGAGAAGCTGGAAAGATTATACCAAGTGATCGGTATGCAGAAGTAAAAGAGTACAAAAGCGGATAAAAGGGAATCGCTGATATAGCGACAGTAAAATGGGAGCGGACTTTCCAGTCTGTTCCTTTTTTTGGTTTTTTGAAAAAGGATGGGATTTTTTACAGGGATATGATATCTAATGTATGTAGGACGAGAGGGAGGACGCTCCGGAATCGTCCGCAACCAACTGTGCGCACAGGAGGAATATTTTTATGCAGGATAAAGAAACGGATAATCTGGTCAGAAAGGCGAGAAAGCGTGACCCGGATGCTTTTACGGAACTGATGCAGTTGTACATGAAAGATATGTATCGAGTTGCGTTGGCGATTTTGATGAACGATGAAGATGCGGCGGATGCCATTCAGGATACGATACTTGTCTGCTGGGAAAAAATACATACGCTGAGACATATTCCCTATTTTAAAACATGGATGACGAGAATCCTGATTCATAAATGCTATAGGATCAGAAAGTCCACGGAAAAAATAGAGGAGCTGGAAGAATATGAAGAGCCGTCGGCGTGGGATGAGTACAATCTTGAATTGAAGGAAGCATTGAGCTTGCTGGATGAGAAATACCGCATCGTTATGACACTGTTTTACAGTGAAGGATATCATATTGATGAAATCGCAAAAATTTTAAGTATTCCGAAGAGTACGGTACAGACCCGGCTGCACAGAGCACGGAAGAAACTGGCAAAGGACTATTACGGAATAGAAAGGGAAGTGTAGATTTATGGCGAAGAAAAATATTTTCTTATATGATGTCGATATACCGGAAGTCGTTCAGGATAAAGCAGAAGAGGCCTTTTCAAGTATTCTCGCGGAAAGGGAAAGTGCAATGGAGAAAAACACAGATAAAAAAAGAAAGCGGAATCAGAAGCTTGCAAAAATGATGGCGGCAGCGGCAGCATGCGCCGTAATTGTCCTGACAGCAAATGCTTTTACAGGGAGATTGGGATTCGGCGATGTGGATGAGCAGGAAACAGCAGAGGAAAATTTGAGCGCTTCCGATACGGAAACAGATATGTTTGCGGGGGAATCGGATATGGCAGCGCAGGAGACAGATACAGGAGCACCGTCGGTCTTTGATAAGATGTTTACCCTGTATGTAAAAGCCGCCGAAACGGATGGAAAACAAAGCGGTGAAGAAAGGACGCAGGACGGGCAGTCTACGCAATTGTCGGTTGGAAAATCAGTTCCGCTGCTCAGCTCTGATAAAGCGAATTCATGGGTGCTTGGGGGAGATGATGTGGATGGCAGTGTAGTGGATTATTGTATCAGTATGCCGTTTACCTGCGTGGGCGATCATATTGAGAAGATTACTTACAGCATCAATAACGGCGCTTTTCAGATTGTACAGCCGGAGGATGAATCAATCATAGTAGACGGCCAGTTGTATGAGGGGGAATTGAACACCGGATCGATTGGCGGGGACTATGATGAGGAAAATGGCGGTTTGCCGTCCAGACCGTTTGAGACGGTTCTGTACCGCTCTTTCACGCTGGACTATAACAGGCAGACCGATGAGGATACGTGGATCAATATTTGCAATAACCGCTCTGTAGACAAAGAGGTATTTGACGCAATCTGGGGAGAGGGAAAGAGCCTGGAGGACATGAATCACGGGATACAACAGATGTTAGATAACACGGTGATTACCTGTACGGTTCAGTATTCAGATCATACGTCGCAGGCGGTTACTATTAAGGTGGACAGCAAAATCATGTCCTGTGCCGAAGCGGGGGAGGAGCCCAAGTATGAAGGAGAGGAGTCCGTATACGTTACATTTGAATTGCAGGAGTGAGCTCTGTTATATTAATTTCCCGAAAGAAAAATCGCTGAGGTCATGAGACTTCAGCGATTTTTTGATCTTAGAGAAACTTATCTTACTTTACGGTGACGGAAGTGATATGCGGATTTGCACCGTTGTACCAGTACAGATATCCCTCCATATCAACGGTATCGCCAACCTTCAGATTTTCCACAGCCTTGTATACGTCCGTGCTGCTGTCACACAGATAGGATTCCACGCAGAAAGTATAGGTCTTGCCGTCCTTGGATACGTTGAAGTACAGGTCGCTGTTGGAGTCGGCGGAGCCGGAGTTGTCGTCGTTGTAAACGAAAGCGCAGTCATAGGACTGGCCGTCTTTTTCGTAAGTCTCCACGGTCATGCCCTTGAAGGATACGAACTGGTTCTGGTGTTTGATCAATTCATCCTCCTTACCAAGCAGATCTGTCACATCGGTTGCGGGTGCGGTATAGCTGCCGTCCTCAATTTCGATGGTTGCGCCTTCTGCCACTTCCACCTCGCCGGACCACTCGGTCTTATAGCCGGTCACTTTGATCTTCGTGCCGGGGGTCAGCTTCTCGTAGTCAGCTTCGGAACAAGCTGCACTGTAGATGAAGTATGCGCCGTCCTTATCCTGGGTGTAGAGAGTTGCCTTGTCCTCCCACCAGGACTGCTTTGCCTGCACATAGGTTTCGATCACAACCTCGCTGTCGAGAGCGGCGTCCATGTACTCGGCGTAGGTCATAACGCCCTCAGACTTCTTGTCAGCGCCTGTGTCTCCGCTATTGCCGCAGGCAGCGAGAGATAACATGAGAGACAGTACCAGGGTTAATGCGATTTTCTTTTTCATAAAAATCCTCCTCATTTTCACATCGTATGTGAGTTTACATGTACGCGACGATTATACCACACCCGGCAGAGAAATCAATGCTTTTTTCGTTTTTTGACAAAATCCCGCACGACGTAGAGCAGAATCAAAAGCCAGGAGAATGCCAGAGCGCAGAGGAGAAGTACCGCCGCGCCGGGCAGAGGGCCCAGTTCCTGTTTACCGTTTGTGGCGATATCCTTCTGGTCAAGGCGGTAAAGCGAGGTAACGTCCGTATACAGCCGGTCCATATACGACGCATCCACTGTCTCATGACGTCTCACGGAAGTCGCCACATTCTCAATCAGCTGCCCTGCCGCGTTTCTGAGGGAGGCCGAACCGTTAAACACGGGCGTCACGAAGGTGTCCTCCGTATGATCGAGAAGAAGTTTGGACGCCTCAATTTTTATGGCGTAGTGGGCATTGTTGTCCTCCCCGCTTCTTGCCAGATAATCCTGATATTCGGGGGATCCTAACGCTTTTTTGGTGACGGGCAGATAGCCTTCTGTTTGGGCGTAACCGATCTGCACCTCATTGGTCAAAAGATATTGGGTAAAAAGCCAGGAAGCCAACACCTCCTGCGGATCAGCCTTATTAAATACGCAGACCGAGGGCCCCTGGGAAATCATTTTCGGATGCGCCGGGTCGAACTGCGGCACCATCCGTATCTCTGTCTCAAAATCCACGAAGGCGTCTTCGCTGATATCGGAGAGCGGTGCGTCCGCGCCCATCCAGGTCGCGCCCGCCGTGGAGTCGATGGCAAAGAGGCACTGTCCGGCGTTTAGAAAGTTGGCGGGATAGCTGGAAATTTTGAAGGTGGAGAAAGCGCCTGTACCCACATGGTCAGCCACCGTGTACAGAATTTCTTCGGTGTCGTCATTGAAGAGCTCGATATCGCCCTCTTTCGTGGAGTAACCGGCGTCCCTCTGTTTTAACATCTGTATCATCATGTTGTCCGTGGATTTGTAGATAAAGGGAATCATCACGTTCTGCCCGTTCAGGGCGAAGGTGCCGTCCGCATTTTTGGCGGTGGCCGCTTCCGAAACTTCCCACACAAAATCCCAGGTCAGCACATCGGGAAGGGTGTAGCCCAGCTTTTCCACGTAGGTTTTGTTGATGTAACAGCATTCTGTGGAACGCATGTAGGGCAGGGCATAGTGCTGTCCTTCCAGCTCGCACTCCGACAGAAACTGGGGAATGATTTCCTCCTGCGCGGGGCCGTCGTAGAGAAGCGCGCTGCCGCCCAGACCGTATTTTTCATCCGAAAAGAGAGAATCCAGAGGGACCACGGTGTTTTTCCCGGTCATGTAGGTGGCGATGTGATCCGGGTAGGTGATGCACACATTGGGGGTGGTACCGGTGGCAATGTTGGTGATCACATCGTTAAAGATCCTGCCGTAATCGGTGTAGAGTTTCATGTTGACTTTGATATTCGGATAGAGGGACTCAAAGTCCGCAATGGCTTTTTTGTAGACGTCCGTCTGGTTTTTGTTGGTGTCGTTCTTGGCCCAGAACGTGATCTCATAGTTTCTCGAGGCGTCAAACTCTGCGGGCATGGCAAAATCCGGCAGAGCCTTGGAACCGTGACAGCCTGTGAGGGTCAAAAGACTTGCGCCGAGCAAAAGAGCCGCCCATGTTTTTTTCCGGTTTGCCTGCATTTTCTTACTCATCCTTTCGTCCCTCCTCTGGCAACGCCGGACATGATCTGTTTGCGGAACAGGAGAAACAGAAGGATAAGGGGCAGGGAAATGACCACCACCGCGGCCATCATGGCGGGAATATTTGCCCTGCCGAAGCCGTTCTCCCTGATTTCCTGAATGCCGTTTGACACCAGATAGTAATCGGCGTCGTCGGTAATCAGGCGCGGCCATACAAAAGAGTTCCAGCACTCGATGATTTTCAGGATTGTGATTGTGACCAGTGTGGGGCGGCAGATGGGAATCATCACCCGCCGCAGATATTTGAGATCCGAGGTGCCGTCCACCTTGGCGGCATAGTAGAGTTCATCGGGAATCTGCGCAAAATTTTCCCGCAGCAGATAAATGTAAAACACGGAGGTCACGGAGGGGAGAATCAGTCCCGTGAAGGTGTTGCGCAGTTCCAGATTGGTAATGGTGGTAAAGTTGGTGATGACCACCAGCTCTGTGGGAATCATCATCAATGCCAGAAACAGGGTGAAAACCAGATCACGGCCGGCAAACCGGAGTCTGGCGAAGGCAAACGCCGCCAGGGTGATCACAAGTAACATCAGCGCTGTGGTGATTACCGTGAAGATAAGCGTGTTTAAGAGATATTTTCCAAGCGGGACTGTGGTAAAAGCGTCCGCATAATTTTGCAGGGTGGGAGAGAGCGTAATAAATTTCGGGATATATTCCGCATTGTATGCGCCGTAGTCCTTTACGGAGGTCAGTATCATCCAGTAGAAGGGAAACAGGACGATCAGCGCCCAAAGGCTGAGAAACATATAGATCAATATGGTGAGTGCACGATTTTTTTTCATGATGAAAACCTCTTTTCGCTCCATCGGGTTAGTGGTAATGTACGTGTTTTCTGCTGACTAACAGATTGATGCAGGTGATGGTCAAAACGATGGCAAACAGGATGATTGCCGCCGCGGAGGCGTAGGATGGGTAGCCGCCGCCGTCCCGGTAAAGCATGTCGTAGACATAGCCCACAATGGTGTTCATGCCGGCGGCGTTTAGGTTGGTGCCGAACAGGGCCACCGCGTCGCTGTAGGCTTTAAATGCGCCGATAAAGCCCGTGATTACCAGATAGAACAGCATAGGGGAAATCATGGGCAGGGTAATTTTAAAAAACATACGAACCCGCCCCGTGCCGTCCACCATGGCGGCATTGTAGTAAACCGGATTGACGCCGGCCAGCGCGCTTGTCAAAATCAGGATCTTGAAGGGCATGACAATCCATACCGTGTAAAAGCACAGTACGAACATCTTAGCCCAGTAAGGCCCCTCGATAAAGTCCACGGAACTGCCGCCGAAACAGTTGATTAACAGATTCATCAGGCCGTCGGAATAGGGTGTTTTTTTAAAGAGAATCATAAACACCAAGCCTACCGCCAGCGTGTTTGTGACATAGGGCAGAAAGAAGATTGTCTGAAACAGCTCCCGAAGAGGTTTGACGCTGCTTAGAGCCACGGAAATTAAGAGCGCCAGTCCGGTGGAGAGCGGCACGGTAATGATCACCAGAATAAAGGTATTTTTTAACGCCTGTAGGAAATAAGCGTCATGCAGGACATAGGAATAGTTGTAGCCGCCGATACCGTAAAAGGTCTGGGAGGCAGAGTTGTACCCCTCCTCAAAGGAATAGACAAACACGTCAAATAGCGGATATACCATAAAGATTCCTAAAAACAGGAGGGCGGGGAGCAGATAGAGCCAGCCCTTTTGATTTTGCTTTTCCATAATGTAGTCCCTGCCTTTCTACACAGATTCAAAAGGAATGCGGGCCTCGGTGTCCTTTGTAAAGAGAAAGACCTTTCGCGGATTTAAGGAAAACCGCACGGTATCGCCCGAAAGGTGCTCACAGCTCTCCGCGTCTACGATGGAACGCACAACGGGATTTTGCGATGCGGGGTGGGTGGAGACGATGCTCACATCCCGGCCCATGACTTCCGGCCTGCTTAAGCGGCAGGTGAAAGGACCGTTTTCCGAGAGGGTAAATCCCTCCGGACGGACGCCCGCATAGACAGCCTGATCGGGGACATTTTTCAGGGTGAGGACTTTTTCCCCGCCGATCAAGAGCGCGCCGTCCTGCACCCGTCCGTCAAAGAGATTGATGGGCGGCGTTCCCAGAAATTTTGCCACAAACAAGTTGGAAGGATTGTCGTATACCCCCTGCGGCTTTCCGATCTGCTGTACCACGCCGTCCTTCATCACCACAATGAGATCGGAAATGCTCATGGCCTCGTCCTGATCGTGGGTCACAAAGATGGTGGTGACGCCGGTTTTTTTTTGGATGCGGCGGATCTCCTCCCGGGTCTGGAGCCTGAGTCTGGCGTCCAGATTGGAAAGGGGCTCGTCCAAAAGAAGAACCCGGGGCAGCTTTACCAACGCTCTGGCGATGGCCACGCGCTGCTGCTGGCCACCGGAAAGCTCGGCGGGCTTCCGGTCTAAAAGATCGCCGAGCTGTACCAGATTCGTGGCCTCTTCCACACGGGTGCGCATCTGCTCCTTTGTGAGCTTCTCAGGGCCTTTTAGGTTTTCAAGAGGAAAACGGATATTCTGCTCCACGTTTAAGTGCGGATAGAGCGCATAGTTCTGGAATACCATGCCAACGCCCCGTTTTTGCGGGGAAAGCTGCGTCACATCTTCCCCGTCAAAAAAGATCTGTCCCTCGGTGGGCTTTTGCAGACCGCAGATCAGGTTCAGGGTAGTGCTCTTTCCGCAGCCGGAAGGGCCTAAAAGTCCTACCAGCCTGCCGTCGGGAATCTCAAAGGTAAAGTCGTTTACGGCGACCACGTCTTCTTTCTTTTTACTTCCTCTGCCCCGTCCGGGGAAGGTTTTGGTGAGGTGTGAGAGAACAACTTTCATTGTTTTCAAAGTCCTTTCTAAATGCCGTATTCATCCCTTAAGTCGGCGGATATATGATCCAAATCGGGATAGACGAAGCTCTCTGTGATACCGAGTACCCGAAGGCTTTCGATAAAGTATTTTTTCCGCTCATGGGGAATGATGATTTTGTAAAGCATATTTTCGTCACAGATGTCCTCCAAATGCTTTAAGGAATTGTGAACGGTGAAATTGGAGTGCTGGGAGTACATCCGCAGATTGTTTTCCGTCGAACTGCATGCCAGAATGCGGTTTGCCAGCTCGTGATTGTGGTGCGCGTGCTTGAAGGCGGGCAGCAGCATCTCCTGCGTGGTGTCGGCGTCGATGGGATAGATACAGTCGCCGAATCCCTCTTTTTCGTTTAAAAGGCCCGGCGCCAGCACCCAGACGCAGCCGTCCGTATCCGGCAGCTCCCGGTAGGTCTCCGTGGCGAAAAACACCGCGATCAGGGGAGACTGGCTCCAGTCCAGCATTCTGGTGGGAAGCCCGTAGTGCTGCATCAAAGATACCCAGCCTGCATAGTTATGCTTGGCCGGGGGATTGTCAATGATCTGTCTGGCGCGGGTATAAAAATCGTTGGTGATATAGCGCTCGGCTTCCAGACGTTTTTTGCTGCGCTGGATAGAAGGGATCAGGGTAAGCGACGCGTTCTCCTCACCCCGATACCACAGCCGCATGCCGTGTTTCTCATAGAGACTGTTTACGAACTGCAAAAGCTCGTCGATGGTACGTATTTCCTGTGTAATCATAGTTTCTCCATTTTTTTCTGGACGCAGAAGACCTTTTTTGTCATAATGATTATAGTGGATTTTGACAGGATGTACAAGGCCAAATCAATAAAGGAGGTACGTATTTTATGAAAGTGCTTATGGTGAACGGAAGCCCTCGTGTGGACGGCAATACGAAGATCGCCCTACGTGAGATGGAGAAGGTCTTTGCGGCGGAAGGTGTGGAGACAGATACCATTCAGATCGGAAACAAGGATATCCGCGGCTGTATCGCCTGCGGGACCTGTTTTGAAAAGGGAAAATGTGTATTTGACGATATAGTAAATGAAACACAGTCTAAATTTGAAGCCTGCGACGGGCTTGTGATCGCGTCCCCGGTTTACTATGCGTCGGCCAATGGCACGCTGATTTCCTTTTTGGACAGATTGTTTTACAGCTCGCCCTTTGACAAGAGCATGAAGGTGGGAGCCAGCGTTGTGGTGGCGAGAAGAGGCGGTCTCTCGGCTACCTTCGACGAGCTGAACAAGTATTTCATGATTTCCAACATGCCGGTGGCTTCCAGCCAGTATTGGAACAGCGTGCACGGAAGAGTGCAGGGAGAGGCCGCGCAGGATGCGGAAGGGCTGCAGACCATGCGGACGCTGGCGAGGAATATGACCTTCCTGATGAAGAGCATCGCCCTTGGAAAAGAAAAGTACGGCATGCCTGAAAAAGAGCCTTTTGAGAGGACGAATTTCATCAGGTGATTTTCGGAAGGGCATACTTTTCGGAGTAGAACGCGTACTGCTTTTTGTAGTACGGGCTTTCCTCCTTCATGACGGAAAGGGAGCGGTGCAGGTGCATACTGTTTTCAGCGGCGTCCACAATACAGATCGCAATGTTGGAGCAGTGGTCTGCCGCCCTTTCCAGACTGGTGAGGAGATCCAGCCATATAAAACCTGTCTCTATGGAGCAGGCGCCGTCTTTCAGGCGCAGGACATGGGCGTTTCGCATTTCTTCTTTTAAATGGTCAATGACCTGTTCCAGCGGTTCTATATTTTTTGATAAGTCCAGATCATGGTTCACAAACGCCGTGCAGGCAAGTGTCATGATTTCCGTTACGGCGCTGCACAGCACCGTCAGTTCCTTTCTTGCCGCTTCGGTGAATTGTATTTTCTTTTCCCGCATTTCTTCTGCGGATTCCAGAATATTGATACTGTGGTCGGAAATCCTTTCTAAATCGCCGATCACTTTTAGCATCATGGAGACGTTTGCGCTGTCGGCGTCGCTCATCTGGTAACTGCTCAGTTTGACAAGATAAGTCCCCAGAATATCTTCATAGTGATCACATTTTTCTTCCGCTTCCCGCACTTTTTTGGCAGTCTGCTTATCGTATCCGGCAAGCAGTTTCATACTGTTTTTCAGGGAAGTGGTGGAAATCTCCGCCATTTCCTGAACCAGCGCATGGCATCTGCCAAGCGCAATGTGAGGCGTGGCAAGGAGCCGCTCGTCCAGCTCACAGGAGGCCGCCTCCTTTCCTGCGTCGGGCACAAGCCTGACGGCCAGTTTTTCCAACAGGGAGGAGGTGGGGAGGAGCAGGACGGTACATAGAATATTGAAGGCGGAGTGGGTCAGTGCAATGCCGAACAGAGAAGCCGGCTCATCAAGCAGCGGCGGTTTTAAAAATAGGGATACGGGCAGAAAGGCAAGAAGCAGGATCAGCGTGCCCAAAATATTGAAGGAAAGGTGGACAACTGCCGCCCGTCTGGCGTTTTTTGTGGCCCCGAAGGAGGAGAGGAGGGCCGTTGCGCAGGTGCCGATATTCTGCCCCATAATAATCGGCATGGCGGCGCCGTAGGACACCTGTCCCGTGGAGGCCAGCGCCTGTAGGATACCTACGGAGGCGGAGCTGGACTGGATGACTGCCGTCAGCACAGCGCCCACAAGAATGCCCAGAATGGGATTTTGAAACAGGAGAAACATCTGCTGAAAGGCCGGTACATCGGCAAGACCCGCCACAGAACCGGACATGGCGTCCATGCCGAACATCAGGGTGGAAAAGCCCAGAAGGATGGTGCCGGAGTCTTTCTTTTTACTTGTTTTTCCGAACATAAAAAGGATGGTTCCCACCGTGGCAAGAATGGGTGTGAAGGAAGTGGGTTTTAACATGCGGACAAAAAAATTGCCGCTGGAAATGCCGCTTAGACTTAAGAGCCATGCCGTCACGGTGGTTCCCACATTCGCGCCCATGATGACATTGATGGCCTGTTTTAATGTCATAACGCCGGAGTTGACAAAACCCACGACCATCACCGTGGCCGCGGAGGAACTCTGGATGACGGCGGTGACGGTTAGTCCTGTCAGAAATCCTGCCGTTTTGTTTTGGGTCAGTCTGGCAAGCAGCAGCTTTAGGCTTCCTTCCGCACGGCGTTCCAGCGCTTCGCTCATCACGCTCATGCCGAAAAGAAACAGGCTCAAACCTCCTGCCAGTGTCAAGGCGTTGAAAATATCCATAACAGTTTCCTCTCTCCTTTTTCAGTATTATGATATCCCTTCAAATGAGGTTTCAGTCGTTCTTTCAGGAAATACTCGTGATGAAAAATATTGGTGGAGTAGGAGTCAGATTTATGGTATACTCAATCAGTACACATGAAAGGGAAGAGTGATGTTTATTTTACCTTATATACATTTCACAATCACGACCGAAAAGACGCCGGAGGAGGCGCGGTCACTTTTGGAGTCAGTGACGGATCCGGAGAAAGGTCTGCTTGTGTATTTCGGAGTGGCTACACATGCGGGAGATAAGGATTTTGTCGGAAAAATCGGGGATGCGGATTTTAAGATAGCGTCAAGGCTTCGGTTCGGCACACACAACAACTTTCAGCCTGTGATTGAGGGGCAGATTCGGACAGCGGGGAGCAGTACGGTGGTAGATGTACAAATGCGCTCACGCTGGTTTGTTTACGTTTTCTATACGCTCTTCTTTGGCGCGGGCGTGCTTTTATGTCTGATTGCCGGGGCTGCACTGATAAAAGGGGTTTCGGAGAGGATGGAGATTGTGCTTTTTGCGGTTCTTTGGATCCTTTTTAATCTCCTATTCAGATGTTTCTTCTTTTTCCCGGCGGAGAAGGCGAGACAGAAGTTGGAAGAACTTTTTGAGACAGTGAGCGTGGAGGTGTAATACTATGAGAGAAGAAAAAATGATAGAAGAAAAAATGATAGAAGAGATACAAAAGGAACTGTTTGCATTGCAGGATATAACTTACCGGGATTTTCAGGCGAAGCTGATTCCGGGTCTTGCGGAAGGTTCCATGATCGGCGTGCGGACGCCGGAACTTCGGAAGCTGGCAAAGCAGCTGGCAAAGAGGGAAGAAATCGGGGTGTTTTTAGGGGCTCTTCCCCACACCTATTTTGATGAGAACCAGCTCCATGCCTTTATCCTTGCGGAGAGGAAAGACTTTGCGCAGTGCATGGATGAACTTACCCGATTTTTACCCTATGTGGATAATTGGGCGACCTGCGACCAGCTTTCTCCGAAGATTTTTAAGAAACACAGGCAGGAACTTTTGCCCTATATCAGGGAGTGGATTGCTTCCGACAAGACCTATGTGGTGCGGTTTGCCATCGGTATGCTGATGGAGCATTTTCTGGATGAGGATTTTGATTTATCTTACCCGGAGCTGGTTTCAAAGGTTCGTTCGGAGGAATACTATATCAATATGATGATCGCCTGGTATTTTGCCACGGCGCTGGCGAAGCAGTATGAGGCGGTACTGCCATACATTGAGGAGAGCAGGCTTGCACCATGGACGCACAATAAAGCGATCCAGAAAGCCATAGAGAGCAACCGCATTACGGCGGAGCAGAAGGCATATTTGAGAGGCTTGAAGATGGTTGTGAAAAAAGCATAGGTAAGTCATAAATTCTGTTGACTTGTGTATAATAGCAACATATAATATAAGTACAATAAAGAGTACGGTTTTCGGTACGGAAGGAGGCACGTTATGATTGCAACGAAACAGATGGATGTTAGAGCAAATATAAAAAAATACTTTGATATGGCGTTTGACGGAGAACCTGTAATTGTATCACGTAAGGAAAACCGAAATGTTGTTATTATTTCTGAAGCAGAATATAACGAATTAGCAAAAGCCAGAAAGAATGCTGAATATTTAGCGAAATTGAATAGGGCAGATGAGCAGATCAGAAATGGACAGGTGATAACTAAAACCATGGATGAACTTTTATCGATGGAGGATTAATCTATGAAAATCACTTTTGCAGAAGAAGGGTGGAGTGAATACCTCTATTGGCAAGCTCAAGACAAAAAGATTGTAAAGAAGATAAATCAATTATTGCAAAGTATAGAGCGGGACGGAGCGCTACAAGGATTAGGAAAGCCAGAACTGTTAAAATACGGAAAGTCTGGAGCGTTTAGCAGACGAATAGATGAATCGAATCGATTGGTCTATGAAGTTTCGGACAATCATATAATTGTGAAGTCTTGTAAGGGGCATTATGACGATTGACACCTTCCGTCTGGATTGTCGAAATCTGAAAAAAAGGGAAGAGAAGCGGGTAAAGTATATGACAAATAAAGAAATCCTCCAAATTGCAATGAGACAGTCGGCACGGGATATCAACTGCAATGCGGAGGATTTTTTGTGCGACTATCCCGTGATTGTGAAATCCGGCGTGGGGCCGGGAGCGCGGGTTTACTACAAAGAACCCATCACCTGCAACATGGTTTCTTACGGCAATAATATCGTGGCTTCTGTGCGGGAGGAATACAGAGACGTCATAGAAGAATATATCAATAAATTTAAGTTTTACCACTGCTTTGAAACGCCTAATCTGCACTGGCTTAGCGAGCGTTTGGAACCAATGGGACAGAAGATATGCTTCATGGCGGAATATTATCTCCCGGATGCGGAAAAACCTCCTGTTCTGTCTTGCGCTTACGAGACAAGGGTTTTGGAGCAGAGGGATTTTCAGGAGCTGTACAGGCCGGAATGGGGTAACGCCTTGTGCGAGGACAGAAAAGAGAGGGATGTTCTGGGAGTCGGTGCGTACGATGACGGAAGGCTGATCGGGTTGTCAGGCGCTTCTGCCGACTGCGATACCATGTGGCAGATCGGCATTGACGTGCTGCCGGCATACAGAAGGAGAGGAATTGCGTCTGCGCTTACGGCGAATCTGGCGGCGGAAATCTTAAATAGGGAGAAGGTTCCCTTTTACTGTTCTGCCTGGTCTAATATTCCGTCGGTGCGAAACGCCGTGAAAAGCGGATTTATTCCGGCGTGGGTGGAAATGACGGTGAAGCCGGCGGAGGTTGTGGATGGGATGAATCGGTGAGGCGGGGACAATGCATTTTTATCTTTTCATTTTTATTGATTTAAACGTCTGACTTCTTTCCGATAAAACCCAATCGACAGCACCATCGCAATCGTCCACCCAATCGGCCATGCGCACCAGATTCCAAGGGCGGAACCTGTCAGGTCAGAGAGGACAAAGGCCAGAACTACGCGCAGGATCAGGTCGGTGAAAGTGCCGGCCATGAACTGACGCATGGCGCTGACGCCGCGCAGAATCCCATCCGCCACTAATTTGGCGGATACTACGAAATAAAAGGGCGATAAGATCCACAAAAACTGTCTGCCGGTCAAAAGCGCCGCTGCGGCGTCCTGCTCCATGAAAAGCAGCAGCAAATATTTTCCCCCGAAAATATAAACCACACAGAACGGAATGCACAGACACCACACCATTTTCAGGCCGGCACGGAATCCTTCGCTGATCCGGCTGTATTTATGTGCACCCAGATTCTGGGCGGAAAAGTTGGAGATACCATTTCCGATGGTGGTGAAGGAGGTGATCACCATATTGTTCAGTTTGACGGCGGCGGAATACCCGGCCATGACGGAGGGGCCGAAACCGTTGATTACGCTCTGGATCAGAATGTTGCCGACAGAGATAAAGCTCTGCTGCAAAATGCTGGGGATGGCGATCACCGCAATTTTTTTCAGAATATCGAAGTCGAACAGGACCGCTTTTTTTGTGGTCTCTATTTTTTTCATACGCATCCATACGGTAAGGACGGCAAGGATGCAGCTTGCGCCCTGACACAGAAAGGTAGCCCAGGCCACGCCTGCCACACCCATGTGAAAGGCTTTAACAAACAGGATATCCACGGCGATATTTGCGGTGGAGGAGACGGCAAGAAAGTAGAAGGGCGTCTTGGAGTCCCCCAGTGCGGAGAAGATGCCGGTGGCAATGTTGTAGAAAAAGACGAAGGGCAGTCCCCACACATAAATGTCCAGATACAGTTTGGAGTCCGCAAAAACTTCCTGCGGCGTATGGATTAAGGAGAGCAGGGGGCTGCAGCCCAAAATACCGATCAGCATTAGCAGGCCGCAGAGTACCGCACTGAAAATGCAGGCGGTGGTTACCGCGGTTTTTAACCGATGGTAATCCTTTGCGCCGAAAAGCTGTGAGACGATGACGGAACAGCCGATGTTACAGCCGAAGGCAAAGGCAATAAAAATCAGGGTGATTTCGTAGCTGTTGCCCACGGCAGCCAACGCGTTTTCCCCGATAAACTTGCCTGCCACCAGAGAATCCGCAATGTTATATAACTGCTGAAAGATGATGCTTCCGAACAGCGGCAGGCAAAACTGCCAGAGAACGGTTTCCGCCTTGCCCTGTGTCAAATCCTTATTCATAAAATCAAGTCCCTTCTGTGATTTACTTCTTTCCAAAGATGTATTATAATACGCTTAATAAAATATGAAAAATATATATACTATATGAAAGAGATACAAAATACATATGGATATCAACTTTGAATATTACAAGATCTTTTACTTTGTGGCAAAATACGGAAATATTACGAAGGCGGCCGCGGCGCTCGGAAGCAATCAGCCTAATGTGACGCGGATTATGAAGCTTTTGGAGTCGCAGCTAAACTGTAAGCTGTTCATCCGCGGGGCAAGAGGCGTCAGCCTGACAAAGGAGGGGGAGCGGCTTTATTCCCATGTGGCAATTGCCTACAGGAACATACTGGACGCTCAGGAGGAAATCTGCGGAAAAGACGCGCTCCATGGCGGGACCATAGAGATCGGGGCGACAGAGACGGCGCTTCATCTGTTTTTGCTGCAGGTATTACATGGCTTTAAAAGGGAGTATCCGTCGATCAGAATCAAAATCCATAATCGCAACACCCTCGGAACCATCCGGCACCTGATGAGCGGAGAGCTGGATTTCGCGGTGGTCACCTCGCCTTTTGAAGTGCCCAAAACGGTGTCCTGCTTAAAGGTGTTGGATTATGAAGAAATTCTGGTGGGCGGGACAGCCTATCAAACGCTTTGCAAAAAGCCCATGGAGCTAAGCGGCCTTAAGGACTATCCTCTGGTGGGGCTTGGCAGGGAGACGGTAACCTATGAACTGTATAAGAATTTTTTCGTAGGACACAAGGTAGATATGGAGCTTGACATAGAAGTGGCAACCTCCGATTTAATGCTTCCCCTTTTGGAAAACAATTTCGGTCTCGGATTTATGCCGAAGCCGATGGCGGAACCGTTGATTCAGGAAGGAAAGTTAGTGCAGATACCACTCAATGCAGCGCCTCCGAAAAGGTCGATTCAGGTGATCGCGGACAGGGGGCGGGGGAAGAGCCTTGCCACGGGGATTTTTTATAAATATTTGGAAGCGGGAGCGGCAGTATAAGCGGACGGGAAGAACAGAGGAACCGAAAAGAGAATTTATTGACGGTTTCTCTTTTTTATGCTAATATTAAACCGACAGCCGGTCGGTAATAGGTAAAAAGTCTGGTGAAGGAGGAAAAGATGCGGACTGTGAAAGAAGCGGAGGAGAGAAAAAACGAGATACTGGATGCGGCGGAGAGGTTGTTTGGCACGAAGGGATATGACAGCACCAGCACCAATGATATTCTGGATGCGGTCGGGATCGCCAGAGGGACCCTGTATTATCATTTCAAGTCGAAGGAGGAAATTTTAGACGCCATGATCGACCGTATGATGGGAGAAATGACGGCAAAGGCGAGAGAACTCGCGGCGCGGCGGGAACTTCCTGTGTTACAGCGTTTGACTTTGACGATCACAGCCCTCAGTGCAGGCGGAGAACAACAGCACGAAATTATGGAGCAGATACACAGGCCGCAAAATGCGCTGATGCATCAAAAGATACAAAACCGGCTGTTAACGGATGTCACACCCTTGCTTGCAGAACTGATTGAGGAGGGAAACCGGCAGGGGATCTGCCAGACCGATTATCCGGCGGAGGTGGCGGAAATGACCTTTTTGTATGTGAATACGGTGTTTGATGATCTGATGGAATATGGAGAAGCGGAGAGGCAAAGAAAGATAACGGCGTTTCTCTGTAATCTGGAACGGCTTTTGCGGATGGAAGCGGGCAGTATGCAGGAGGCGGTTCTTCCGCTTTTTGGGAAGGCGCGGTAAAACGATAGCGGCAATTCAAGAGAGGGAGTGTATAGATGAAAACCAATTATCTGAAAAAATATATCATCAGTTCCTATGTGCTTGTCTGGATGTTGATTATCTTCGTGGCAGGAACGGCAAGCCTTGTGTTTCATGCACCGCCGGTAATCATGTGGCTGGTAAGAAATCTGATTTCATGGTCGCCCACGTATCTGTTACTGATCGGGTGGAAGCATTTCAGACCTGGTGAGACCAGAAGGGCTTTTATAAAAAGATGCTTTTCCGGGAAAATAAAGCCGGTTCCCATGCTTTGTTCTTTTCTGGTAACATTCGGGATCAGCGTGTTGTCCCTGTTTCTCTTTTCGTTATTTGAGGGAAAACCGGCGGCATCCTACATAGATTGGGGAACGACAGCGCTGCCTCTCAGTATTTTCCTGTCTTTTACTTCCGGGCCAACAGGAGAGGAGCTTGGCTGGCGGGGCTTTCTACGGGAGGAATTTAACAAGAGGTACGGTTTTTTAAAATCCTCTCTCTGCCAGGGGCTTGTGTGGTGCTTTTGGCATACGCTGCTCTGGGTGGTGGATTCGGACTTTACCGATTGGCGGGCGGTTCCCTACATCATTTCCAATATCGTTGTCATTACGTCGATCACGGTATGGATGAATTTGTTTTTGGAGCGGTACAATAACCTGCTATATTCGGTGCTGCTGCACTTTGGATTTAATATTGTGTTTGTTTTTCTGGATGTGGGGATCGGGTTCTTTGTGATTTTGACGGTGCTGCATCTGGCGGTCACATCGGCGGCGGTGTTGCTTGCACGGCGGCGGTGAGAGAGTGCTTTTGCGTTATTTTAGAGGAAAATGTATCAGGATTGTAGGAGGGACGGAGTAGAGACGATGGAACAGACGCTATTGGAAATATTGGAAACGGCCACAATCGCGGTCAGCGGTTTCCTGATCAGGAAATATGTGTTTTTGGAACCGGATATGGAGGCAAAGAAACAGCGGATTTATTATGGAATGAGTTTTTTGCTGATCAGTATGGTGTTTGCTTTGTGCGGAAAAGATACCGCGTCATTGGCGGCGCTGCTTCTGATCGGATTCAATATCTGCCTCGGCAGGCAGAACCACCGCCTGCGGGGGCTGGCTTTGATGATTCCGTTTCCGGGGATTATCAACGGGCTTTTGGTGCCGCCGCTTCTGGTGCCGCCCTATCTGTTTGCCTTGACGGGGAGGTACACACGGCTTTACCAATTTACAATTTACGGGGTGCTGGCGGTACTGCTGCTTTTGTTTTTGGTTAAAGGGAAGAACTGGCGCAGCTGGTTTCAGGAGAATATGCGGCACAGAAGCCTGCGGAATTCAGAAAAATATCTGCTCTGGGTAATCGGGATTCTGATGCTGCTCTTTGCCAATCACACAGCCATGCAGATTACGATGGACGGCGGTAATGTGCGGGCGGCGGACAGCATGTATGGGCGGGGTCTGGCTCCCTTTATCGGGATCACCAGCGTTTCCGCCTTTGTCATGACGATCACGATTATCGTGCTGATCATGCAGGGGAATAAACGATCCTTTTACCATGAGCGGGTGTCTGCCATGCAGTCGGGGATGATAACGCTGATGGCGGAGATTGTGGAGAACCGGGACGACAATACGGGCGGGCATATTAAGCGCACCGCAAAGTATGTGGAGCAGATTGCGGAGGAATTAAAAAAGCGCGGAGCCTATGCGTCTGTTTTGACGGACGCTTATGTGAAGGACATGATTGTCGCCGCACCTTTACACGATATCGGAAAAATACATATACCGGACAACATTCTGAATAAACCGGGCAGATTAACAGAGGAGGAGTTCGCCATCATGAAAACCCACACCACGGCGGGACGGGATTTACTTGTGCAGGCCATGGAGGAGTTGGGGGAGTTCCCCTATCTGCGTATGGCCATTGAAATGGCGGAGAGCCATCATGAATGGTGGAACGGAAAGGGATATCCTGAGGGCATAAGCGGGGAAGAGATTCCGCTCTGTGCAAGGATTATGGCGGTGGCGGATGTTTTCGACGCGCTGACTTCCAAAAGATGCTACAAAGATGAAATGCCGCTTGAAAAGGCATATGCCATTATCCGGGAGGAGTCCGGCACGCACTTTGACCCGGTGGTGGCGGAGGCGTTTTTGGAGAAAATTGCTATCTCGTCTGCTTTAGGTGCGAACAGAATTTGAGCGGAAGGAATTGACAGTCTGTGAGGAAACTCTTATAGTGAATTTATAGGATATTTGTGTCAGGAGAGAGGTTCGTTATGGGGTTTTTTAGTCAGGCCGGAAAGAGAAAGAAAAAAGAAAATATGAACCATACAGGGGATTTTCAGGCGGAGGAGGAACGGATATCTTCGGAGGAAAATGCGCTGGAGAAAACCATGTTCCTCACGCCGGAGGAACGGTATATTTCCACAGGGAAAAGCGGGGCTTCTGATCAGGAGGAGGAGGGAGCGGCGTCCGGCAGCATGAGCGGAAGAATCGTCGCAGGGCCTCCGATTATTATAAACGGGTCGGATTATCTGCTTCGCATCAGCGAGACACGGATGGAGGCGTCAGTTACTTTATACCGCCGCTTTTCGGCGGAGGAGCTTCGGGGGCTGTTAGAAGAGAACGGAGTTGTCTTTGGCATTAAGGAAAGTGCGTTGAAAGAGCTCGCGGAGGGAACCCGAAATTATGAGGAAACCCTCGTTGCAACCGGGGTCGTCGCAAAGGATGGCCGTGACGGCTATTTTGAATACCATTTCAATCCTCAGCCGGAAACCAAGCCGATTATTCTGCCGGACGATTCCGTAGATTACAATGTGCTGGGGAAAATAGAACTTGTGACAAAGGGGCAGCTGCTTGTCACCTATCACGAGGCCATGGAGGCGGTCATTGGCAGGGATGTGCTGGGGAATAGCATTGCCGCCTATGACGGAAAAGGGCTGCCGCCTCTACAGTGTAAACGCTGCGAGCCGGATGAAACCGGCTGTCAGTATTATGCAAGCACGGAAGGAAATGTGACCATAGAGGGAAGGTGCCTGACCGTAACGCCCATTTACGTGGTGGACGGTGATCTGGACGCTGCTACAGGGGATGTGGATTTCCACGGGGATGTATTTGTACAGGGCAACGTATTTGCCGGCGTTACGGTGAAGACAACCGGAAGCATCACCGTAAACGGGCATGTGGAGACGGCCAGTCTCTTTGCGGGGAAGGACGTTATCTTAAAAAACGGCATGCAGGGCTCAGGAAACGGCGTGATCCGTGCAGGCGGCAATGTGATGGCCCGCTTTTTGGAGCAGACGCAGGTTTATGCCGGTGCGGAAATTAATACGGGAGCTATCTTAAACTGCGAGGTAGAATCGGGACAGACGGTGGTCATTGCCGGGAACAAGGGCACGATCATCGGCGGGACAGTTTCGGCAGTGGAGCAGATTACAGCGGCCTCCATCGGAAACCGCGCCGGAGTGACGACCCAGCTTATCATCGGTATGGATTGCGAGTTCAAGACTAAAATGGGAGAGATCGACCGCCTGACGGATGAGTATCAGAACAATGTGACGGATGCGGAGCGGGCGCTGGAGCGTCTTGCCGTTCAGCTGAAGGCACAGCCGGCCCATCCTGTCTGGAAGCAGCAAAAGGCGGAACAGATGCGCAGGAAAATCAATTACCAGTTAAAATTGAAGGAGATTTCCGCGAAGAGAGAACAGCTGATTGATATTAACCGGCGTTCCGCAGACGGGAAAATTGTTGTCGGCGGCATTGCCAATGTGGGGTGTGTCATTATTATAAACGGTGTGCGGGAGACGCTGCATTCCGAGTACCGGAATGTAACCTTTAAAAAGAGCAGGCAGGAGATACGGATTATTTCGAACAGGCAGTAGGAAATTTTGAAATATCAGAATACGATCGGGGAAACGGGAGATACTTTTCTTAAACCGGAAATAAAAAGGAGTGGAAAATAACCGATGATCGAATCTGATACAATCAAACTGCTACGGGAGTGTGACGCGGGCATTAAAATGGGAGTCAGCTCCATTGAGGATGTTTTGGACTATGTGCGCGACGAGAAATTTCGGAAACGGCTTTCCGATTGTAAAGAAAAGCACAACCAGTTAAAGGAGGATATCCAAGTCCTTTTGGCGCAGTACCATGACGAGGGAAAAGAGCCAGGCGCGATGGCAAAAAGTATGTCATGGATGAAGACAAACGTAAAACTGGTGATGCATGAGTCTGACGAAACCATCGCCGACCTGATGACGGACGGGTGTAATATGGGCGTGAAATCCCTTCACAAATATCTGAACCAGTACAAAGCCGCAGATGAAAAATCCAAGAATATCGCGAAGCGGCTGATCAATCTGGAAGAAAAGCTTGCCGTTGATATCCGGTGCTTTCTGTAATGAAGAAAACAGCCGTTAGAATTGATCAACGGCTGCTTTTTTTTACGTATTTTTGCTGGTTTATCCGCGGAGCGAAAAGCCGCTGACGAGCTGTTGTAGTTTGGATGCCTGTTCTGACAGCTCCTTGCTGGAAACCTCGCTCTCTTCGGCAGTCGAGGTATTGGACTGCACTACGTTGGAAATCTGGCCGAGCGCTACGGAAACCTGACTGATGGCTTCGGTCTGGCGCTCTATCGCTTCGGATACGATATTCATCTGTTCTGCGATCAGGGTAGACTTTTCTACCACATTTGTCACGGAATCTGTCACTTTTTTTGCAATCTCATTTCCGCCGTTGGCGGCTTCAATTGACCGTCTGATCAGCTCCATGGTCGCCTTTGCCGCCTCGTCAGATTTGGCTGCCAGCTCACGTATTTCTCCTGCGACAACGGCAAAGCCTTCACCGGCCGAACCCGCGTGTGCTGCCTCCACGGAAGCATTCAGAGCAAGAATGCTGGTTTGCAGGGCGATATCTTCAATAGTATCAATGATGTGGCTGATTTCATCGGTAGAAGCCATAATTAAATTCATGGCCTGATTCAGGTTTTTGATGTAGTCATTGCTCTTTTGCAGTTCTTCCCCATTATAATCTACCAAGGCTTTTGCCTCTGTGACGTCCTGGGCTGTTTTTTTCGCATCCGTATCCATATCCGACATGGTCTGGGAAAGCTGCTCCACCGCGCTGGCCTGTTCTACTGCGCCCTGAGACAGCATGGAGCTGCTGGAAGCCATCTGACCCGCGTTGGCGGAAACATGCTCGGACGCTTCCACGATATCGCTCAGCGTGCTGTTCAGCTTTTCATTTATAATCCGCAGATAGTTTTGTAAATCGCAAAAATCACCGGGATAATAGGCATTGACGGCGTTTGTCGTCAGATCTCCGTTCGCGATTGCGCCAAGTACCGCACCGACTTCGTTTACAATAGCTTGAAAATGAGAAATCAGGCTGGAGATCGACTTTGCCAGGATATGTACCTCATCCTTGCTTTTCACCTCCGGCACAGGACTCTTCAGATCGCCTTCTGCCAGCGCCTGCAGCCGGTCTGCACAGCGGACGATCGGCCTTGCAATCGAAAGGCTGAGAATCACGGATATCAGCATAACGGCGATACAGAGTACGACGGTGACAATCACCTGTCTGGTATTTTTGACGTTGGCGTCGTGCATAAATTCGTCCTCGTCCATGGTTACCGCAACGCTCCATCCGTCTGTGCCCGGAATCGGCGTATATCCCTGAATATTATTGGAATTGTCTTCTGCATAAGAATAGAAAGCAATGCCGGTCTCACCGGATATCATTTTTCTTTCTATGGCAGCCAGTGTCTGTAAATCTTCGTCGTTTGGATTGGCAGCCGCTTCTTCCGTGATATTTTCCTGTTCCAATACCGCATCCACATCTCCGCAGGCAATGGTCACGCCGTTTTTATCCAGGATATAGGACTCGCCTTCTTCGCCGATCTGGATTTCTTCTACGATGGATTGCAGAATATTAGCGTCACATTGGAAGTAGAGCACGCCATTTATGACGTCGCCCTCTTTGACAGGAGCGGAAACAATTAAAAACATATCATTCCCGGACACATAGGGAGAAGACATATAGACGGTTCCCTTCAGAGCCTCCTGAAAAAAAGTTTCTTCGGAAATATCCGCATCGTGGGCGACGTCGTAGCCGTTCGTATCTGCCATACCGCCGGCGCGCATGTAATACGTTTCCACTTTAGACTGGATAAAAGCCTGCTTATCCGCCGGCGTGGCCTGCGGGTCAGTCAGCGTCGGATTCGTTGCTATTTCCGCAACAATAAGCGTATAGGTGGATATCATATTTTGAGCTGTGGACGCCGCAAGCGCGGTCGTTTCCGTCAGCGTTTTTTCAATAGCCGATATGGTGGAACTGCGGGTAGTTTCTACACTTTGCAGGCTATGGATGAGGGAGATCCCCAATGTCGCGGCCATGACCATAAGCATAATTTTCGTCTGTATTTTTTTCATTTTATGACGGTATCCTTTTCCTGAGTTGTTTTATCTCTTGAATATGTATCAATGCTGGCGTTTCCCAGCTTCTTTATTTTACCTATATCTCAATTTTTTTTCAAGAATTTCTTCGTGAAAAGTGATATAATAATCAAAATAGAAATTTGCGATTTTGGGAGAGAACGGAATGAAAAAGAGATATGTTGCAATACCTTGTATGATCATGCTATTAGCGGCGCTGTTTTGCGGATGTGCGGGAGAAAGTTCTGTACAGGAAGCGGATCAGATTGCATTTACCTGTCAGGATGTGAATGGCAATTCGGTTTCGGAAACGATATTTTCCCAATCGAAGCTCACCATGGTAAATGTATGGGCGACCTATTGCAATCCGTGCCTGAGCGAGATGCCGGGGCTTGGCGAGCTGGCCGGAGAATATGAACCGGAAGAGTTTCAGATCATCGGCGTGATCAGCGATGTGCAGGAAGGCGCGGACGAGGAGACAGTTGACGCGGCGGCAGCGCTGATTGAGGCGACCGGCGCGGATTATACCCATCTGCTTTTGAGCGAAACTATTTATTTAACGCTTTTAAAGGATGTGACGGCTGTTCCCACCACTTTTTTCATCGATGAAAACGGTACGGTGTTGGATACGGTGGTGGGTGCGATGGAAAAATCGGCGTGGGAGGAAAAAATCAATGCGCTTTTGGAAGAACAGTAAACAGGCCGCATGGCTGTGGGGTATTCTGGCGGGAATTGTATTTCTCGGTATCGGCGTGGCAGAGGGGCAGTTTGCCGTGATCTGGAGAAAGGCGACGATGATCTGCATGGAATGTATCGGAATCGGGTGAGCACATGAGGAGATTGCGGCTGATCGTACAAATTGTTTTTACTGTCCTGACAAACGGATATGCTTATGGATTTGCGAGCGGGAGAATCTATCAGGGGAAGTTAAAATATGCCTGTGTTCCCGGATTAAACTGCTATTCCTGTCCGGGTGCGGCGGCTTCCTGCCCGATGGGGGCGTTGCAGGCATTGTTGAATCAGAAAGGATTTCATATCCCCTTTGCGGCGCTTGGTTTTTTCTTTTTGTTCGGCAGTCTGTTGGGGCGCTTTGTCTGCGGATGGCTGTGTCCCTTCGGACTGGTGCAGGACCTTTTACATCGAATTCCTGTGTTTCGCAAAAGGAAAAACCTGCCGCTTCACCGTATTTTGAAGTATGGGAAGTATGTGGTTTTGTTCGGCCTGGTGGGCGTCGGGTCCCTGTTTTTATTCGGTGGATTCGCCAAGGCTCCTGCCTTCTGCAAATATTTGTGCCCTTCGGGTACGCTGTTTGGCGCGATTCCCCTGCTTGGTAAAAATGAGGCGCTGCGGGGGCAGATCGGATGGCTGTTTTTGTGGAAACTGGGGATTTTGCTGTTTATCGTCATTTTGTCCGTTAAGGTCTACCGCCCCTTTTGCCAGTATCTGTGTCCGCTGGGCGCGATCTATGGGTGGTTTAATCGTTTCAGTCTTGTGCGGATTCAGTGGGAAGAGGAAACTTGTATTTCCTGCGGAGCCTGTGAGAAGGCTTGCCCGGTGGGGCTTTCCCTACAGGAAATATCGCGGTCGCCGGAATGCATCCGGTGCGGCAGGTGCGTGGAAAATTGTCCGAAAAAATGTCTTCGTTTTATTGTAGGAAATTAGGAAAGATTTTATAATATAAGAGTAACTACTTGATATGTTTATCAATTTTTGTTTGAAAGGGGAATTGGTTGTATGGATGAGGTCAGATTTATCAAATTGAAAAATCAGGGCGCTTTTGTTGCCCGTATGCAGATTTCATGGAAGAAGTCGAACAGGGGCGGTACTTATGAGCCAGACGGGTATCACGATATATGTGTTGCGGCAGAGCGCACAATTGATTTAGCGGATACGGATATTCTCGATGGCGCAGATGTAACTTTGATCGTACATGTTGTGGCAGGCGGAAATCTTTGGTCACAGGACAGATTCACATTTGACAAAGAATGCGGAAAAATGGCGTCCTATTTAATCAAAGGTACAACTATGAATCCGAAAATCAGGTTGGAGAGTTATAAGTAGGTTTTTTTATTGTAAAGTGATAAGCAGGACAGAGGGGAGCGCAGCTGTGAAGGGAACTGACAGGGCGGAGTTTACAAGGGCGATGAAGTCCACACATACCATTTTGCTGCCGGATATGCTGCATTACCACAATGCGCTTTTACAGGCGGCCTTTGCCTCCTGCGGATATCATTTGGAGATCCTTCCTGAGGAAAAGAATTTACAGGGGTATGCGCTGCCCTATATCAGCAGTGATTATTGCTTCCCGACAGTGTTGATTCTCGGACAGGTATTGGCGGCACTGCGGTCGGGACGCTATCAACCGGACCGGATTGCTTTTATGGAGCCGCAGGCCGGAGGGGCGTGCCGTGCCGGCAATATTTATAACTCCATCATTCAAAGTTTGAAAAAGGCCGGATACAGCCAGATACCGGTGATTTCTTTAAATGCCTTCGGGCAGGAGAAACATGCCGGATTTACGATTACGCCAAAGCTGTTGTCTGCCGCCGTTGCCGCCGTCTGCTATGGCGATCTGCTCATGACGCTTTATCAGCAGGTGAGGCCCTATGAATGCAGGCGGGGCGAGGCCAAAGCCTGTTGGGAGCGCTGGATTAAAATATTGTGTGCGGATATCGCGGCCGGGAAAAATATTTCCGGAAAAAAGCGTAAGGAGCGGTATCGGCAGATTGTTCGTGACTTTGCAACGATTCCGGTGGAGGACAGGAAGATTCGGCGGGTCGGGATTGTGGGAGAGATTTATATTAAATTTTCACCCATCGGAAACCGGCATTTGGAACAGTTTTTGCGGGAGCAGGACTGTGCGTACCGCATGGGCGGATTTGTGAATTACTGCATTTATTTGGTGGACAGCGAACGGGAGGACCAGATGCTTTGCGGGGCTGGGCGGCTGGCGCGGAAAGCCTGTGAGGCGGTGCTTCGCTATCTGACCCGTATGCAGCAGGATATCAACCGGAGTATTGCGGAGGAAAGCAGCTTTTTGCCGGATGCGGATTTTGCGAGGATGAAGGAAATGGCGGCGCCAATTATTCACAGCGGCTGTCATACGGGGGACGGCTGGCTGGTCGCGGCGGAGGTGGCGGATCTGGCGGAGAAGGGGTATGAGAATATTTTGATTGTACATCCCTTCGGCTGTCTTGTCAGCCATGTGTGCGAACGAGGGATTATGAAGAAGCTGCACGAGTTGTATCCCCAGGTGAATATCCATACGGTGGAATACGATTACGATTCCTCCAGGGCCTTGCAGGAGAGCCGCATTTTGCTGGGAATCAGCGGGAATATTGGGAAAGGCGGCAGACGGAATGAAACAGTTTGTAATTGACGGCAAAACGATTTCCCTCTATCCGGGCGGGGAGAAGAACAGTTCGATTGTATATCTGAATACCTGCGCAGGGGAGGACGGGCAGGTGTATCAGGCGTTACAGGATAACGGCTGTAGGGATGTGACGCTGGCGGCTATCAGTGGCTTAGAGTGGCATCATGATATGGCGCCGTGGGAGGTCTCGCCGGTTTCAGAAAAGGATATTCCCTGCACAGCGGGCGCGGACGACTACCTGCGGCTTTTGACAGAGAAAATTGTGCCGGAGGTGGAAGGGGAACTTGCGGAAGCAGCTTTGTGGAGGGGACTTGCGGGCTATTCCCTTGCGGGGCTGTTCGCTTTTTATGCGCTGTATCGGACGGACTCTTTTTCCAGAGTTGCCAGTGTGTCAGGCTCTCTCTGGTTTCCGGGTTTTCAGGAGTACGTGTTTTCCCACGAAATGAGGAGAAAACCGGACCGCCTTTACCTTTCGCTGGGCGACCGGGAATGTAGGACCAGGCATCCGTATTTGAAGACGGTTCAGAAGCGCACGGAGCAGATCGCGGCTTTTTGCAGGAGCAGGGATATGAATATGATTTTGCAGATGAATCCCGGTAATCATTTCCAGAACAGCGTGCAAAGGACGGCGGCGGGCATCGCCTGGCTGGCGGGGACAAAGGAATAGATTGTCCAGTCGCTACCGTCAGGTGTCCAAATACAACAATCCTTCTTCCTTTTCCCCGAACACTTGCCGATACAATAGGGGACGGGAATCATCCTTATGGATGATAAAACATTGACAGGGGGAGTCGGATTGAATATAGCGATTTGCGATGACGAGGAAAATATACGCGCTTATATCAAGAAACTGATAGAGAGACAGACAAAAGACTGTCGGGTCATGGAGTTTTCTTCCGGGGATGAGTTGCTGCGGTTCTGGCGGGAGAAAGACTGCGGACAGATCGATATTCTTTTTCTTGATATTTCCATGGATGGCGTTGACGGCATGGAAATAGCGGAACAGATCAGAAACTGGAAAGCGGAAAGGGAGGAACCTCTGTGGGGGAGCCTGCCTTTGCTGATTTTTGTGACAGGTTATCCCGAATATATGCCGAAGGCTTTTTCGGTCAATGCGTTTCAGTATTTGGTGAAGCCAATCGACGAAAAGGAATTTGAAAATGCGTTTGCCCAGGCTTTGCGGGAGTGCCGTTATCTGGATACCAAAAAGAACGTTGAACCGAGGGAAATACTGGTCAGAACCGGAAGCATTACAAGGAGCGTTCCGGTGGATGATATTTATTATATCGAGAGCAGTAACAGGAAGATTATTGTTGTCATGCAGGATGAAGAGGTAGGCTGTTACGGACAAATCGGCGGGATGGAACGGGAATTGCAGGAGGGCTTTTTTCGTATTCACAGAGGGTATCTGATCAACATGAAATATGTGGAGAGTTACAGCAGGACGGAAGTGCGGATGAAAAACGGCGGCCGCCTTTTGATTTCCAAGTATAAATATCAGGATTTTGTAAAGGCATATCTGGAATATATTTCGGAGGAGGGGAAATGAGTCCGGCAGGAGGTGTTTCGGGTTACGGTCATGTTACAGCAGACTGTGCAACCAAATCAAAAATTTGGGTGGTAGTATAGCGAAGGGGCTCTTTACAATAACCAAAGAAGTGGTGGGATATGGAAGACAGGGATATTATTGCGCTGTATTTGGAGCGGAATCAAGAGGCGATAGCCGAGACAGAGAAAAAATACGGCAGGTATTGCTATTCGATTGCCTATAACATACTTTGTAATTCAGAGGATGCAAAAGAGTGCGTAAATGATGCTTTGATGAATGCGTGGAACAGTATACCGCCGCATAGGCCGGATGTCTTGTCTGCTTTTCTGGGGAAACTCACACGTTATGTCAGCCTGAAAAAATGGCGGTACGCAAGAACGCAGAAGCGTGGCGGTGGTGAAATAGCTCTTGCCTACGAAGAGCTTTCCGATTGTATTCCGGGCGGCAAGTCTGCGGAGGAAGAGGTGCAGGAGAAAGAGCTTGCAAAAATGATAGATTGCTTTCTCGATGAATTACCCGCGATCGAACGCCGTATTTTTATCTGCCGCTATTGGTATTTTGACGATATTGCTGCCATCAGTAAGCAGTTTGGGTTTAGCAACAGTAAAGTAAAATCAATGCTGTACAGAACCCGCAAAAAGCTGTTACGCAGGTTAACGGAAGAAGGGGTTTTTATATGAAAACAGACAAGCTAATAGACGCGATCGGTATGATAGATGAAAGAAAAATCCTGGACGCAAAGGCATTTACGGTAAAGAGCAGGAGAAAATCTCTGGGGAAAGCGGTATCCTGGGCGGCAGCGATTCTCTTATGCTTTACACTGTCCATTTCTGCTTTGGCGGCAGCTGTCGATCCAGTTTATCAAATGCTGTTCAACATCTTCCCCACAGCCGCACAGGCTTTGAAACCGGTCAATCTGTCCTGCGAAGATCAGGGAATCAGGATGGAGGTGATCTCTGCCGCAATCTATGAAAATGAAGCGGTAATTGTTCTTTCTTTGCAGGATTTGACTGATAACAGAATTGATGAAACAACAGATTTATTAGACAGCTATAGGATTAACCGGCCTTTTGATTCCGAGGCTTCCTGTAGTTTTGTCTCTTTTGACGAAGAGACGGGAAAGGCCACCTTTTTGATTCATATCAGCCAGTGGAATCATAAAAAAATCGAGGGGGATAAAATCACTTTTTCTTTTACCGAGTTCTTAAGTCAAAAAAAGACGTTTGATGAAAAACTGTCCGGCCTTGATTTGAGCAAGGCCGGCAAAGCAGAAAAAACACAGAAACCGGAAGCCATCAGAGGCGGTGGCGGTATGGGTTCGGTTGATTATGACACGGAATGTTTAGTGCCGGTTGCCGGCGGTATCCTTTCCCCTGTGGATGGCATCACCGTAACCAATGTGGGGGTTATCGACAATAAGCTTCACATACAACTATATTTTGAAGATATTCGATCCTATGATAACCATGGATATATTGATCTGCGGGATGAGGCCGGTAATCAGGCAGAATATGATACAATCAGCTTTTGGGATGATGAAAAAGTGGGCAGTTATGACGAAATCGTTTATGATTTTCCACCGGAAGACATGGAAAACTATCAGGCATATGGCTATTTTGTCACCTGTAAGAACAGAACAAAAGGGAATTGGCAGGTAACTTTCCCGCTTGAGAATGCGGAATATACTTCAAAATAATTTTCCGTATACCATACCGATTTTTGCAGGTTCGATGGAGAGTGAAAAGATGCAATATTATCAATGCGATCAATATCCGATCGAGTTCGTAGTGTCAGAGAATATGGAGAAGCATTTTGAGCCTCATAACCATGTTAGGCATTATGTTATATCTGTTGTCATACAGGGAACGGTGGCGGTCTGTCTGGAAAACAGGGAGAAAGAGTGCCACAGGGGCGATATGTTTATTGTCCCGCCTTATGCGGTACATGCCGTGCGTCAGGGGAAGGATGCGCGCCTGTTGTCCATGTGTTTAGGGACTGCCTTTGTAGAAGGGACTGATAGAGAAACGGCGGAGGGTATTGTTCGGAATTTGTTGAGAGATGCAGCGGGGCTGGGGATTTTCGGAAAAGAACAGCAGGAGAAGCTGTTCTCCTCCGTGCGGACGGTTTACCGCCTCCGGGATGGCGGGCAAAAGGAGATAGACGCCGGAATTAAAATTTTGGCCGATAAAATTACCGGACACTCGGAACGGGAACTGCCGATAGAGGCAATGGCAGCGGATATCTTTGTCAGTAAATATTATTTTATAAGAAAATTCAAAAACAGCATCGGCATGACGCCGCACCGGTTTTGCATTCAGAACCGCATACGGAAATCACAGGGAATGCTGGATGAGGAAAAGTCGATCAGCGGGATTGCCGCAGAGATGGGATTTTACGACCAGAGCCATTTTGACAAGGCGTTTCAGAGGATTGTGGGAATATCTCCCTCTGAATACGTCCGTTCAAAAAAGCAGATAGAACAGGGCACATAGGGCAATTTTTTACAAGACAGGACTGTCTCCGAAGAATAGGATGGAAACGTAACACAGATTACCTATTTTATCGGAGGTGCCAGAATGGATACATTTACATTATTTGACAACGGAAAATTAGTTTTGCCGGAAAAGGAAGTTAGCTTTGCGCAGATTCCATGGGCAAAGCATCCGACGTTCGAGGGTGTGGAGCTGAAACATATCGTCACGGCAAAGGACACGGAAGGGAGATTCAGCTATCATTTGGTGCGGATTGCTCCTGACTGCCGTATCGGGAACCATATCCATGAGACCCAGTTGGAAACCCATGAGGTGATAAAGGGCAGTGGGAAATGCGTGAATGCAGGCAGTACAATCCCGTATGAGCCGGGCACCATATCCATCATGCAGGCCGGTGTACCGCATGAGGTCATTGCAGATGCAGAGGGGCTGTATTTGTTTGCCAAGTTTATGCCAGCGTTATGTTGAAGCAAATAAAGGAATAGAATGTACGGACCGCCGCTATGGTTTTATCCCATATGCGGCGGTTTTCGCTTTCCTGTATGATGGAAAAATTTCCGTAACCCTTTCAGCATCTGAAATTAGGAAATGAAACTTTTCTATGAGCTGGCTCGTATTATGATCAGAAGGAGGGATAGGAAATGGACATTAAGAATTTAGGATGCATAAACCTGTACACAGGTTTGCTTACATCAAAAAAATTGCAAATGTAAAAAACAGAGCAGAACTTGGTAAATTCATGTGTAATAGATCTTCGATCAGGGTTATTTCCCGCGAAGATTTGATGGCAGGAATGGGAAAACCTCTTAATTTAGCGGAAAAAACAAATGTAGATAAACTACGTAATTCCATCGATATTGCGAAAGGGACAAAAGTAACGGTAGAGGGCGGATTTGTGTTGACAGTTGGGGAAGAAATTGTTGATATATCCGGAGGAGATCTATATAATCGCAAAGCATCCGAGAAGGCTGCCGAGATGGCAAGCGCTTTAATAATGCTGCTTCGGAATGCCGGCGGAACAGCAAATATAGTTGCATTCAGCACTCCAGAATACCAAAAGTGGACAGAAAATGTATCCAGAGTAATGAGCTATTTTGGGATAGATGTCTCAAAAGATTTTACCGTAAATGGTATGAAATACAGCAAAAATAAAGAAGGATGGTGGGAGTCGGCGGCAAATACCGCAGCACAAGAGGCCTATGAACGGCAAATAGCAGCAAATAAAACCTATGAATTTGCTGACGAGCTTATGAAACAGAGGATCACACATTTAAGTAACTACTATTTATCCACTGTTCCGGAAAGCGTGAAAGAGGCGTGGCAAGAAGCAATGGAAGAAAGCGGAGTGAATCCATTTTCGGACGGTTTCAGTACATTTGCGCAGCTTGTTATGGAGCAGGATCTTATGACAGGTGGAGATGATAATATTTTCGGAAATACTGTAGAAAGCAGTGTGTCTACAGTTAAAAAGATTCTGGATAGAAATGAAAATCCATTGGGAAAAGTGGATGAGAACAAGGCAGAGTCTCTACAGAGAGAAAAGAAGTTTTATGCAACATTATTGAGGAAACTTGAAAACATCAGATAGGCGTCTCGGACTGATAAATGCGCCGCCAATAAGGCTGAAAGGAAAATGCAAAATGGAGATAACAAACAATACAGCGACAAGTGCTTATGGCAATGAATACAAAAATAAAAATGTGCCAAAGCAGGATTATGAAAACACAATGAAAACGAAGATGCCCGAAACTGAGAAGAAAGAAAACAAGACCTTGGGGATGGGATTCCTACATGACAAAAACAGTCCGGTGTCTTACGGGATGGTGGCCAAGTATGCAGAGGATTCTACGGAGAGTGATCCAATCATCAAAGTAAGTCTGCGGTCGGAGGAATATTGTATCAAGATTAATGAGGTGAATCCGAGAAATGCGTCGGAAATCGAGATGTTTGCGTTATGCTGTTATGCCGATGACAAGGGGATTGGAACAGGCGGTACATTTGGAAGCTGGCAGACATTAAACTACTATCGTGACAACGCTTCCCATAACGGATATTTTGAACGGACAAACGCAACGGACTCGTTTCAAAGCGTGAAGCAGGACTGGATGAAAATGGTTCAGTTCATGATGAAGGATTATATGGATGCAGGATTATTTAAGCAGTCCATGGATGGCAAGGGATTGTTGGGAATATTTGAAAGATATGTGTAGACTTGAAAATGGCATAAATATTATAAAATGAAATAGATAATGACTCTTATTACATAAATATTGGATAAACATCATATACTAAAGTGTACACTGTTGACATTGTGTACACTTTTTGCTATGATGGAGGTATCGAAGGAGATGATAGATATGTTGATGGAACAGGCTACAACAGTAAGAAAGGAATGGAGTGCAGTTTGCGATAGTGTTATTCATGAAAAACCTAAATTTATAAAGCGTACACGAGATAGAATGTGGTTTTCTAGTTTGGAAACAGTATCCGAGATTTTGGAAGCATATCATTTTAGTGCCATGAAATATATAGAAGACGATGGTTCCATAACATTGTCTCTTAATGAAATTGATCTTGTAGAAAATGGGAAAGATGAACAGGAAGCCCGTCTGAATATGGGAAAAGCTATATTAGAATATGCTTTGGATTATTATAATGAGTACGAAATGTATTCGCATAGTCCAAATAGAAAGAAACATATTCCCTATATTTTTAAAGCATTGATTTTTGATGATCCTGAAAAGATAGGAGATATGTTACAATGCCAAGATGGAAAGAACTAAAGAGATTTTGTGATAGGGATGGATGGGAGTTATATAAAGATACCGATCATTATTTCTATCGGAAAATGGATGATGATGGTAATATTAGGTTAACAAAGGTTTCAAAAGGCTCAGGAGAAATTCATCCTCACATGTGGAGGGAAATATTGAAGAAACAATTACAAGTTACGCAGGAGTATTTTAACAGTAAAATATAATAATATGTTGCTAAGCATTTGGAGAATAATTATCCAGATGCTTTTTTAGTGAAAATTTATTTGACGATTGAGTAACAGACAGAAACAGATATGCTTCAAGTTGGATATTATCACGGAAACTCCGATACTTGCAGATTTTGTGTGGACGTGTTATTATGTCGCTGATTATATGCAAGCAGATTAATGGAATATGGAGGTTTGCGTGAAAACATTTTTAAAGGAAGCGGCGGCGGTAAAGCCCAGTGCCAGACAAATTGCATGGTATGATATGGAATTCTACGCTTTTATTCATTTTGGAGTCAACACCTTTACAGGCAGGGAGTGGGGGCTGGGCAATGAGCCGGAAGAAATATTTAACCCTGAAAAGCTGAATTGCGACCAATGGGTAGATGCGATTAAAAGTGCTGGTATGAAGGGAATGGTGCTGACGGCCAAGCATCATGATGGATTTTGTCTGTGGCCTTCCGCGTATACAGAGCACAGTGTGAAGAATTCTCCTTTTAAGGGCGATGTGGTCCGTGAAGCGGCTGATGCGTGCCGCAGGGGAGGTATTAAATTTGGCTTTTACCTTTCCCCATGGGACCGCAACAATGCCCTTTATGGTACGGCGGCCTATAATGATTATTTTTGTAATCAGTTGACAGAGCTTCTTACCCAGTACGGAGATATTTTCTATGTGTGGTTTGACAATGCATGCGGAGAGGGACCTAACGGGAAAAAACAGGAATATGATTTCCCGAGATATATTGAACTGATCCGAAAGTATCAGCCTCAGGCAGTGATCTTCAACGATTTCGGACCGGATGTGCGCTGGTGCGGAAATGAGGCCGGAATGGCCAGACATGCGGAATGGGCAGTAGTGCCGAAAGAGTTGTGTAAATACAGTGAGGTTCAGACAGGGGCAGGGCCCATGGCGGATGAGGGTGATCTTTCGTTCCTTTACAATACCTCCCAGAGTGTGGGAGCACTGGATAATATCGTTTATTCCAAAGGATTGACGTTTACTCCGGCAGAGATCAATATGTCCATCAGACCGGGATGGTTCTGGCACGAAGAGGAAGAACCGCATTCTTTGGAAAGATTGTTCAGAACCTATGTGACTTCTGTGGGAGCGAACTGCTGTTTTCATTTAAATCTTCCGCCTACTCGGGAAGGACTGATTGACGAGAGGGATGTGAAGAGATTAAAGGAATTGCGCGCTCTTTTGGAGCAGGAATTTGGGAACAAGATTCCGGCCACGGTTATCAGGCAGGAAAATGCTTTCCCCACGCAGCCCCGCTATGAAATCGTGTTTGAAAAACCGAGATGTGATTTTAAATATGTGATCTTGCGGGAGGATATTGCAAAGGGACAAAGAGTGGAATCCTTTCAGATCACGGCGGAGACACCAGATGGGGCGAGTTATCCCTTCTATCAGGGAACGACCATAGGCAACCGAAAAATTTGCCAGCTTCAGGACCCGTTTCTGGGGCAGAATCCGCTTACCAAGACCATTGAGTACGGCGCGTCAAAGCTGATCGTGCAGGTGACATCGGCGCGGGATGAGGTGTTTATGAAAAGTATTGAGGTTTATTCTTAACAGAGATAATGCAAAAAGCGGAGAGAGCAGTTTTTTCAGCCCCCTCCGCTTTTTGAAAAATGAAGATATTTTACAAGACGCAGGAAAAAATAGGAGATAAAATGGCTCTTGACAAGGAGGCATTCTGCATGAAGAAAGAAACAAGGACAGTCATATATGATGACGAATTACGGATGGAAGCATACCGTTTTGAAGGAATTGTACAGCCGTTTCCAAGCCATTTTCACGAGCATTATGTGATTGGATTTGTAGAGGATGGGGAGCGGGTGCTTACCTGCCGGGACAGGGAATATGCCATTGAGGAAGGCAGCATTGTGCTTTTTAATCCGGGTGACAGTCATGCCTGTGTGCAGAGTGACGAGGGGACATTTGATTACCGTGGCCTCAACATTTCAAAGGAGGTCATGCTTGATCTGGCAGAGGAAGTCACGGGGAAACGGGAGCTCCCGGGATTTTCAACAAATGTGATCTGTGACGAGGAGGCAGTCTGCCACCTACGGTCGCTGCATGAGATGGTCATGAAAGGGGCAGAGGAGTTTAAAAAAGAGGAAACCTTGCTGTTTCTGCTTTCGTATCTGATCCAGAATTATGGACAGCCTTTTGAAAACTGTATTCCTGAATGCAGGCAGGAGATTGAAAGAGCCTGTGAATACATGGGAGAGCATTTCACGGAGCGCATTTATTTAGATCAGATCTGCCGTCACGCAGGGCTTAGCAAGTCAACACTGCTTCGGGCTTTTACAAAGGAAAAAGGAGTCACGCCGTACCGCTATCTTGAGACAATCCGTATCAATGAAGCAAAAAAGCTGTTATCGGAAGGAGTGCCGCCCGTGGAGACGGCAATTCGGACAGGGTTTTCCGACCAGAGCCATTTTACAAATTATTTCAATCAGTTCATAGGGCTTGCGCCGGGTGCTTATCGTGAAATATTCTCGGAAAAGGACGGGGATGGTGGGCAGCATGGGGAATAGGAAATCAGCCGGGCATCTGGCGGCGCTGTTCACGATCATTATCTGGGGGACGACATTCATATCCACCAAAGTCCTGCTTGTGGATTTCAGGCCGGTGGAAATATTGTTCTTCCGGTTTGTCATGGGATTTGCGGCATTGCTTTTGGCTTGTCCGCATCGGATGAAGGGCGTGGGGCGCAGGCAGGAAATGACATTTGCGCTGGCGGGGTTGAGCGGGATATGTCTGTATTACCTATTGGAGAATATTGCCCTTACCTATACGATGGCATCCAATGTGGGAGTCATTATCTCAGTGGCACCATTTTTTACGGCGATGCTGTCACGTTTATTCCTGAAATCGGAAGGGAAACTGCGGGCAAATTTCTTCATTGGCTTTGTGGTAGCGATGGCGGGGATCGCGCTGATCAGCTTTAACGGCTTCGAAATGGAATTGAACCCGGTGGGGGATGTGTTGGCAGTTCTTGCGGCTTTTGTGTGGGCGTGCTATTCCATATTGACAAGGAAGATCAGCAGCTTTGGGTATCCGGTTATCCTCACCACACGCAGGACGTTCTTTTACGGTATCCTGTTTATGCTTCCGGCATTGTTTCTTTTTGATTTTAAAATCGGGTCGGAACGGTTTGCAGATGTGACAAATTTGCTCAATCTCCTGTATCTGGGACTGGGAGCATCCGCACTCTGTTTCGTCACGTGGAACCTTGCGGTAAAGGCGCTTGGGGCAGTCAAGACCAGCGTTTATATTTATATGGTTCCCGTCATAACGGTGGTGACTTCCGTGTTCATACTGAAGGAGCCGGTAACGTGGGTCTCCGCTGCGGGGACGGCTCTGGCAGTCGCAGGGCTTTTCCTTTCTGAATATAGTGGGAAGAGAGTGGAAAAGGAGGATACAGAAAATGGATTTACAGAATGAGAAATGTGTCATGGTGATTGACGAGAATCTGCCGCTGGGCATTATTGCAAACACGGCGGCGATCATGGGCATCACGCTGGGGAAACAGATGCCGGAGGTTGTGGGTGCAGATGTGTATGACAAGACAGGAAACGGCCATTTGGGGATCATTGAATTTCCGGTGCCGATTTTAAAGGGTAATGTGGATGTAATCAGATCCGTCCGCGAGAAGCTGTATGAGCCGGAGTTTTCAGATTTGACGGTGGTTGATTTCTCTGATCTGGCGCAGGGGTGTAAGACCTACGACGAATTTATTGAAAAGATGAAGGATGTTTCAGAAAGGTCACTGAATTATTTTGGGGTTGCCATCTGCGGCGCGAAAAAGAAGGTCAACAAATTGACGGGAAGTATGGCGCTGCTGCGATAAAGTTATAAAATACTTTTCACGAACTTAATCGAACTTAATAAAATATAGTAAAATCTGCGATTCACGTCGCCAGATTGACCATTCATGCAGAAGACATTAGAAATTATCCTTCTTTTTCCGATAAGTTAGTTAAAGAGATAATCTTGCACTACCGATGAAAGGATATTTAGAATTGATGAAGACGGGGGATAAAAAATGGTTATTAGCGGAGTTAGACAAAAGTATTATCAGAATAATGTGACAGCTGCAAAAAAATTGTATGGTGCAGGAAATCTGGAAAAGCGGGCGCAGACAACAGGACAGAAGACGGAACTGCTGGATAACAAGATTACAAAGGAAGAATTTGAGAGAAGCAGGCTGGCAGCGCAAAAGACAAATGAGGTTGCATGGGAACATTACACGGCGATGAGGGGCATCAGCAGCCAGACATTAAAAGATGGAAATTATAATGCGGAAGAGGTAATGAAATCTATAAGAGATACATACGAGACCCGTTATCATGAAATCGTAAGAAAACATGAAAGTGGAAACCGTGAAGTCTCCTATGGACTGACAGGAAAAAGGTCGCTGACGCTTGAGGAAGATTTGGCCGGATTGGATGAGGCTTATAAGCTGCGATTGGCAAATCTGGCGGGGTATATTACCTGCCAGCAGACAAATAAGGCATTTGAAAATCCGGACAGCTCATGGTATTTCCGTAGAAACGGTTCTTAAAATGAGGAAGGGAGATTTAGGAATGGGAATAGGTAATGTAAATGACCAAAGCTCTGCGTGGGGTGCGGCTTTCAGGAATAAGCCGATA
>DKUO01000055.1:0-546 GCA_002490705.1 Lachnospiraceae bacterium UBA7202
GGAATTTAAAATTTCATTTTTGGGTTGTGAAGACTTTATAAAAACAGCTTGCATATAACGAATTACTTGTTTTATAATAAAGCATATTGACAGACTTCAATTCTGTCAGTGGAGAAATTTTTGAAATGATTTCTCTGTCTTGAGGTTCTTTTCGGGTTCATCGGAAAATTCCTTATATTATATTATGTGGCAAATAAAGAAAGAGGGCTTGTCTTATGGAAATGTTTACACGTTCAAAATATACAAGAATGATAAAAGGTGCCAGAGCGAAAGCAAAGGCAAATGCAGCACAGGGAATCAGGGAAATGATCGAAGCGGCGACAAATAAAACTTTTCGGAAAAATCACAAAAAGAAGCATAGCGCGGATGCAGGAGAAGGTTGGTATTATTATACAACCCGTTTTGCGCTTCCGGTCTATCATAACGAAATGAAGACGGCTCAATATAATGTTTATACAGGTTGTCTGGTGGTTAATTGTACTCTGGGAGGAAAGATGTATCTTTATGATCTGGTTGATATAAAAAAAGAAGCGAGTAACCCACTCA
>DKUO01000055.1:809-106586 GCA_002490705.1 Lachnospiraceae bacterium UBA7202
AAAAAGAAGCGAGTAACCCACTCAAGATTATGAATTAATCAAGTGGTACAAAACCGCTTCTCTTTGCTAATACCTTAACATGAATAACGAAGATTTTCAAGTAAGTATTTTGGGTTTTACGGAAAAATATTGAGAGGTATTTTCTGACAAAAATACAAAATATAGTAAAATGTCGAATTATCTGACAATAATACAAAAAGTCTTTATTTACAATTCCAATGGATGGGTGTATTATTGTATACATGTAGATCGCAAAGGAGCGCTAGATGCTTTTTTGCGGTCTTCTTCTTTTGCACGCATAGGCAGAGTCAGAAGACGGAACAGACAGAACACATGCTTGCATGTAGGACTGTCTGCGACGGCTTATGACGAGGCGCAAGACATCCGGGGGATGTCTGCTATGCGCGGACCGGAGTGGAACGGAGACCGTGAATGAGAGATGCGAAGCATCTCGAATCTGCCTATGCGTGGTAAAACAATAGTGGAGGAGAAAAGCTATGTTTGATGTAAAGAGAACAGTCCCTCAGTCCCCCTTATACCGGGCGGAATTTGAACACGACAACTGCGGCATCGGCGCCTGCGTGAATATCAAGGGAAAAAAGAGCCGTGCCACCGTGGAAAATGCGCTGAAGATTGTGGAGAATCTGGAGCATAGGGCCGGTAAGGATGCAGAGGGCGAGACAGGCGACGGTGTGGGCATTCTCACGCAGATGCCCCATAAATTCATGGTGAAGGCGACGAAGGATCTGGGATTTGATATCGGCGGAGAGAGGGAGTACGGCGTGGGAACCTTCTTTTTCCCGCAGGATGAGCTACAGAGAAATCAGGCTAAGAAAATGTTTGAAATCATTGCGAAGAAAGAGGGCCTGGATTTTCTGGGGTGGCGCGATGTGCCTACCGTGCCTTCCGTGCTGGGTCATAAGGCGGTGGAGTGTATGCCCTGCATCATGCAGGCTTTTATCAAGAAACCCGCAGGGGTGGAGAAAGGGCTCGACTTCGACAGGAAGCTGTATATTTTAAGGAGAACCTTCGAGCAGTCTACGGATGTGACCTATGTGGTCAGTCTGTCCAGCAGAACCATTGTGTACAAGGGAATGTTTCTTGTGGGACAGCTTCGCACTTTCTTTTCCGATTTGCAGGATAAGGATTACGAGTCTGCGATTGCGATTGTGCATTCCCGTTTTTCCACCAACACGAACCCCAGCTGGGAGCGGGCGCACCCGAACCGCTTTATCGTACATAACGGGGAGATCAATACCATTCGGGGCAATGCGGACAAGATGCAGGCCAGGGAGGAGAACATGGAATCCGAACATCTACAGGGACAGATGCACAAGATCCTGCCTGCCATCAACGCTTCCGGCTCCGATTCGGCTATGCTGGACAACACGCTGGAATTTCTGGTGATGAGCGGGATGCCGCTGCCTCTTGCAGTGATGATTATGATTCCCGAACCGTGGGAAAACAACAAGACCATGTCCCAGAAGAAAAAGGATTTCTATCAATATTATGCAACCATGATGGAGCCTTGGGACGGCCCTGCTTCGATCCTCTTTTCTGACGGGGATATTATGGGCGCAGTGCTTGACCGAAATGGTCTACGTCCTTCCCGCTATATGATTACAGACGACGATACGCTGATTCTCTCCTCAGAAGTGGGGGTGCTTCCGATTGATCCCTGCAAAATCGTGATGAAGGAGCGTCTGCATCCGGGCAAGATGCTTTTGGTGGACACCATACAGGGGCGCGTCATTGACGACGACGAGTTAAAGGAGAAATATGCTTCCGCACAGCCTTACGGTGAGTGGCTTGACAACCAATTGGTGAGTTTAAAGGATTTAAAGATTCCCAACCAGCGTGTGCCGGAGTTTACCTATGAGGAGCGGCAGCGTATGCAGAAGGCATTCGGTTACACTTATGAGGATTTAAAGACCAGCATTCTGCCGATGGCAAAGAACGGGGCGGAGGCGATTGCGGCTATGGGCGTGGATACGCCGCTTCCGGTGCTCTCCAAGGCGCACCATCCGCTGTTCCACTATTTTAAACAGCTCTTTGCGCAGGTGACCAATCCGCCCATCGACGCGATCCGCGAGGAGGTGGTGACTTCCACCACCGTTTATCTGGGGCGCGACGGCAATCTCTTGGAGGAGATGCCAGAGAACTGCAACATGCTGAGAGTCCACAACCCGATTCTCACAAGCACCGATCTTTTGAAGATCAAAACCATGAAGGCGGAAGGTTTCAAGGTGGAGACCATTCCGATTACTTATTATAAGAATACCAGATTGGAGAAGGCGATCGACAGGCTTTTCGTGGAGGTGGACAGAGCCTACCGCGAGGGCGCGAATATTATCGTGCTCTCCGACAGAGGGGTGGATGAGAACCGGGTGGCAATTCCCTCCCTGCTCGCCGTGTCAGCCCTACAGCAGCATTTGGTCAGCACCAAAAAGAGAACCAGCGTGGATATCATTTTGGAGTCCGGTGAACCGCGGGAGGTACACCACTTTGCAACCCTGCTTGGCTTCGGTGCGTCGGCGATCAACCCCTATCTGGCACAGGAGAGCATTAAGGAGCTGATCGACAACCGGATGCTGGATAAGGATTACTATGCGGCGGTAAACGATTATAACGACGCCATTCTTCACGGCATTGTGAAGATTGCCTCGAAGATGGGCATTTCCACGATTCAATCCTATCAGGGTTCCAAGATTTTTGAGGCCATCGGCATTGACAAGGATGTGATCAATAAATATTTTACCAATACGGTGTGCCGCGTAGGCGGCATCACCTTGAAGGATATCGAGGAGGAAGTGGATACGCTGCATTCCATGGCGTTTGACCCGCTCGGTCTATCTACGGATCTGACGCTGGACAGCACGGGACATCACAAGATGCGCAGCGGCGCGGACGAACACCTCTATAACCCGGAGACCATTCACTTACTGCAAGAGTCAACCAGACGGGGTGATTATGAGTTATTTAAACAATATACCAAAGCGGTCAATAACGAGGAGAGCATCAAGAATCTTCGCGGGCTGATGGACTTCAATTTTGCAAAGAAACCCGTGCCGATTGAGGAAGTGGAGAGTGTTGACACCATTGTCACAAGATTTAAGACAGGCGCTATGTCCTACGGTTCGATCTCCAAGGAGGCCCACGAGACGATGGCGATTGCCATGAATCGTCTCCACGGCAAATCTAACTCCGGCGAGGGCGGCGAAGATAAGGAAAGGCTGACGGTGGGGCCTGACGGTTTAAACCGCTGTTCGGCGATCAAACAGGTGGCAAGCGGCCGTTTCGGCGTTACCAGTGAATATTTAAACAGTGCGCAGGAAATTCAGATTAAGATGGCACAGGGCGCAAAACCCGGCGAGGGAGGCCATCTGCCGGGCGGCAAGGTATATCCGTGGATTGCAAAGACCAGACATTCCACGCCGGGAGTAGGGTTAATCTCCCCGCCGCCCCATCACGATATCTATTCCATTGAGGATCTGGCGCAGTTGATTTATGACCTGAAAAATGCAAACACGAAGGCGCGCATTTCCGTGAAGCTGGTGTCCGAGGCGGGCGTCGGCACGGTGGCGGCCGGTGTGGCTAAGGCCGGCGCGCAGGTAATTCTGGTTTCCGGCTATGACGGCGGCACGGGCGCGGCGCCCAGAAATTCCATCCATAACGCAGGTCTGCCGTGGGAGCTGGGCTTGGCGGAGACACATCAGACGCTGATCCAGAACGGTCTGCGAAATAAGGTGCGTATCGAGACGGACGGTAAACTGATGAGCGGCCGGGACGTGGCGATTGCGGCGATTCTGGGCGCGGAGGAGTTCGGGTTTGCCACAGCGCCTTTGGTGACCATGGGCTGTCTGATGATGCGGGTCTGCAATCTGGACACCTGTCCGGTGGGTGTGGCGACCCAGAACCCGGAGCTTCGCAAGCGCTTTACGGGAAAGCCGGAGTATGTGGAAAACTTTATGCGGTTTATTGCCCAGGAGCTTCGGGAATATATGGCGAAGCTGGGCGTGCGCAAGGTGGATGAGCTGGTGGGAAGGACCGAGCTTCTGAAGGTGAAGGAAAATCTGACGGACCGCCAGAAAAAGGTGGATCTGGATCTGATTCTGAGCAATCCCTACGAGGGGAGCAAGGAGAAGTTTATCTTTGACCCGAAACAGGTGTATGATTTCCATTTGGAGAAGACCTTGGATGAGAGGGTGCTCTTAAAGCAGCTTTCCAAGGCGTTGGAGACAGGGCAGAAGAGAAGTCTTGAGGTGGATGTTTCCAATACGGACCGTACCTTCGGCACCATCTTCGGCTCGGAGATCACCAGAAGATTCGGGGATACATTGGAGGAGGATACCTACCATATTCTGTGCAACGGCTCCGGCGGACAGAGCTTCGGCGCGTTTATCCCGAAGGGGCTGACGCTGGAATTGGTGGGAGACTCCAACGACTATTTCGGAAAAGGCTTATCCGGCGGTAAACTGGTGGTCTATCCGCCGAAGGGATCTGCCTTCAAACAGGATGAAAACATCATCATCGGCAACGTGGCGCTCTACGGGGCAACCTCCGGCAAGGCATTTATCGGCGGCGTGGCGGGCGAGCGTTTCTGCGTGAGAAACTCCGGCGCCATCGCGGTGGTGGAGGGCGTGGGCGATCATGGCTGCGAGTATATGACAGGCGGCCGTGTGGTAGTGATCGGTTCCGTGGGCAAAAACTTTGCAGCTGGTATGAGCGGCGGTATTGCCTATGTGCTGGATGAGAACAACGACCTTTACACGAAGACAAACAAGGAGATGGTTTCCTCTTATGAGATCACTTCCAAATACGACGTGTTGGAACTGAAAGAGATGATCAAAGAACATGTGGCCTACACCAATTCTGTCAAGGGAAAAGAGATTCTGGATCATTTCGGGGAGTATCTGCCGAAGTTCAAGAAGATCATTCCCCACGATTACGAGATCATGCTGAAATTGATCGTGCAGATGGAGGAGAAGGGACTCAGTGCGGAACAGGCGCAGATTGAGGCATTCTACAAAAAAGATAAGGAGAATGTCTGAGGACAGGGAGGTGTGAGAAATGGGAAAACCAACGGGATTTATGGAATATGAGCGCAGGGTGTCAAAGGATGTGAGCCCGAAACAGCGCATCAAAAATTTTAGGGAATTTCATGAGCATCTGACCAGGGAGGAGCAGCAGGAGCAGGGCGCCCGCTGTATGGACTGCGGCGTGCCGTTTTGCCAGTCCGGCATGACCCTGTGCGGTATGACCTCCGGCTGCCCTCTGCACAATCTGGTGCCGGAGTGGAATGATCTGGTCTATACCGGAAACTGGGAGCAGGCGTACTACCGTCTGCATAAGACCAATAATTTTCCTGAATTTACCTCCCGCGTGTGTCCGGCCCTCTGCGAGGCGGCCTGCACCTGCGGTCTGCACGACGAACCGGTTTCCACAAAGGAAAATGAGTATGCCATCATTGAGAACGCTTACGAAAAGGGCTATGCGGCGCCGAAACCGCCCAAGGTGCGGACCGGCAAGAAAGTGGCTGTGGTGGGAAGCGGCCCTTCCGGCCTTGCGGTGGCGGATCAGCTTAACAGACGCGGACATCTGGTGACGGTGTTCGAGCGCTCCGACCGGATTGGCGGGTTACTGATGTATGGCATTCCCAACATGAAACTGGAAAAGCAGATCATTGACCGCAAAATCAAAGTGATGGAGGAGGAGGGCGTTACCTTCGTGACAAACAGCGATATCGGCAGGGATGTGAAGGCGGATAAATTGTTGAAAGAATTTGACCGGGTGGTGCTCTGCTGTGGTTCCTCCCAGCCCAGAGATATCAACGCGCCGGGCAGGGACGCCAAGGGAATCTACTTTGCGGTGGATTTTTTGAAGGCCAATACCAAGAGCCTTTTGGACTCCGGTTTTCAGGATAAAAAGTATGTGGATACAAAGGATAAAAACGTGGTGATCATCGGCGGCGGCGATACCGGAAACGACTGTGTTGGCACGGCGATCCGCCATGGGGCAAAGTCCGTGACCCAGATCGAGATGATGCCGAAAGCGCCGGATGTGCGTGCCGAGAACAATCCGTGGCCGGAGTGGCCGAAAATATGTAAGACCGATTACGGGCAGGAGGAGGCCATTGCTGTCTATGGTCACGATCCGCGCATTTACGAGTCCACGGTCAAGGAGTTTGTGAAGGATAAAAACGGCGATCTGAAAGCTGTGAAAATCGTTTCTCTGGCATGGGAGAAGGATGAGAAGACGGGCCGCATGAACATGAAGGAGATCGAGGGTTCGGAAAAGACGCTGGACGCTGAGATCGTGCTGATCGCGGCAGGCTTCTTGGGAAGCCAGAAGTATGTGACGGACGCTTTCAAGGTGGAAGTGGACGGCAGGACAAACGTGCAGACGACGCCCGGCGGGTTTGCCACCAATGTGGAAAGAGTCTTTACGGCGGGGGATATGCACACCGGCCAGTCGCTGGTGGTCAAGGCTATCCGTCAGGGCAGGGAGTGTGCGAAAGAGGTGGACGAGAGCCTGATGGGCTACACCAATCTTTATGTACAGTAGAGAATCTCTGCGTAGTTTTATGAGATAAAGTGTTTATAATGGATAACGGGACGCATGGCAGACAAGAAATTTCTGTCATGCGTTTTTTTAAGTTTAAACAGGAAATATTAAAATGTAGATGGCAAACGCCATGAAAAAAGCAGATTGGAAATTCTGAAAAAAGCAGATTGAAAGTTCTGAAAAATGTGGATTGTATATTGCACAGACAGATTGCGTGAAATTTCTGTTTAAATAAATGACAATATTATATTTGGCGTGTATAATAATGGTGTCAAGTGATAGAGAAACCTTGTTTCAAGAGAAGAAGGAAAAATGAGACTACATCGCAAGCACCATGGGAAAAGGGATCAAATAGAGCAAAGGAAAGAGAAGAGGAGGGTGATTTTCATTGCCTCCCTGATCATTGGCGTGCCAATTCTCGGGCTGCTTTTGATCTATATAGCGGGGCTTGGCCGCTATCAGAGCTGTTTCTTAAACGGCACGGTGATCGACAGGGTGGATGTGTCCGGCATGTCGATCCCGGAGCTGGAGGAACAGATCGGCAACTATTCCCTTCGGGTAATAGAACGCCAGGCTGACGGAACCTTTCTGGAGGAGGAAATACCGGGAAAAGAAATCGGGATTTCTTATATTTCAACGGAGCCGCTGGAGGATATTTTACAGGGACAGAATCGCTATCTGTGGTTCGTAAAACAGGATACAGATTACAGGACGGACGCGCCGCTTTTCTATGAGGAGCCGGTTTTGGAGGAAAAGATCGGGGACTTAAGGGGATTTCAAAAGGAGTTCATAGAGGACCCTGCGGATGCCTACATAGCGGATTATGTCCCGGGACAGGGGTTTGAACTGGTTGCGGAAAAACCGGGAAACCGTCTGAACAGGGAGAGAACCATGGAGGCAGTCAAGGCGGCGGTGGAAAGTCTGGAGGAGCAGGTGGATCTGGAAGCGGCCGGCTGTTATGAGGAACCCAAGGTCACGTTGGAAGACGAAGCGCTGAAAAAGACTTATGAGAAGCTCCAAAACTATACGAATACCGTAATTACTTACACGTTTGGAGCGGAGCGGGAAACGCTGGACGCAGACACTATAGTCGATTGGATTGTATTGGACGGGACACGGGCGTCCCTTGACCGGGAACTGGTGAAGGAGTATGTCTCCTCTCTGCGGAAAAAGCATGATACCATCTTCCACAGGAGAGAGTTTCAGACCAGCTACGGAGAAACAGTGACGATCAATACGGGGGACTATGGCTGGTGGATGGATACCGGACAGGAAACCGAAGAGCTGATTGAAATGCTGGAGCGGGGAGAGAGCGGGGAGCGCATTCCCGTTTACAGACAGACGGCGGCCTCCTTTGACGACCCAGATTACGGAGATTCCTATGTGGAAATAAATCTGACGGCCCAGCATCTGTTTTTATACCAAAACGGGGAATGTGTGTTGGAGTCTGATTTTGTGTCAGGCAACGCTTCCAGAGGAAATGCAACCCCGGAGGGAATTTACGGCATCACCTACAAGGAACGGGATGCCACGTTAAACGGGGAAACCTACAGCACACCGGTTTCTTATTGGATGCCTTTCAACAACAATGTGGGGATGCATGACGCTTCCTGGAGAAGTGAGTTCGGCGGAAATATTTATATGACCAACGGTTCCCATGGCTGTATCAATCTGCCCTATGCCGTTGCGCAGGAGATTTACGGTTATGTGGAGAAAGGCACGCCGGTCATCTGCTACCATCTGCCGGGAACGGAGCCGGAGCCCCTGCCGGAGATTCCGCAGGAGGCGGAGCCGGAGCTTGTGCCTGAGCCGGGAACGGAGCCGACACAGCCGGGGACGGCGGCAGGCATGGAACCGGCAGAGCAGATACAGCCGCAGGCGGCGCCTTCCCAGCCGGAACAGTAGTGGTTGAAAGAAAAAGAACGAGCGGGTTTGAAAGCATATGAGCGGATATAAACTGATTGCCGTTGACATGGACGGTACTTTATTGCGATCGGACAAGTCCCTTGCCCCGGACACCATACGGGATGTGGAGGAAGCGGCGGGCCGGGGGATTCAGGTAGTGTACAGCACCGGCAGGGCTGTGCCGGAATTGGAAGCCTATGTGAAACAGCTTCCCTGTATGCGCTATGCCGTGGCTTTGAGCGGGGCGCTGGTATATGACTTTCAGGAGAGAAAGAGCGTCTTTTGTCAAATGTTATCCGGCGCCTATATCGAGGAGATTGTCAGGGTAGCCGCACAGTACGATGCCATGGCACATTTTTTGACAGAGAATGAGTCGATTGTCAGGATTGACCAGGTAAGTCACATGGCAGACTTCCACATGGGGATTTATCAGCCCATGTTTTTAAAATTGACCAGAAAAGTCGATGATATGAGGGTGGAAGCGAAGCGTTTCGATGCGATCCCGAAGGTGAACGTATATTTCCGCTCCGCCGTGGACCGGGCGGCAGGGTATGAGGCGTTAAAGCGCCTGCCTTTATCCTTTGCCTTTGCGGAGGGCGCGTCACTGGAAATGAACGCGGCGGGAGTGACAAAAGCCAGCGGCCTGCGGGCCCTGACCGAACATCTTGGCATTTCCATGGCGGAGACGGCAGGGATCGGGGACGCGGATAATGACCGGGCCATGCTGGAGGCGGTGGGATGGTCCGTGGCCATGGGAAACGGAGCGGAGGAAATTAAGGCGCTGTGCGATGCGGTGACGGATGATAACGACCACAACGGCGTGGGGAAGGCCATCAGAAGATGGTTGACAGTAAAAAGTTTATGATCTATAATTTTACACAAAAATCATATTAATCATATCAGAATAATATGATAGCAAGACTGAATGGAAATGTTATGGTACGAAAAGGAAGGGAGAGACAGTTATGTACAGCGAAAAGGTGATGGATCATTTCAACAATCCCCGCAATATGGGGGAGATAGAGAACCCCAGTGGCGTTGGCACTGTGGGAAACGCGAAATGCGGCGATATCATGCGCATGTATCTGGACATCGACGGACAGGGCGTCATTCAGGATGTGAAGTTTAAGACTTTCGGCTGCGGCGCGGCGGTGGCCACCAGCAGCATGGCTACGGAACTGGTGAAGGGAAAGACGGTGCAGGAGGCGCTCGCTGTCACCAACAAGGCGGTGATGGAGGCGCTGGACGGCCTGCCGCCTGTGAAGGTGCACTGCTCGCTGCTGGCAGAGGAAGCGATTCACGCGGCACTTTGGGATTACGCGCAGAAAAACGGCATTGTAATCGAAGGGCTGAAAAAACCGGTGGCGGATATCGGGGAGAAGGAGGAGTGATTTTTTTATAAAACAGGAATAAAGTCCTGAAAAAATGCAAGTTTTTCCCGGAATGGAGTAAAAACTAATAGAAAACGGAAAGAATTTATGGCATACTGTTAAAAAGTAAACGCATCGGGTCCCCTGCTTAACGCTTTGGAATGGAGGTTAACATGGACGAAGACAAAAAATACGAGTATGTCATGGATCTGCCGGAGATACGGGAATTCTGCCGGTTTGCTTACTGGCAGCAGATAAAATACCGGAAAGGCGTTTGGCTTGCGCTTTTGCTCATCAGCGCGTTGGAGGATTTTGTTTTCCATGAGGCGGCGCTTGTTCTTGGCGCTTTGGTCATTACTATGCTGACTACGGCAGGAATTTATTATTACCGGAGAACCGTCAAGCTTCTGGACGGACAGCTGTGGACCGTTTCTCAGATGGAAGGGGACAAGCTGCGGGTGATGAGAGGGAACTGTTCCGAGGTCCCTTACAAAAATATTCAGCTCATCCGCAGGACGAAACACCTTCTCATGTTGGGTTACATGCAGCAGGTCAAGCGTCCGGCATGGTTTGTGATGCCCCTTCGCGTCTTTGGAAGCGAGCAGGAGGCGGAGGCATTTCTTGGGAGAATCCGCAGCGCGCAGACCCGGCCGGATGCTGCGGGCCAGACAGGCCCGATGGGACAGCCTCAGCCAGAATTCACAGGCCAGATGGAGGATCAGACGGGCTTGTCAGATCAGGCGGGGTGTTATATGCACTTTTCTTTCTTCTTAGACGGGGAGAGGTGGGTGCGCATCCAAAAGGGGGCGGCGGATCTTGTAAACGGCGGCACGTTTGGAAAGGCGGCGCGGACTTACGGCATGCTCCTGTGGGGCGGCGTGATGGCGGCGGCGTTGTCCGTTTTCACTTGCCTGATCGCGGGGGAGATTCAGTGGCCGCTGCTCTGTTTCAGCCTTGCGCTGGCCGGCTGGTTTGCGCTGCGTCTGTACTTTCGCGATCCGGAAAAGAATATCAGAAAGCAGTTAAAGGCGCCGGAAATAGCGGCCCGGTGGTGCGGGCCATGGCAGGTTTCGCTGGCAGAGGAGGGCGTTACTGTCCATATGCCTGCGGATATGAAGGATTATTTTGGCTGGGATTCTTTGCAGTGGCTGGTGGAGACACAGGAGGCTTTTTATCTCTTTGATAAGGATAAGAAACATTTCATCGCCATTGCTAAGGAGAGCTTTGCAAGCTGGGAACAGGTGGCTGCCTTTCAACGCATTTGCGCAGATCATGGCGTGCACAGGATTGCGCCCAAAAAGGCCCGCTATGTGCCGGGGTGGCTTACATGGGTCATATTTGCGGCGATCATACTTGTGAGTTTCGGAATCCTTATGGTGCGTATTTGTCTGGACTTCTTCGAAGGGACTTTCGACATGCAGATGCCTGTGGCAGACGTGCCCTTAGAGGAACAGATAGAAACGCTTGCCTCGCTGGGACTGCATGTGCCGGAGGAAACCGTGGAGTACATACAACAAAATTCCACGCTGGAATACAACCTGCATGATCGGATGGAAGAGAATCCTTATACATGGCTTTTGATGAATCTGGGCAGGCCGGAACATGATGAGGACTGGAATGTGGTTGGCTATTCGTCAGAGGTATTCTGGTTCGATTTTGAGGGCTTCGACCTTACTACCGATTACATAGACCTTTTAAACGGCATGCTGGCGCTGGCACAGGAAAGTCCCCTTGACAGTGTGAATAACATCAGGGAAGATACGGAGGATGTGGACTGGGAGAAGGGCCGCGGGAGGATCACGGTCAGCCTGAACTGGGAGGGGCAGGACTATGAGTATAAGATGAAAGTGTTTTATGACTGGATTGATGACGAGGCGCTTACCATCTTCAACGAACTGCTGGAGGGACAGGATACGCCGAAGCGGTTCTATGGGATGGGGGATAACGGGCAGGGCGCCATTGTCTTTTTCTGCACGGAGGAATGGGCGGAGGAGTTTACGCAAAAGACGGGTTTTGTGTTGGAGATCTTGGATTAAGTCCGGAAATGGGAGAAACAAAAAATGGAAACGGAAGCAATAAATGTAAAATGAAAAAAATTGAAAAATCAGATAAATGGGAATATACTGAAAAGTGGGGAGAGGACAGAGCAGTGAAATAAACAAAAGCGGGATAATCGTGGAGGGACGATCAGGACCGCAAAAGGGGGTTGCTATGACAGAGGAGCAGTATAAGAGGGCAAACGGGGCGGTATTTCCGATCGTGATGATTATATTGGGATATATCGCATTGTCAATGGTTTTGTGGGCGATGTCCAACACACCTACATGGAGAACAGGAGTACAGCTTGTCGCGGCGGTGGCGGCAATGATTATTTCCGTGATTGCTTATCTGACCGGTAAGACGACAAAGCGGTGCGGCGTCATTTTGATGGTAAGCGCGGCAGTGGTATATGCAGTGGTCTGTTTCTTGGGGACGACAAGCGGCACATGGACTTACTCGATGCCGGTGATTTTTGCGGCGATGGCTTATTTGAATATACGGCTTATTGTAGGCGGCAATACTGTGGCTCTTTTAGTTGGCCTTATCCGGCTGATTACAGGTATTGTTTCAGGCAACGAGAACTTGGAAGAGCTGGTGATTGCGCTGATCGTGCTGACGCTGGCGGCGTTTGCTTCCATCCGGGCCGTGATGCTTTTGATCCGTTTTCATGAAGAGAATACGGAAGGCATTATGGAGGCGGCTAGGAAACAGGAAGAGAGCAACCGGACGATGGCCCAGACGGCGGAGAATATTTCGCAGTATTTTGAGAAGGCGATGGAAATGTTGGAAAACCTGAAGGTCAGCGTCGATACCAGCAACTTTGCTATGAGCAATATTGTGGAGAGCACGGAGAGCACAGCGGAGGCCATTCAGACACAGGCGACCATGTGTGCGGATATTCAGGACAATATGGATAAGGCGGAGGAGGGCACGCAGAGAATGCTTGCCGCTTCCAAGACCACGGACAAGACGGTAGAGGAAGGCTCCGAGGTAGTTCGGGAGTTGAAAAAGCAGGCTGAAAATGTGGAGAATGCAAGTCAGGTCACGGTGGAGGTGATCGAGAGACTGACCGCCAAGGTGGAGGATGTACAGAACTTTGTGGGCGTTATCTTAAGTATTTCCAATCAGACAAATCTGCTTGCCCTGAACGCGTCTATTGAGGCGGCCCGCGCCGGAGAGGCGGGAAAAGGGTTCGCTGTGGTGGCGGATGAGATCAGGCAGCTGTCGGAGCAGACCAAAGACGCTTCCAACAGAATTACGAACATCATTGCGGAGCTGAATGAGGACACCAAGCACGCCAGCATGATGATTGAGGATTCGGCGGCTTCTGTCAGAAAACAGAATGAGTTGATTGAGAGTACCAGAGAGAAATTTGAGAGCGTGAACAGGGAAGTGACGGATCTCTCGGCTTACATAGTGGAGACAGAACAGATTATAGAGGGGATTTTGCAGTCGACGGCGACGATATCAGACAATATTACGCATCTGTCCGCCACCAGTCAGGAGGTTGCGGCTTCCTCCACCGAGGGACTCAGGACTTCCGAGGCGACAGTGGAGGATATGGCAAAGACCAAGGAGATTTTGGAAAATATCTATCAGTTGGCGCAGGCCTTAAAATAACAGGGAATGTGAGAAGCAGTAAAGCCGAAAACCGGTTTTACTGCTTTTTCTTTTCGAGAAATTCCTTTCGGTATTGGCTGGGAGAAGTGTGATAGTAGGTTCGGAAGGCTTTGCTGAAATAGTGATTGTCTGCGTAGCCCAGCCGCTCCGCAATGTCGATGATTTTATTGCTTTCATCTTCCAACAGTTCCTTTGCACGTTCCATGCGCAGCTTCAGGACATACTCGTAGATTGTGAAGCCGTATTTTCCGCGGAAAAGTCTTGTCAGATACTCGGTGGAAAAGAAATATTTTTCGGAAAACATCGTGATTTTGATATTCTGGCAGTAATTGCTGTCAATGTATTCTTTGATGATGGAGACGGCCTCGTCAGGGGAAATCTCTTCCCTCTCCGGCTTATTGGAGTCAAAAGAGGCGTTCGGATCTATGCGAAGGATAGCCTTTTCGATGGCGCCGTTTAAGGCGTCCTCTTCCACCGGCTTCAGCAGATATTCGCAGGCGCCGTAGTGGAGCGCCTGCTGGGCGTAGCTGAACTGGTCGTAGCCGCTGACCACCACGTACTGGCTGTCGGGGAATTCTTCGGAAGCGGTTTGCAGAAAGGAGACGCCGTCCATGACGGGCATGTTCATATCTACAAAGACGATTTCCGGGTGAAATTCGCGCATGGCCTGTAAGCCGTCCCGGCCGTTCACAGCCAGACGCGGCGGCTCGATACCGTAGTATTTCCATTTTCCCAATTTCTGGATGGCAATCTGTACCGGTTTTTCGTCGTCAATAATCAGCGCTTTGTACATAAGTTTCCTCCGAGTCAATTTGATTCTTTCGTGGCGGGCAGGGACAGGATAATCTCTGTATACGTATTTTCCAGAGTATGGATTTCCATGGAGGCAGGCCTCTCATAGAGAATCCCGATCCGGCTGTGGAGATTGGCAAGTCCGATGCCGCCGTTTTTGCCGGTGTTCTTTTGCAGATCAAAATCCGCATACAATTTTTCCAGCTGCTGCGGTGCAATGCCGCGCCCGTTATCCCGAACTTTAATGGTGACAGTATTGTCATTAAGATGTGACGATACTGTCACAATGAGCGCGTCCGTTTTGCCGGACTTCCCGTGGATGATGGAGTTTTCCACTAACGTCTGTATGCTGATCTTAGGGATCAGGCAGTCAACGGTTGCAGGATCGATATCGCTGTGAAATTCCAGCGCGTCGTCCATTCGGATTTTTTGAAGAAAGATATAGTCGTTCACATAGTCCATTTCCCGTTTCAGGGGCACCAGGGTGTCGGATTTGATGGTGTAGCGCAGATTGGAGGCAAGGGAGGTAATCATGCGGTGGATCTGGGGCTGGTCGTTGATCAGCGCTTCCGTGGAGACCGCCTGTAGGGTATTGTACAGAAAATGGGGATTCAGCTGGGCTTCCAGAGCCGCCAGCCTTGCATCCTTTTCGTTTAATTCCGCCACGTAGGTGCGTTTGATCAGTTGATCGATGTGGGAGACCATGGAGTTGAAGCTTTCGGACAGCTTCCGAATTTCAATGCTGCCTTCTGCGTCGATTCTTGCATGGAAATCTCCCTCGCCGGTCTTCTGCATCTGGGCGGAGAGCATCCGCAGGGGAATGGTCAACAACCGCAGTAGCATATAGATCAATATGACGGTGAGGAGCCAGACAAGGAGGCCGCTTACCAGGACGGACTTTTGCAGCTGTCCGATCTGGGAGTCAATGTAGGAGAGGGGAGTCAGGCTGAGCAGGCGAATCCCGGAGGAATTGCTTTCGGCCCCAACCAGCAGATAGGAACGACCGGACAGGTCAATTGTCTTGTAACCGTCGCGGTGCTCCTCCGTTCGGGAGAGGGCGTCCATCAGTTCTTCCCTGCTTTCCGACAGTTCGGCCTGGTTGCAGAAGATGATCTCGTCGTTGTCGTTTAAGAAGAAAACAATCTCACCGTGGGTCGCGTGGTTTTCTAACAGCTGCTCGGCAAAGGTTTCGTCCAGCTCCAGACGCACGATGGCCTGACTGACACGGCCTTTCACCTGAAAAAGAGAGTGGTAGTAGATCAGGTGTGCAGAGTCTGCCGGATGGATGCTGTGGTTCATGGGACTGGACTCACACTCCGAGAGAGCCTCCCACACGCCTTCCGGGGCGCTTTCCCTGGCGATAATGTGCTGCTGTCCGCTGGTGCGTCCGATGGACAGATCCTGATGGAGCAGATACAGCTCATAGTCGCAGATATCGTTCCGGGTGTAATAATAGTAAAACATCTGCTGCTTGGCATAGGAAATCTGGTCGGCAGTCAGGGGCGTAGTCTGCTCCACGATTCTGGTAAAACGGGAGTCGTAGTAGGGCTGAATGCAGAAGTTGGCAAGTTCCATCAGGTAAGCGTCCAGATTTTCCAATTCCAGATTCAGAATCTTTTCGGTGGTGTCCAGCTGATTCTGGATGGTAAGATTTCGGGTAGAGGTGTAATCTTTGCAGATCAGATATCCGGCAATTATGGTGGTGAGCAAAATCATAAATACGGCCAACTGCATCCAGAGCGGCGTGCGGTTGAGCAGATTTTTTGCGTTAGCTTTCAATTTTTTCATCATGGCATGGGGCCTCATTATTTTTTTTGGGCTGTATTGTGCAAACTGCCGTTAAAAAAATAGGGCGTCGCACATTTTTTACAAAATCTATCTTACTATATTCCTTATAATAGGACAATACGAATAAAAAAGTGTTCGGAAATTTCCACCTATCTGGTTGGAAATTTCCATTTTGTTGTGAAAATAAATAAAATATACTTGGAGTAGATTCCTCCGGAATCAACTCCTCGAGATTCGCTTCGCGAACTCGGAATTGCGGAAAACTATATGCGTAAAGCGCGGAAAGGATTCTGACATTATGAGCAGGAAAACAAAAAGACAGTTGGAGACGGTACTGTTCTCCCTTCCGGCGATTATACTGGTCTGCCTGATGATGTATCTGCCCTTTGTTCTGAGCGGATACTATTCCCTGACGGAGTGGAACGGTATTTCCAAGGATGCCAGGTTCATCGGATTACAGAACTTTAAGACCATCTTTGTGGAGAGCGGGGACTTCCTTTCCTCGATCTGGTTTACCACCCGCTACACCATATTTTTTGTGATATTTTCCAACATATTCGCGTTGGCTCTGGCGGTGGTGCTGACCAAGAAATTCCGGGCCGCGAACTTTTTCCGGGGTGTCTTTTTCATTCCCTACATCATGAGCATGACGATCGTAGGCTTTATCTGGAAATTCATCTTTACCAGCGGCTTTGAGAAGCTATACGAAATCACGGAGTGGAACCTTTGGAACTACAGCTGGCTGGGCGATACGAATCTGGTATTTTACTCGGTAGCCTTCGTGGGCGTGTGGCAGTCGCTGGGATTTTACATTGTGCTTTACATAGCGGGACTACAGGCAGTGCCGAAGGATGTGCTGGAAGCCGCCGTGGTGGACGGGGCGACAGGCAGACAGAAGTTTTTCAAGGTGACGCTGCCGCTCCTTGGCCCTTCCTTTACCACCTGTATCTTTATGTCCCTGACAAACGGCCTCAAGGTGTTCGATATCATCCTGGCGCTGACCAAGGGCGGTCCGGGAACCGCGACCAACAGTGTGACCATGCAGATTTACAAGGAGGCTTTCACAAACAACAATTACGGCCTCGGCTCTGCCCAGTCCATTATCTACTTCCTGTTTGTACTTATTATAACACAGCTCGTATTAAAGGGCTTCAGCAGAAAGGAGGTTGACCTGTAATGCGTCGCGAAACAAAGAGAAAAGTAAGTAAATGGACGATGATCATCTGCCTTTTTGTGGTGGCATGCTTCTATATCTATCCGGTATTTTTGATGGTCATGAATTCCTTTAAGCCGTTCGGAGAGATTTTGGGCGATGTGCTGGCGTTCCCGAAAAGCCTAGATTTGTCCAACTACACTTATGTCATTGATAAGATGAAGTATCTGCTTCTGTTCAGAAATAATGTGATTATCACGGTGATCGGCATTGCGGGTATCGTGGTCTTTTCCTCCATGGCGGCTTACATATTGGAGAGACGTGAGGGAAGGTACAGCAAGATCGCGCACACGATCATTATCACACCGATGCTGATTCCCTTTCAGGCGATTATGATCAGTTTGCTTAAATCCGCGAATGTACTGCACCTTTCCGGAAGCAAAATCGGTTTAGGCATTCAATACTGGGGGTTCGGCATTCCGATGGCGACCTTCATCATCTATAATTTTATGAAGACCATCCCGAAGGAGCTGGACGAGAGCGCAACCATTGACGGCGCAAACACATTCCGCACCTTTGTCTCGATCATTTTCCCGCTTCTCAAGTCGGTGATTGTGACGGTGATTGTGCTGGATGTGATGTGGATCTGGAATGATTTCCTGCTCCCTCTTTTGATGGTCAACAGCAACAATGAGACAAAGACGCTGGTGCTCGCGGCCTACACCTTTGTGGGACAGATGAACACCAAATGGAATTATGCGTTGACTGCTATGGTACTGGCGATTGTGCCCTCTGTAATCGTATTCATTCTGTTACAGAAGTACATCGTGGAAGGTGTTGTGGCCGGCGCGGTCAAAGGTTAATGTGAGATTCCGCAGAATGACTGCTGGAATAGATAAAAGGTACCCATGCCAGAAAGAAATATGGGAGAAGGAGGATATACATGAAAAAGAAATTGCTCAGTGTATTGTTATGTACAGCTATGACAGCGACCATGCTGGCAGGCTGTGGCGGCGGTTCGGGCGACAGCGCACAGGCGCCGGCGGCAGAAGAGCCTGCGGCCGAGACACCGGCAGCAGAGGAGCCTGCGGCTGAGGCACCGGCGGCGGAGGAGCCTGCGGCGGCAGCATCCGACGAGGAGGCGGAGATCTATATGTTTATCTCATCCCCGGAGTATGCGGATGCGATTAACACCCTGATTGAAGAGTACAAAACGGTAGCGCCCAATGTGACGATCAATTACGAAACCACACAGAACGACTACCCAACGCTGTTAAAGGCGAAGTTAAATTCCGGTGAAGTGCCGGAGATCTTCTCCTCCACTTCCGGTAAGGAGATCGACGTATATAAGGAGTATTCTTATGACTTAACCGGTCAACCCCTTGAGTCTACCATGCAGCCCGCAGTGGCAAGCATGATGGCTTCCCCGGAGGATGGTTCCGGTCTCTACGGTATTGCAATCAAGGGCAACTATTTCGGTATGATCTACAACAAGGCGATCTTTGAGGAGTGCGGGATCACAGAGTTCCCTCAGACCGTAAGCGAAATGCAGGCGGCATGTGAAAAGATTTCCGCGGCAGGCTATAAGCCTTTTACCACCGGTTTCAACGAGTGGTGGGTATTCAAGCATGTTTGGCAGCATTTTCTGGACGCAGCGGCAACGGATGCGGGTATTAGCTCCGCAGAGCTGGTGGCAAAATTTGAGAAGGGCGAAGCGAAGGTTGCCGATTATCCGGAATTATACAATAACTTCTTTAATTTCATTGATCTGGCTGTGAAGTATGGCGACGACAAGCCGCTCGAGACAGCCCTCGACGGCGAACTCTCCGCATTCGGCACCGGCAAGGCGGCTATGATCTGCGGACAGGGCGCATGGGTTGAGGCGGATCTTCTGGCGATTGATCCCAATTTACAGATCGGTTTCAACGGCTATCCGGTTACAGATAATGCGGCACAGTGTCAGGTAATCGGCGGCTCCGATCAGGCGCTCCGCATTTCCAAGGATTCCGAAGTGTTACAGCCCACGCTTGATTTTGTGAACTGGTGGTATACCTCCGATTACGGAAAGTCCTGGTTCGCGGACGTGGCGGGCGTAGTTCCTCCGGTTGTATCCGACGCTGAGAGCACCTTTGAGGTTGTGAAGCAGGGTGACGCGCTGAGCGCAGAAAAAGGAGCGGCTGATCTTTCCATCTGCTACTCCACAGACAGCTGGCATCAGACCTTCGGCGAGATCATGCAGTCTTATATCTCCGGCAGCGTAGATAAGGACGGTGCGTGCGCACAGATCGAAGAGCAGTGGGCAGCGATTGACGGAGCGCAGTAATTGTGTGAGAGGAATTTCTAATAGGGAAAAGCGGTACGGCCGGATAGTCGTGCCGCTTTTTTCGGAAAAAGGGTGCAAGCGGAGCGGGTTATCGCTATAATGGAGAAAGAAGGAGGGAAAAGAAATGAAATTTACGGAAGGTTACTGGGTTCGCAGTGAAAATATGACGCCGTCTTACGCATCACAGGGATTTTATGCGGAAAAGACGGACAGGGGGATGCGTATTGTGGCGCCGGAGAGAAAGATTTTAAACAGGGGAGACGCCCAGAACATCACCACGATTACCATTGACTTTATCGCGTTTGCCGAGAATAATATTTTGGTGAAGGCGAGACATTACGAGGCTTATGAGGACAGGGAGGCAAGATTTGACCTGACTAGTCAAGAGACGCCCTTCGACGTGCAGATCACAGAGGACGAGGCGGTGATGGTAAGCGGCGCGGTGACGGTGCGGTTTAACAGGCAGGAAGGCACGTATCGTTTTGAGGCGGACGGAAAAACCGTGACAGAGTGCGGCTTTCGCAATCTCGGCTATATCCGCTGGAACAAGCAGCCGAGTACCATGTTCCCGAGAGAAAACTACCTTTCTGAGCGCCATGAGCCCTATATGGTCACGGAGCTGTCCCTGAAAGCGGGCGAGCGGGTTTACGGTCTGGGAGAGCAGTTCACTGCCTTTGCAAAAAACGGCCAGGTGGTGGACATGTGGAACGAGGACGGCGGTACTTCCTCTCAGGTTTCCTACAAGAACATTCCTTTTTATATGACAAGCGGGGGATACGGTATTTTCGTGGATCACGCTACGCCGGTTTCCTTCGAGGTGGCCAGTGAGAAAGTGGAGTACGTGGGATTTTCCGTGCCGGGAGAGGAGCTGCGGTATCATTTCATCTATGGGCCCACGCCGAAAGAGGTGTTAGTCAGATATACGGATATGACAGGGAAGCCCGCCCTGCCGCCTGCTTGGAGTTTCGGGCTGTGGCTGACCACCTCCTTTACCACAAAATATGACGAACAGACGACCAGCTCCTTTATTGACGGGATGGCGGAGCGCGACATTCCCCTTCGGGTGTTTCACTTCGACTGCTACTGGATGAAGGCGCTGCACTGGTGTGACTTCGAGTGGGACGATCAGACCTTCTCTGACGTGAAGGGGATGTTTGCGCGTTATAAGAAGGAAAAAGGGTTAAAGATCTGCGTTTGGATTAACCCTTATATTGCGCAGGGAACGCCTTTCTTCAGGGAGGGAATGGAAAAAGGTTACTTTGTGATGCGCGCGGACGGCAGAGGCGCCAAGCAGATTGATTTTTGGAATCCGGGTATTGCGCTGGTGGATTTTACCAACCCTGCCGCGAAGAAATGGTATCAGGATAAGCTGAGAACCTTGCTGGATCTGGGTGTGGACTGCTTTAAGACGGATTTCGGCGAGCGGATTCCCATTGATGTGGCCTACGCTGGCGGCGCGGACCCCTTGAGTATGCACAACTATTATACCTTTCTCTATAATCAGGCGGTATTTGAACTGTTAAAGGAGGTAAAAGGGGAGGGAGAGGCGGTACTCTTTGCCAGAAGCGCAACCGCAGGCGGCCAGCAGTTTCCGGTGCACTGGGGCGGCGACTGCTCCGCTTCCTATCCTTCCATGGCGGAGACGCTGCGGGGCGGCCTTAGCTTTGCCATGAGCGGGTTCTCCTTCTGGAGCCATGATATTTCCGGCTTTGAGAAGACGGCTTCCCCGGATATTTACAAAAGATGGCTGCAGTTTGGCATTTTCTCCTCCCACAGCAGGCTGCACGGTTCTCAGAGCTATCGCGTGCCGTGGCTGTTTGACGAGGAAGCCTGCGATGTGGTCAGGTATTTTGTGCATGTGAAATGCCGTCTGATGCCTTATCTTTACAGACAGGCCGTTTTATCCCATGAGACGGGCATTCCCATGATGCGCCCGATGATTTTGGAGTTCCCGGAGGAACCCGGCATGAAGGATCTGGATATGCAGTATATGCTGGGAGATTCCCTCTTTGTGGCGCCGATTTTCAGAGAGGATGGCGTGGGCGAGTATTATCTGCCGGAGGGGAAGTGGACTCATCTGTTAAGCGGCGAAGAGAGAGAGGGCGGCCGCTGGTATCGGGAGACCTACGACTATTTCTCCCTGCCGGTATTTGTGCGTGATAACACGCTTTTGGCCTGGGGCGGCAATGAAAAACTGCCTGATTACGATTACACCGAAGGGTTGGAACTGCATCTGTACGCCCTCGCGGACGGCGCGGAAGCGGTCTGCGAGATCCCTGACTTATCTGGTCAAATTGTGATGCGGGCCAAGGTTTCCCGCAGGGGGGATAGTATTTCCTTTGAGACGGGTAGCCCGGAGAAGAAGCCTGTTCTCGTGATGCACGGCATGGAGGAGGTTTCCAAAGTGGAAGGCGGCGTGAAGGTTGTGAGAAAGTAAAACAACGGAAAAGAGGAGAGGTTATGAGCAGTATGAATTTGCCGCAATATTTTAGGAGCGTTATTGATCAGGACAGGTGCGCGGTAGTGATCTGCAATCTGTCCCATGAGATTATCTATATGAATCCTGCGGCTGTGGCGCGGTATGCGAAGCGGGGCGGCGCCGGACTTGTGGGACAGAGCCTGCTTGGCTGTCACAACGCGCAGTCTGCGGAACGGATCGAAGAGGTGCTGGCATGGTTTTCAAAGAGCCCGGAGCACAATATCATCTATACCTACCGCAACGAGAAGGAAAACAAGGACGTCTATATGGTTGCCCTGCGGGACGAGGATGGGACGCTGATCGGGTATTATGAGAAACACGAGTACCGGGATGCGGAGACCGGCGCGCCGTATGATTTTGCGTGAGGGGGAAGGAAGCGATGAAGCATTATATTATTGTAAAGTTTAAGGAAAATACGGATGTGGAGGGAATGCTTCCGGATATCAGGGAATTGTTTCAAAAGGCGCTTGCCCTTGAGGGCGTAAACAGGGTGGAAGTTCACCGCTCCAATTCCGACCGGCCAAACAGACATGACCTGATGATCGAGATGCGGCTCACACCGGAGGGACTTGCTGTTTATGACAGTTCGCAGATGCATCAGGATTGGAAAGCGCAGTACGGACAGTATATCGAACAGAAGACCATATTTGACTGCGAAGAGTAAGAGGTTTTTCCTATTTTTGTGTAGATTTTTCATAGTATTTGCAGAAAGGGGTGCTTATAGTTGAGAAAAGAGGAAGTCAGATAAAGCCGGGAGCGGGTGGCAGCAGATGAAGGAAAAAGAGAAAAGATCAAAGATCAGTTGGCTTTGGGAAAACATGAAGGGATATCGCTGTCTCTATGTGATCGGACTGGTGGGGACAGTGGTCTATAACGTGATGCAGTTGACCGTTCCCTTTTTTACGCAGCAGATTGTGGATTTGTTTTTGACGGGAGAAGAGGCGGCGGCTAATCTTACAGACAAACGCGGCCTTTTCTTTCAGCTGCTTGCGGCTATGATTTTGCTCACCCTGCTTCGGACGCTGATTGTTTATCTGGTGTGTATGGACGTGGAGTATGTGTCCCAGAAGATGCTGTACCGCATCAGGAATTATCTGTTTGAGAAGATAGAGCATCAGGATATGATGTTTTACAGCGCCCTTGGCACAGGAGATCTGATGACCAGAATGACGGGTGATCTGGATGCGGTGCGGCATATGGTGGCATGGGTAGTGCGTACAATTGTGGAATCCCTTTCCCTGTTTTTTGCGGCGGCAGCTTATTTTTTGTATATGGACTGGCTTTTGGCGCTGTGTATGCTCGCAATCGCTCCCCTCATTTTTCTGATTATTATCCTGTTTAAGAACCGGGTAGCGCCACAGCACAGAACGCTGCGGGAGAAGCTTTCCCGGATGAACACGGCGGCCCAGGAAAATATAGCGGGAAATCGTGTGGTGAAGGCCTTTGCCAGAGAGAATTATGAGATCGAAAAGTTTGACGCCTGCAACAAGGATTACGCGGAAACCAACAAGAAAACAGCGTTGACTTGGTTGGTCTATTTCCCTTACGTGGAGACGCTTGCCAATCTGATGCCGGTGGTGTTACTGGCTGTGGGTGGTTTCTTTATCATAGGAGGAAGGATCACCATGGGAGAGTATGTGGCGTTTTCGGGGCTGATCTGGGCCATTGCCAATCCTATGCGGCAGCTGGGTAACGTGATGAATGAGTTTCAACGTTTTTCAGCGGCTTCGGAGAAGGTGATGGAAATTTACTATTCCGAGCCTGAGATTGTGGACAGGCCGGGGGCGGTTGATCTGCCGGAGCGGTTTACAGGCCGGATAGAATTTAAGAATGTAAGTTTCCAGTATGCCGACGGAAACCTTCCCGTGCTCCACAATGTGACTTTTACGGTCAATCCCGGAGAAACGCTGGCGATCATGGGAGAGACAGGATGTGGAAAGACGTCTTTGATTCAACTGATCCCACGGTTTTATGAGGCCACGGAGGGGGAAGTGTTGGTGGACGGCGTCAACGTGCAGGATATGAAGCTGAAACAGCTTCGCAGCAATATCGGTTTGGCGACGCAGGATGTGCTGCTGTACTCGGATACCATAGATGGTAATATTGCCTACGGTGACAGTCATGTCAGCCAGAAGGAAGTGGAGAAGTTCGCGAGGTATTCGGCAGCTTCGGACTTTATCTCAAGGATGCCGGAGGGGTACGAAACCATTGTCGGAGAGCGCGGGGTAGGGCTTTCCGGTGGCCAGAAACAAAGAATCTCTCTGGCGCGGGCCTTGGCGGTGCGTCCCTCCATTCTGATTCTGGACGATACCACTTCTGCGGTGGATTTGGAGACGGAGAAGCAGATTCAGCACGGTTTGGCAGAACTGGATTTCTCGTGTACCAAAATCGTGATTGCACAGCGGATTTCAACCGCGAAAGCGGCTGACCGGATTATCGTCTTGCAGGACGGACGTATCACAGAAGCGGGCTCGCATGAGGAGCTGGTGGCAAAAAAAGGATATTATTACAGTCTGGTTCAGCTACAGACCGGGGCGTAGCGTGAAAAGACACTGATCTTGGAGAGGATACGGTTATGGCGGGGAGAAATACATTCAGAGAAGACGAGGCGTTGGAGACACCCTTTGATATCCGGCATCTTTTGCGCGCTTCCGGTTATATCAAAAAGTATCTGTGGAAGATGATACTATCTCTTTTTCTAAGCGCCTGCGGCGGCATAGCGGCTTTGTTTGCGCCTATGGTGACACAGAGGGCGCTTGACGGGGCGATCCCGAACAAGGATGTAAAACAGCTGATCTTTCTGGTGGCAATGCTGATTTTGACCTATGTGGTCAGCATAGTGTTTACCACCGTTCGTTCCCATATTATGGTTCATGTCAGCCAGAATATTATCTACGATATCAGAAAGGATCTTTTTGCCCACTTGCAGAAACTTCCCTTTCAGTATTATGACGACAGGCCCCATGGCAAGATCCTGATCCGGGTGGTGAATTATGTAAACTCCGTTTCGGATATGTTGTCGAACGGCCTGATTAATGTAGCGTTGGAGATACTGAATCTGATCTTTATCGTGATTTTTATGTTCTGCGTGGACGTCAAACTCTCGTTGGTGGTATTGGCAGGGGTGCCGGTGCTTGCAGTTTTTATGCTGTGGATCAAAAACAGGCAGAGGAAAGCGTGGCAGCAGGTATCTAACAAAAATTCTAACTTAAACGCGTATTTACAGGAAAATATTGTGGGTGTAAAGATCACGCAGATTTTTGCGAGAGAAGAGGAAAACGAGGAGACCTTTGCCGAGCTGTGCCGCCGGTGCCGGAGCGTCTGGATGCGGGCGGTTACCTACAGCAATCTGGTATGGCCGGGCATTGACAATATTTCCGTCTGGGTGCGGGCGGCTGTCTTTATCTTCGGACTGCTTATTTTCGGGCAGGGGAATACGAGTCTGGGAGTGATTGTGGCGATCTCCTCCTATGCCTCCCGCTTCTGGCAGCCGATCATGAATTTAGGAAATATCTTTAACAATTTTATCAATAACATTGCCTATTTGGAGCGTATTTTTGAGACCATGGATGAGCCTGTCACGGTGGATGATGCGCCGGATGCGGTTCTGATGCCGCCCATCAGGGGAGAGGTGGCTTTTGAGCATGTGACGTTCGGGTACGAATCGGATAAACCGGTGCTGCGTGATATTTCCTTTACCGTGAAACCCGGCGAGAGTGTGGCGTTGGTAGGGCCTACGGGCGCGGGAAAGAGTACCATTGTAAATCTTTTGTCCCGGTTTTATAATGTGGATGGAGGGCGTATCCTGATTGATGGGCAGGATATCGCAAAAGTGACGCTTGCTTCCCTGCGTTCCCGTATGGGTATTATGTTGCAGGACAGTTTTCTTTTTTCGGGAACGATCGAGGACAATATCCGCTATGGCAGGCTGGACGCCTCGCCGGAAGAAATCATAGAGGCGGCAAAGACAGTGTGCGCGGATGAATTTATCAGAAAGTTTTCGGACGGTTATCAGACGGAGGTGAAGGAGCGCGGTTCCCTGCTCTCCCAGGGGCAGATGCAGCTGGTTTCTTTTGCGAGAACACTGCTCAGCGACCCCGCAATTTTGATCCTCGACGAAGCGACCTCCAGTATCGATATGCATACGGAGAGAGCGCTTCAACAGGGCTTGAATGCGATGATGCAGGGCAGAACTTCCTTTATTATTGCCCACAGGCTTTCGACAATCAAAAACTGCGACAGAATCATGTACATAGATCAGGGCGGTATTTTGGAATCCGGTACGCATCAGGAGCTGATTGAGAAGAAAGGGTATTATTATCGGTTGTATACGGCGCAGATGGAGGATATTGCATAGTGGGAGAAACCGCAAGGAATACGTTGTATGAATATATCGATCCGATTACCTCACCCTACGAGGCGTTCTGTTTTGACAGTGGCAAGTCTGCCCTTCCGATTCCGGCGCACTGGCATTATTATGTGGAGCTGCTTTACATCCTAGAGGGAACAGCCAGAATCACCATTGACAATGTGGTACAGGTATGTTCGGAAGATTCCGTAGTGCTATTTCCGCCAAAATCCATCCATGCGATCAGCGCTGTGGATAAATCAGCACGTATTCGTTATTATGTGGTAAAGTTTGATTCCGCCATTCTCCCGACAGGAAAGATGGATAAGATGAACCTCAGGTCCGCCCTGCACGGGATCAGCGCGTCAGAGTATCCCTGTTTTTTTTGCCGGAACAGACCGGCGCCATGGGGCTTCTTCCGCTGTTTGAGGAGGTTGTAAAGGAAGACCGGAACAAGGAGTATGGCTATTTCATGATTCTCACGGCGGATCTTCGCAACTTGATGGGAAAGTTTGTAAGACACTGGCAAAAAGGAGGATATCTGCTATCTGCGCCGGGGGTACATCCGGCCTATGAGCTCAGTTTTGATTTGATTTCCGAGTACATAGACCAGCATTACTTTGAGGAGTTAACCGTTGAAAATCTTGCTTCTATGTGCAATATGTCTCATTCGACCTTCTCGATGAATTTTCACAGGCGATACGGTATGACATGCCGGGAATACATCAACGCGACACGGATCAATGTGGCGGAAAATATGCTGCTATTTTCCAATCATGATGTAGCGTTTATCGCGCAGGAGGTGGGATATTCTGACTGCAGCTATTTTATACGATGTTATAAGAAACGAAAGGGAGTTACTCCCAGACAGGCAAGAAAAGCCGGGATGTGAGCGTACAGGGTACGCTGCTTCCCGGCTTTTTCGTGTAAATGGGGTCAAAAGAGACTACGGACGGATGAAAACGGTTTATCTGTCCGCGCTCTCGTAAATACTTCTTACCCGGAATGACCCGGAAACGGCTTTTCCATCCACATCGGTGAAATCACGGCCCGGCAGAATCTGAAAGGTTTTTGTGCCTGCTTCCATGTCGATAAAGTTATCATCCAGCCGGAGGATGCCGTTTTCCGTCTCCACGCTGACTGATTTTGCATAGTTCTTTGCAGTTACGGTAACGGTATCTCCGTCGACTGAAACGGTCAAATCCGGGTTCAGGAACTGATAATGTTTCGGTGCGCAGAACAGGGTTGTTCCGGAAGAAATGACGGTTCCGTCAACTGTCAGGGAATACTCTAAATGTACTTTTAAAGGATCTTGACCATTAAAGTCAAGATGTGGAAGCCATACGCCGCCATAGGCGGGCGCCGTCACGGAGAACGAACCGTCGCGCACAATGGAGGAGTCAGGCAGACGCAGCGCCCATTTTACGACTCCGCTGACCGGTTCGGCTGTCTCGTTGGCCACATGCAGGTCCGCACTGATATCCACCGGCTGGGGAAGGGAATTTACATGGGGCTTCTGGTCAACCTCACCGTGTTCTTCACAGGAGAGAAGCACAGGGGCGAACATTCGCTTTTCTGCGTACTGTAATGCTTTCCAGTTCCCGTAGTAGTCTACGCTTGCCCAGGAGGCTACGGGCCAGATGTCGTTCAACTGCCATACCATAGTCCCCATACAGGTGCCGCGGAAACGGCGGAAATGTTCGACGCCGTAGCGGATGGCATCCGCCTGCAAAAGCTGAGAACAGTAGAGCAGCTCATCAAAATTCTTAGGATACAGATAAGTCTGTGATATATAGTTAATAATCTTGCCGTTTGCCGCGGTATTTCTCTGGTGCATTTCCATCACGCGGGAGTAGATGTTCCGGTCCCCTTCAAGGGTGAAACGACGGATGGTCTGCAATGCCGGGAAGGACTGGAAACCAAATTCCGACAGGAAGCGGTAATGATGCTTCCGATATGCGGTAAAAGGCTCGTTGCCGTGCCATACACCCCAGTAGTGCACATCACCTACGTTTTCGGCATTACTGTTCTCGAAGTTTCCGCCGGAGCAGGGCGAGGAAGGCCAGTAGAAGGTCACGGGATCTTCTTCCTCTACGATCTTGGGGATGATGTACTCGTACAGACGGATATAGTCGTAATACTGTTTCTTGGATTTAGGCCATGCCAATCCTTCATACTGCGTTTCCATTTCATTGTTGCCGCACCACAGTGCAATGGAGGCGTGGGAACGGAGCCTGCGGATGTTCTGTCTGATCTCCGCGGCAACGTTGGCCTCAAAACTGTCACTCAGCTCATAGGAAGCACAGGCAAACATGAAGTCATGCCACACAAGGAGGCCCCTTTCGTCGCAGACATCATAGAAAAAATCGTCCATGAAGTAACCGCCGCCCCAGACACGCAGACAATTAAAATGGGATTCCTGCGCGGAGGCAAGCAGCATGTCAGTCCGCTCCCTTGTCTGCCTTGTCAGGATGTTATCCTCCGGTATGTAGTCAGCGCCCATGGCAAAAATCTGTAGGCCGTTTATCTCAAATGCAAAATTGCGGCCGGGAAGTTTTTTTGCCTCCTTATCGGTGACAAAGATTTTCCTTTTTCCCTCATGAAAGACCATGCTGTCGCCGTCGTCCAGATCCTCACATTGGTCCGTCATGTGGGGATCAAAGGTTTCATCCGGTATCGGGTCTGTGTTCATAGTCACGGTGCGCAGGCCGATACGCTCCTGCCATACATCCAGAGGTTCGGTTTCCCCGTTGCCGTCAGAGACAGGGACAAGCAGAGCTTTTACCTCATATAAGGGCTGGGCGCCGTAGCCGTTTGGCCACCAAAGCTGCGGATCGGAAACGGTCAGTTCTACATTGACGTGATTGCAGCGAAGACCGCAGTTTAAACCGGTCAATCCCATGGAAGGAGCGGAATCGGTAATGGCGTCGATGGGAGAGCTCTCTGCGGAAAGGGTGGAACTCCCGTCAGGCGACTTCACAAGAAGTATGATTTTGACCTGCTCGGAGGAAGCCTCCGGCGTCCATTCAATCTCGGCATCGGCTGTCAGAAGCACATCAGAAACGGTATTTCCATGTACGGTTTTGCCGGTGACATGGTGATTTTGGGTAAGGTAAATTTGACTGATCCGGGCAGTTTTTACGGTTTCTATTGTGACCTCACGGAACAGTCCGGCATCGGGGAGCCTGGGACCCCAGTCCCAACCGAACATGCAGGCCGCTTTGCGAATGTGGGGGAAGCCGGGCATGGATTCAGCGGAGCCTCCCACGGGACATTTCTCGTTTTCCTCTCTGATAAAACGGGTAGGAGAGTGCAGGACAACCTTCAAGTGATATACGGTATTTTCCGGATCGTCTTTGACTGAGGCAGTGATATCAAATTCCCAGATTCTGTTCATGTTATCGGCAGAACCCAGCAGCTGGTCGTCTAAGTAGACATCCGCCAGGGTGTCGATTCCATAGAAACGCAGGAAAAGCTTGTCAGCGTTTCGCTGGGTATTCGTGAGGGAAAAATCGGTCTCATAGACAAAGTCGTTTTCCATCAGTTTTAAAGCCGTCAGCTCATTATCGCGGTAAAAGGGGTCCGGCATCAGTTCCTTTTTTAACAATGTTTCGTATACAGTGGACGGGACCACGGTTTCAATCGGGGTTTCTGGAATGTCATAGACATTTTTCCCGAGGACGGTCAGCGTCCAATGCTCGTTTAAATTCACTGTTGTCATTACAGTTCCTCCTTATGTGGTATACAGCCGGAGCTGCTTTTATCATTGTATTATGTTTTTCGGATTTTTGGTAAAAAGAACTTCCCACAAAATAGTAAAAATCTCTGAATCCTTTTTGAAAAGCCAGTGCCCACTGGGAATATTCGTTACAGAAAGGTACTGAGATCCAGATACAGATCCGCATAAATCCCGACCTTGACCGGTTCGGTGAACGAGTGAATCTCGGGGCCGTCCTCGTGTTCAAAATCATAGATGGTGACGATCTTTTTGGCGGGATCGACGATCCAGTATTCCCGGACGCCGGCGGATTGATACAGCATGAGTTTGCGTCCGTAATCCATGTACTTGTTGCTGGGGGAAGCAATCTCGATCACCCAGTCCGGGGCGCCGTGGCAGCCCTTCTCATCCAGTTTCTCGTCCTTGCAGATTACGGTGATATCGGGTTCCACATAGTTGTAAATATCATCCTTGACATATACGCCGGGTGATATGAACACCTCGCAGGGACCCTTGTTGTTTTTGATGTACATGTAAATCTGTACATGAAGTTCGCCGAGTATCCGCTGATGGGTGATAGTCGGCGCGTCCATGACGAACATTTCGCCGTCGATCAATTCCGCCTTTTCACCCGGGGGAAGGGCCTCAATATCTGCGACAGTGTAGAGTTTCTTTCCTCCTTCCATTACCATAAACGATTCCTCTCTTTTCATGATAGTATCCATAGCATGTCCTCCTTTTCTTCCGGCAGAAGGCTTCTATGGGGTACTTCTGCCGCTGTTCAATTATGATTGTGAGTAAAGCGGCAGAAATTGCCTGAATGTGCGAATGCACGGTTCATTGATTACTCCTGTTGCAACTATCATACAATATGCAGAAAGTAATGTCAAGAGAAAAATGTAAAATAATAAAATAAAAGTTAACGAAATATCGTTTATTTTGAAGTTACAGCAACTGTATCCCCTTCGCCAGCGCCTCTTTAGTCACATCCTTCGGCCACAGGGAACACTGTACCTCCCCGATATGGGCTTTTCGCAGGAAAAACATGCAGATTCTCGACTGCCCGATGCCGCCGCCGATGGAGAAGGGAAGGGTCTCGTCGATAATTCCCTTCTGGAAGGGCAGATCAGCCCTTTCCGGGCATCCGGCCTTGTCAAGCTGGGACAGGAGCGCGTCCCGGTCCACGCGGATTCCCATGGAGGACAATTCCAGCGCAATGTCGAGTACAGGATAGTAGACCAGAATATCCGCGTTCAAACTCCAGTCGTCGTAATCCGGCGCGCGGCCGTCATGCTTTTCACCGGAAGCCAATAGGTCACCGATCTGCATCAGGCAGACCGCGCCCTTTTCTCTGGTAATCAGGTATTCCCGCTCTTTCGGCGTGGTGCCCGGATAGAGATCTTCCAGCGCCTGGGTGGTGATGAAGAAGATGTCATGGGGCAGAATTTCATCTATGTAGTCGTACTGGATAGCCATGTATTTTTCGGTCTTGCGCAGCGCCTTGTAGACCGTCTTAACCGTTTCCTTCAGATAGTCCAGACAGCGCTCTTCACGGGAAATGACCTTTTCCCAATCCCATTGATCCACGTAGATCGAATGGATATTGTCGGTTATCTCGTCTCTGCGGATCGCACTCATGTCGGTGTAAAGCCCTTCCCCGTGGGAAAAACCGTATTTGCCCAGCGCCATGCGCTTCCATTTGGCAAGAGAGTGCACAATCTCTGCGGGGGCTTCTGCCTGCTCCTTGATGCCGAAGGTGACGGGACGTTCCACGCCGTTTAAGTTGTCGTTCAGGCCGGAAGAGGGCTCCACGAAAAGGGGAGCGGATACTCGCAAAAGATGCAGTCTTTCGGCAAGCTGTACCTGAAAAAAGTCCTTCACTGTCTTGATGCCGATCTGGGTGTCATGCAGATTCAGCGCAGACTTGTAATTTTCGGGAATGATTAAATTTTCCATTTGATACCTCGTTTTTTATAAATTTTTATGCGCGTAAAAGATTCTTATGCAGGCTGCAATAAGAAAAAATCCTGTACGGACGGTTGATCCATCCATACAGGATATATTATAAGGGATAATGACAGAAACAGGCAAGCGAATTGTTTTACCAGCTTTTTTCCAGCGTCGTGTTCCAGTCCAGCGCAAACGGGTTGTCGGAGGAGGACTTCAAATTCTCATAAATTTCGCGCCGTTCGTCGCTGCTTTCCTCCGACCAATACTCGTATCCGGCAAAATAACTTTCCATAAAGCTGTCCCAGGAGTCAAAGGTTTCCTGTATGGTTTTTGCCAGCTCCAGGGACTGATCCAGCGCTTCCTCCTCCGTGTAGTAACCGGCCAGATAGTAATAGCTCAAAAGCCACATGGCCCGGCTGTAGTCCCAGCCTGCCGCAGCGTCCGCGCCGTATTGCTCGTACAGGGAGAACCATTCGGTGTAGCTTTTTGCCATCTGTTCATCCAGATCAAAGTTGGCAAGGAGAGTCTCCGCCCGCTCTTCTTCGGGAATATCTCCAAACCCCATTTCCGAAAGCGTACTCAGCTCTTCCGCCATGGGAACCCGGTGGCCGCCCTCGTCCGTGAGCCAAAGGAGCGTTTCATCGGCGGATGCCCGGTCCGTAACGTCCCATGAGCTTTCCAGAAGCGCTACGGCAAGCGTCTTATTGGCGATATTCGGGCTGCTTCCGCTGTATACCCGGTAGTCACGCTGATTCAACACTGTCAGCACGGCATAGGTATTGTTGAACCACTGAACGGTGTCGGAAACGGTTTTGCCTTTTCCGCATCCCGTCAGCGCCAATGTAAGAATCAGGATGACAGAAACGATTTTTTTCTGCAAATGCGTATTTTTTTTCATTTTAATTTCCCTCTATCTATGTACAGAATACTTGTCTTGTTTGCCGTTATAAGATAAAAGAGACAATTGCGCCGATGATGACGATAACAAGAACAACGGCGGCACAGATTCGGATCACCTTCGGCGAAGATGCCTTCGGAAAAACCTTCTTCACCAAATCGTAGGGTGCAAACAGGCAAAACAGTGCCATCAGGCCGACCATCACTGAGAAAATAATGTCAATACCGTTGGAAAATAATTCATAAGCCGCTAAGATCATAGAAAGAACCTCCTTTAAAATGTTGTATTTGTCATAAGTAACTGCTGAATACAATCATAATACAAATGTATTCTTTGGTCAACATTTTTCTGTTCTTTTCTATGTTGTGAGATCATAGAAGCTATCATTGATTATAGGGAAATTCCCACGGACTGCAGCAACAGCAAAAATAACAGCAGCGGCGCAATCACTGTGATCATGGCGATATACAGGCGTTTTCTGCCGAACTTATATCCGCCGAGGGTCACTTCGTCGATGATGGTTTTGGGCTTTACCACCCAGCCGATCAGAATACAGGTCAGCAGCGCCAACAGCGGCATCAGACAGTTATTGCTGATGTAATCCATCAGATCAAGGAGCTGTCCGGTTGTGCCGTTTGGCAGCGTTACTTCAAAGTAGAAGAGATTATAGCCGAAGCAGACGATGGTGCCTCCGGCCAGACCGTAGGCGGTCACGATAGCGGCGCTCTTTTTTCTGGAAAAGTGGAACTTGTCCACCAGACCCGAGAGGATGGCTTCCATAATGGAGACGGCGGAGGTCACCGCCGCGAAGGCAACCATAAGAAAGAACAAAAAGCCGATTAACGTGCCCGCTGTTCCCATCACGGAAAAAACCTTCGGCAGGGAGATAAACATAAGTCCCGGTCCGGCGGACATGCCCTCGGTTCCCATGAAAACATAGACCGCAGGGACAATCATCAACCCTGCAAGCAGGGCAACTAAGGTGTCAAAAATTTCGATCTGGTTGATGGAGGGCATTAAATCGACGTCCTTTTTCACATAAGAGCCGTAGGCTACCATAATGCCCATGGCAACACTGATGGAGTAGAATAACTGCCCCAACGCGTCCATAATCACCACAAACAGATGGCGCAGGGTAACCCCCTCAAAATTCGGCAGCAGATAGATTTTAAACCCTTCCAGTCCGGTTCTCTGAAGGCCCGACGCATCGGTATGGTGGAGCGTCAGGGCATAAAAGGAGATACCGATAATCAGGAATAAAAGCAGGGGCATAATGCATTTGCTTGTCCGCTCAATCCCCTTGTCCACACCGCCGAAAATAATCATGGCCGACAGGAGCCCGAAAACGGCCATAAAGATGACGGGGGAAAACTGTCTGGAAATAAAGCCGGTAAAATAACCGTCTGTGGCAGCTTCGCGTCCTTCCCCCGTTACAAAAACGGTAAGATATTTTAACACCCAGCCGCCGATGGCGAGATAATAAGGCAAAATAATGACCGGCACAAGACTGGCCAACAGGCCAAGGCCCCTCCACTTCGGATGAATCACGCCGTATGCCGTCAGCGGTCCCTGTCCCGTTTTACGGCCAATGGCGATCTCCGTGGTGAGCAGGGTAAAGCCAAACGTCAGCGCAAGAATGATATAGCAGAAAATAAACAGGCCGCCGCCGTCCTTTGCCGCCAGATAAGGAAAGCGCCAAATATTTCCAAGCCCCACCGCGCTGCTTGCCGCGGCCAGTACAAATCCCAGTTTTCCGGTAAAATTTCCTCTTGTCTTATTCGTTTCCATGTACAAATTCCACTCCCTTTTTTCTGCGTCGCAGGGCGCTGACTCTGCGACAATTATACTGTAATATCTTGTTTCGCGCAATGCCTGCGAAAACAGAACAAATGTTCTAAAAAGCTCTTGCAATTCCGGCAGAGGTGTGTTAGGATAGACAGAGACGGAACATATGTTTGCGAATAGAATTCTGTTTTACAGGACAGATTTATTTATAGAAGAAACAGACGAAGAAGCGGGAGAGGGAGAGATGGAGCTTAGGATCGCGCCGAAGATGTCGGTCATGGATAAATTGAAGATACTCGGCGATGCGGCGAAATACGACGTATCCTGCAGCTCCAGCGGATCTTTCAGGCGAAACGACGGACAGGGCATCGGCAATACCGTGGCGGCGGGACTTTGCCACAGCTTTGCGGCGGACGGCCGCTGTATCTCCCTGCTTAAGATTTTGTTTACCAATGAGTGCATCTATGACTGCCGTTACTGTATAAACCGCTGTTCTAATGATGTGCCCCGGGCTTCCTTTACACCCGACGAAGTGTGTGAGCTGACCATGGAATTTTACAGGCGTAATTATATAGAAGGTTTGTTCTTGAGTTCCGGTATCCTCTACAGCCCGAATTATACCATGGAACTGATTTGCGAGACAGTGCACAGGCTTCGCACCGTACATCGATTTCAGGGATACATTCACGTGAAAGCGATTCCGGGAGCTGACCCTATGCTGATACAGCGGGCGGGATATCTGGTAGACCGCATGAGCGTGAATCTGGAAATGGCCACGGCGGAGGGGCTTCGGGCGATTGCCCCCAACAAGCACCGGAAAAACATCCTAAAACCCATGCGCCAGATTCAAAACAGCATCACGGAAAACAAAAACGAACTCACTTTATACAGACATGCACCGCATTTCTGCGAGGCGGGACAGTCCACCCAGATGGTGATCGGCGCGCTTCCGGAGAGCGACTACCAGATTATGTCGGTGGCGGAGAATCTCTATAATAAGTTTTCCCTCAAGCGGGTGTACTATTCCGCCTTTGTGAATGTGAATGAGGACAGGGATCTGCCTGCCCCGGCGGGAGGGCCGCCCCTGCTTCGGGAGCACAGGCTGTATCAGGCGGATTGGCTTCTCCGGTTTTATGGCTTTAAGGTGGATGAGCTTTTAACGGAACAACGGCCGAATTTCAATACGGCCATCGATCCGAAGGCGGATTGGGCGGTGCGGCATTTGGAACAGTTTCCGGTGGAGATCAACCGGGCGGATTATTATATGCTTTTGCGGGTTCCGGGAGTGGGCGTCAAGAGCGCCGGGCGGATCGTGGCGGCCCGCCGCTTTGGAAATCTGACCTTTGCCGATCTGAAAAAGATCGGGGTAGTTCTGAAGCGGGCGCTCTATTTTATCACCTGTAACGGAAAGATGATGTACCCGACGAAACTGGAGGAAAATTATATCGTGCAGAACCTCGTCTATCAGAATCGGATGGGCAGGGGTGAAAAACTGCCGTTTCTGGCGGATGGCACGAGTTATCGGCAGATGTCTTTGTTCGACGACTGTCATTTTGAGAAAAACTGGAAGGCAGTGGGGGATTGAGGGTGCGCCTGCGGCGGCGTGCGGGGAGAAACATATACTATGGAAGAAAAGTACATCATCTGTGAGGATTCCCTGGAGGGGATTTTCACCGGGATCTATGAGGCCTATGCCCTGCGGGAAGGACATGCGCATGTGCATCTTCAGATCGGCGAGGAGGATAATCTGCGCTTGTTTGCGGTTTATCTGCCTGTTTCGTCTGATCCGGTAAAAACGGAAAAGGTGGTGCAGACGCTTAGGAGCCGTCTAGGGGAGCATGTGTACCACACCCTTTGCCGGGCGGCGGCATCCTGTTATCCCGATAAGGGGGAGGCGGTCTATAAGACGGTGGTGGATGCCCTTACGGCCGGAAGCGGCAGGCGGGTGATGGAGAACCTGAAAAACCCTTATGTGGCCAGATGTTTTGAGTTGGCGCGCTTCACGGCGAACGAGGCTCACTATGAGATTGAATTTATCCGTTTTCAGGAGCTTGCGGCGAGGGAGGGCGAAGAAAATACTGTTCTCTTTTCAAAAATCGGGCCGAAAAACAATGTGGTGCCCTTTGTGATGCCTCATTTTGCGGACCGGCTGAGTATCGAGAACTTTATGGTTTACGATGAGAACAGGAAGCTTTTCGGCGTGCATCCGGCAAGAGAGGAGTGGTATCTGGTGGCGGCGGGGGAGGAGTTCGCGTTAAAAGACCTTGACTTATCACAAAAAGAGGAGAAATATCAGGAACTGTTTCGGACATTTCACCGTACAATCGGAATAAAGAGCCGGGAAAACAAGAAATTACAGAGACAGATGTGCGCTTACCGTTACCAAGATTATATGATGGAATTTGCACAAAAATGACTAAATGAAGATTTACAAAAGTGACGGGACGGGAAATAATAGGCAGATTTCACAAAAAAACTCTTTGGACTTCAAAGTAATTATGTAAATTTGTAAAAATTGCCCAAAAAATGATTTGTTTATACGGAAACAGGGACAAAATTAACTCTTTACAAACGAAAAGAAAGGTGTATAATCAACTCAAATGAGGAGCTTGAAAACGTTTTTTCTGTGTGTGCCTTTTGCGTACATAAATGGAAAAGGAAGGTGAAAGTTATGCAACACAAAATCAAATTGAGACCGGATGAGGTAAAGGACTTTGTCTCCGCTGCTACGAGGTGCGACTGCGACGTGGATATCTCTTACAACAGCTTTATCGTGGATGCGAAATCCATTATTGGCGTGTTGGGACTTAATTTCAATCAGATTTTAACCGTTGCGTATAACGGCTACGACGCAGATTTTGAGAGACATCTTAAAAAGTGGGCGGTAGCGGTATAGATTCCGGCAAAATCAGTAACATTGACTCCCTGTGTAAGATAACGTAAGATGATCTTATGCAGGGAGTCTTTTTGCGCGTATCAGCAGAGTCAGAAGATGGCAGAGACAAGAGGTAGAGATATGGAAGTGCGGATTTCTGTCCGGAGCCTGGTGGAATTTATTCTTCGCTCCGGCGATATCGACAACCGAAAAGCGGCTTCCCCTGAGAACGCCATGCAGGAAGGGGGACGGATTCACCGCATGATCCAGCGGCGGATGGGGCCTTCCTATCAGGCGGAGGTGGCTCTGCGCTATGTTTACGATGCCGATCAATATGAGATTGTGGTGGAGGGTCGTGCCGACGGCATTATCACAGAGGAAAGCGGGGTCACAGTCGATGAGATCAAGGGAACCTATCACGATCTGCAAAAAATGAAGGGGCCCGTGCCGGTACATTTGGCGCAGGCGAAATGCTACGCCTATATCTATGCCAGTCAGAACAGCATGGAAGAGATCAGCGTGCGCATGACCTACTGCCATATGGAAACGGAGGAAATCCGTTATTTTGAGGAAAAATACTCCTTTGGTCAATTAGAAGAATGGTTCGCCGACCTGATGGGACAGTACCGAAAATGGGCAGACTTCCGCTTTGAATGGCAGCAGTGCAGACAGGCTTCCATTAAGCAGGTGGAATTTCCGTTTCCCTATCGGGAAGGGCAGAAGGACCTGGCGTCCTATGTCTATCAGACGATTTACCATAAGAGAAAGCTTTTTATCGAAGCGCCGACGGGGGCCGGCAAAACGATTTCCACGGTATTTCCTGCGGTGAAAGCCATGGGAGAAGGGCTCTGTGAGAGAATCTTTTATCTGACTGCCAAGACGATTACCCGCACGGTGGCGGATGACGCGATCACGCTGCTGCGGGAACAGGGGCTGCAATTCAAAAGCGTTATATTGACCGCTAAGGACAAAATCTGTTTTCTGGAGGAAACCGAGTGTAATCCTGTGGCTTGTCCCTATGCGAAGGGACACTATGACAGGGTAAATGACGCCATGTACGACCTGTTGACCCATGTGGACAACTTTACGAGAGAGCAGATAGAGGCGTATGCACAGAAATATCAGGTATGCCCTTTTGAACTGTGTCTGGACATGAGTCTGTTTGCCGACGCGGTGATCTGTGATTACAACTATCTTTTTGACCCCCATGTGTATCTGCGCCGTTTTTTTGCGGAAGGCGTCAGGGGAGAATATGTTTTTCTGGTGGATGAGGCCCACAATCTGGTGGAGCGGGGAAGGGATATGTACAGCGCCCTGTTGTGCAAGGAGGACTTTTTGGAGTTAAAAAAGGCCGTCAAGCCCTACGACCGGAGAATTGCCAAAAATCTGGACAAATGTAACAAGGAACTGCTCAGTCTGAAACGGGAGTGCGAAGGGTACTGCGTGGTGGAACAGATTGACGGGCTTGTACAGGGACTGATGCGTCTTTCGGCAGCCATGGAGGACTATCTGGAGGATCATGAGGACAGCCCCCTGCGGGCGGATATCCTGTCCTTTTATTTCGAGGTGTCCCATTTTTTGGAAATGTACGAGCTGGCGGATGAAAATTATGTGACGTACTCGGAAATGCAGGCGGATGGCAGCTTTATTGTCAAACTTTTCTGTGTGAATCCGGCGGCAAATCTCAGAAACTGCATGCAAAGAGGCCGGAGCACGATCCTGTTTTCAGCAACGCTTTTGCCCATCCAGTACTATAAGACGCTTCTGGGGGCGGAGGAAGGGGACTATGAGGTCTATGCGAAATCGGTGTTTCGCCCGGAGAAGCTGGGGCTCTATATAGGCAGCGACGTGACCAGCCGCTATACCCGCAGGAGCGAGACGGAATACTACCGGATTGCCGCCTACATCCACAATGTGATCGAGAAAAGGCATGGCAACTACATGGCCTTTTTTCCCTCCCATGCTTTTTTGCAGCACGTTCTTGCGATCTATCTGGATTATTTCAACAGGGAGGGGGACGTGGAGTGCATTGTGCAGGAAAGTCATATGAATGAGGAATCCAGAGAGGCCTTTTTGAACCGGTTTCGGGGGAACGAGGACTGCGACCTGCAAGGCGTGATTCAGATGGACATTGAGATCGAGGAGGAGAGGAGCCTTCTGGGGTTTTGTGTGATGGGAGGGATTTTTGGCGAGGGGATTGATCTGAAAAAGGACAGTCTGATCGGCGCCATCATTGTAGGAACGGGGCTGCCGCAGGTCTGCAATGAGAGAGAGCTTCTGAAAAATTATTTTGATGCCGGGGGAGAAGACGGATTTGACTATGCCTACCGGTATCCGGGCATGAACAAGGTATTGCAGGCAGCTGGGCGGGTGATCCGCACCGTGGACGATTTCGGGATTGTGGCATTGTTGGATGAACGGTTTCTGTCGCCTGCGTACCAGAGGCTGTTTCCGAGAGAATGGAAGGAAAAGCAGATTGTTACAGTTGACCAAATAGGTCGGAAAGTGGAAAGATTTTGGGATGAATGGCTGTAAAGTATGAGTTTTTGGCACTATCTGTGCAGGTCAATGTAAAAAAGACAAAAGCTGTGCAGAACAGACATGGTATTTGGGTTGACTTTTGCCGTCAAGAGACAAAATGTGATTGACTCTGTGGTGACAGGATACTACAGGACGAGTCAACCATATCGACAGAATAAAAAAGGGATCGACAAAGAGGTGATAGGAAAAACCGAAAATGACAGACAAATTAGAAAGAAATGAGACAGCGTTTGACAGGATATGACGAGGTTGTCAATGTGGATAACTTTGTGGAAATTGGGGATTTCTCATCCGTTTTTGGAAGAGCTTTTCCAAAATGAGGCGTAATTTTTGTGGAAAAGTCGATACACGGATTTTAGTTTATAAAAAGGAAAAACGGTTCGGTCAATTCCGAAAACGGGAATGTGTTTGACGGAAAAAGGCAAAAAGTGGTATACTTGTTCGTGGTAAACTACAATATATAGAAGGGAAAGGGACTGTCCGTGTAAAGGACGGTTTCGGAACGGAGGAAATGATGTGGGCATTTGAAAGTGTGTTTTATCAAATATATCCGTTGGGATTTGTCGGCGCACCTTTTGAGAACGACGGTGTGCTGGAGCATCGGATTTTGAAAGTAAACGATTGGATTCCTCATATGAAGGAGCTGGGGATCAACGCGATTTATTTTTCCCCGGTGTTCGAGTCGGATACCCACGGGTACAATACAAGAGACTATCACACCATCGACTGCAGGTTGGGCACCAATGAGGATTTCAAAGCGGTCTGTGAGAATCTCCACGAGAACGGAATCAAGGTGGTGTTAGACGGCGTGTTCAATCATGTGGGAAGAGGGTTCTGGGCTTTTCAGGATGTGCTGCAAAACAGAGAGCGCTCTCCTTATTTAAGCTGGTTCAACATTAATCTGGGCGGCAACTCCAACTATAACGACGGCCTTTGGTATGAGGGCTGGGAGGGCAATTATGACCTGGTCAAGCTGAACCTGAGAAACGGGGATGTGGTCAACCACATTTTGGACAGCGTGAAGGGCTGGGTGGAGGAGTTTGACATTGACGGCCTGCGTCTGGATGTGGCTTACTGTCTGGATCACGATTTCGTGAGAAGGCTCCGGGCGTTTACGGACGGGCTGAAACCTGAGTTTTATCTGTTAGGGGAAATGCTGCATGGCGATTACAACCAGATGGTGAATGACCAGATGCTGCACTCCGCCACCAACTACGAGTGCTACAAGGGATTGTTCTCCAGCTTTAACAGCATGAATATGTTTGAGATCAACCATTCCCTGCTGCGGCAGTTCGGGCCGGAGAACTGGTGCCTCTACCGGGGAAAACATCTGCTCTCCTTTGTAGATAACCATGATGTGAGCCGGATCGCCAGCAACCTGACCAACGAAAAGCATCTGCCGCTCATCTATGCGCTGTGCTTCGGCATGCCCGGCATACCCTGCGTATACTACGGAAGCGAGTGGGGCGCAAAGGCCAATAAAAGTGAGGGCGACCCGGCGCTGCGGGCCTGTTTCGATGCGCCGGAGTGGAACGAGCTGACTGACTGGATCGCGAAGCTTTCTCAGGCGAAGAAGGCGTCGAAAGCGCTCAATTACGGTGATTTCCGTTCCGTGGTGCTGACCAACAAGCAGTGCATTTTCGAGCGCAAGTGCGAGGATGAGAGAGTCATGGTGGCGATCAATGCGGACGGAGAGGACTATACGGCCCATTTTGATGCAGGCTGCGGCATGGCGGTGGATCTTATCACCGGGGAGAAACACGACTTTGGCGGTGGGAGTCTGTTACCCGCCTACAGCGCGTATTTCTGGAAGATGGAACGCTAAAGGCGCAATTGTATCTTAACAACAAAATTTAGGAAAGGAGGTAATGTTATGTTTTTACACATCAATCATCAGACAGCCGATAGCAATAGAAAACTGCATAGGGAAATGTTGCATGAAATTACCTCCGCATATAGGGGAGCCGGCAGGGACAGGGTGTGCTGACCCGGATTAGCCGGTCAATAGATATGCTGGGCTTTTAGAGGCTGTGGTAATTTGATTACCACAGCCTCTTTCTCTTTGTGCGGAGAAGGTTTTTGGGGGATATAGAACATGAAAAAAATATCAAGCTACATATGGGATTATCGCTTTTCCTATCTGGGAGCGGTGCTGTCCCTTCTGGCCGCGGTCACGCTAGACATGGCGGCGCCGAGATTGACGGCGCGGGTGGTGGATGATGTGATTGTGGGCGGAAAGATCGGGGAGTTAAAGTTCCTGCTGCTTGGATTTCTCGGCGTTGGGATCGGCAGGTGCAGCTTCCAGTATATAAAAGAATACACCTTTGACAAAAACGGCGCCAGAATTTCCGGAGATATGCGGCGGGATCTTTTTCGTCATATCCAGTCTTTGAGCGCGGACTTTTTTGACCGGACGAATACGGGAGAACTGATGGCGCGAGTCAAGGAGGATATCGACCATATTTGGGACGCGGTGGGATATGTGGGCATGCTGCTGATTGAGGTCAGCTATCATACGGGCATTATACTGGTCTGCATGTGTATGATCAACTGGAAACTGGCGCTGCTTTCCGGGGCGGCTATGCTTCTGTGCGGTGTCGTGGCGGTGATTATGGAGCGGAAGCTGGGCGCAGTCTACGAGGCCATCAGCGAGGAGAACGCAGTTTTAAACACGGTTGCGGAGGAAAATCTGGGCGGCGTGCGCACGGTCAAGGCTTTTGCCAGAGAATCCTTTGAGATTGACAAGTTTCTCTCCCATAACAAACGGTACTATGAACTGAACATGGCGCAGTCCAAGGTGCTTGTGCGATACTATCCTGTTTTTGTGGTGATTCCTTTGATTTTGCCATTGTTGACCTTATTGGTCGGCGGACGGTTTGTGATTAACGGGGAGATGACGCTCGGGCAGATAACAGCATTTGTGGAGTATTCCATGAACATCGTGTGGCCCATGGAGATGCTGGGCTGGCTTACCAACAGCTTCTCCTCCGCGGTGGCGTCCAACAAGAAGATTCGGAAAATCTATGAGGAAACACCTACCGTCACGGAAGTAACTGAGCCGGTCATAATAGAAAAGGTGCAGGGAAAGGTATGCTTCGACCATGTTTCCTTCCACAAGGCGGACCGGCACGAGATTCTCCATGACATTACTTTTACTGTGGAGGCGGGAAAGACGCTTGGCATCATGGGCACGACCGGTGCGGGAAAGACGTCCATCATTCAGCTTTTGCAGCGCATGTATGACGCAACGGGCGGAGCGGTCTATCTGGACGGCAGGGATATCCGCACGCTTTCCCTGAAACAGCTCCGCACAAGTGTGAGTTTTGTCATGCAGGATGTTTTTCTGTTTTCGGATACCATAGGCGACAACATCAAGCTGGGAAAAAAACAGTTTCTGGATTTCAGAACTGTGCGCAAGGCGTCCATGGACGCGCAGGCAAGCGGGTTCATTGAGCGGATGGAGAAGCAGTACGAAACGGTGATCGGCGAGAGGGGTGTGGGACTGTCCGGCGGACAGAAACAGCGCATCAGCATAGCCCGTGCGCTCTCCAAGAAAACTCCTATTTTGGTGCTGGATGATTCTACCTCCGCGCTGGATACGGAGACGGAACAGATGATCCAGCAGACATTGCGCACGTTGGAACATACGACGAAAATTATTATCGGGCACAGAATCAGCGCGGTGCGCCATGCGGACGAGATTCTGGTGCTTGCAGAGGGAGCCATTGCAGAGCGGGGCACCCATGAAGAGCTTCTCGCCAGAAGGGGATTGTATTACGAAACATATTTGTCCCAGTACGGTGAAATATCTGCGGCAGAAGAGGAAGGCGGACCGGACGCGGACATACGGACGGCGGAGAACAGCAGAACAGAGAAGATGGGAGGTGAGGCGGATGGCCTTCAACTCGTATAAAGATGATGAAGAGAGCGCAAAAGGGAGTAAGGTGCAGACCCTGCAACGGCTGTTTGGCTATCTGTTTGCGTATAAATGGCAGATTATTCTGGTGCTTGCGGTTATGGTGTACGGTGTGGCGGTGCGTTTGGTGAACCCGCTGATTATGGAGTCCGCCATAGATGACTATATTAGTCAAAATGATTTTGAGGGGCTTTACCGATTGCTTGTGATTGCGCTGATGATTAATCTGACGCTGGTGGCGACGGTAAAGCTGCGGATGTTTATTATGGCCAAGGTGTGCAACCGGATCCTCCTGACGATCCGGCAGGAGCTGTACACCCATATTCAAAAATTGGATTTCGCCTTTTTTGACAGCAGGCCCACGGGAAAAATTCTCTCCCGCATTATCGGGGACATCAATTCTCTGAAGGATGTGCTTTCCAACTGTGTGACCACGCTTGTTCCGGACGGCCTTAAGGTGATTGCCGTGATTGTAATTATGGTCTGCAAAAATCCGGCGCTTGCGTTTGCGTCCTTACTAACGCTGCCGTTTATGGCGGCGGCCACCTTTTATATCGAATACCGGGCGCATCCGCGCTGGCAGATCTTCCGAAAGAAGTCGGCAAATTTAAACGCCTTTATTCATGAAGATATGGCAGGCATCCGCATTATCCAGAGCTTTCATGCCGAAAAGGAAACGGAGGACACCTTTGACGGGCTTTTGCAGGAGCACAGGAACGCTTTTTTCGACGCGGTGCGCATGAGCGATGCCTTCGGTTCCGTGATTGACCTGTCATGGGGGCTTGGCTGTATTTTCCTCTATTTTACGGGAATTGTGATTTTGGGCGTAGACGCGGTGTCGGTGGGAACCTTTATCGCCTTTGGCACCTACCTGAATATGTTCTGGCAGCCGATACATAATATCAGTAATTTTTACAATCAGCTTGTGACCAATATCGCCGGCGCGGAGCGAATCTTTGAGATTCTGGACACGGAGCCGGGCATTGCTGACGGTGCAGCGGCGATAACTATGCCGGAGATTTCGGGGGAGGTAGTCTTTGACCATGTGAGTTTTTCTTATGACGATAAAGAGAAGGTGCTGGATGACGTAAACTTTACGATAAGGCCGGGCGAGATGATTGCGCTGGTGGGGCCGACGGGAGCCGGAAAGACCACCATAGTCAACCTAATCAGTCGTTTTTACGAGGTGACGGATGGTGCGGTCAGGATTGACGGACAGGATGTGCGCGAAGTTACGATAGAGAGCCTGCGCAGACAGATGGGGATTATGACGCAGGACAACTTCCTCTTTTCCGGCACGATCAGGGAAAACATCCGCTACGGCAGACTGGATGCTACGGATGAGGAGATCGAGGCGGCCGCCAGAGCTGTCAATGCGCATGCCTTTATTATGAAGCTGGAAAAGGGATATGACACGGAACTCTCTGAGCGGGGCGGCGGGCTTTCCGTCGGACAGAAACAGCTTTTAGCCTTTGCGAGGACGATGGTCTCCGATCCGAAGATACTGATTTTGGACGAAGCCACTTCCAGTATAGATACAAAGACGGAGCTTTTGGTGCAGGAGGGCATCGGGCATCTGCTGGCGGGCAGAACCTCCTTTGTGATTGCCCACAGATTGTCCACCATTCGGCGGGCGGACCGTATTTTTGTGGTGGACGACGGAAAAATTCTGGAGGAGGGCAGCGAGGAGGAGCTGATGGCAAGGAAAGGACTGTATTATCAGCTTTATCAGAACAGTATTTTGTAAATCGGGTTGACAAAAAAAATTTTGACTTTATAATTTAAGTTAGTTACTTAAAAAATTAGCAAAGTTGGAATGAAAATGGCAAAAGCAGTAAAGATGGCGGATATCGCGAAGGTGATGGGAGTCAGTACGGTGACGGTGTCTAAGGCGCTGTCAGACCAGAAGGGCGTCAGCGAGGAGCTCCGCGTGAAAATCAAAGAAAAGGCGCGGGAAATGGGTTATAAGACGGCCTCCGCGCGGTACAGGGAGCGGTCCGGCGGCGGAAAAAGCTACACCTTCGGCGTGATTGTGTCGGACCGTTTCCTCGCGAAGTATGAATCCTTTTATTGGAATCTTTATCAGGAGGTAGCTACGGCAGCAGTACAGAAGGGATGCTTTACCATGCTGGAGGTGCTGAAGGCGGAGGATGAGGATAAACTCACCATGCCAAGGCTTTTGGGAGAGAGAAAGGCGGAAGGCCTGATCATCATTGGCAGACTGCAGGAGGCCTACATGGAAAAGCTGATGGGGCAGATGGATATCCCCTTTATTCTGCTTGATTTTACGGACAGGAACGGCATGTATGACGCCGTGATTTCCAATAGCTATATGGGCATGTACCGAATGACCAACTATCTGTTTGATATGGGGCATCGGGAAATCGGTTTTGTGGGAAATGTCTTTTTTACGGATTCGATTACCGACCGCTTTTTCGGTTATCTGAAGTCGCTGGCGGAACACGGGGTCGAGCTGAACAGGGACTGGGTGCTTCAGGACAGAAACCAGCGTACGGGAAGATCGGATGTGGGATTTGAATGGGAACTGCCGAAGAAAATGCCCACAGCTTTTGTCTGCAATAATGATGTGGCGGCGGCCGCGCTCGTGGAGCATTTGCAGCAGGAGGGATACCGGGTGCCGCAGGATATTTCCGTGGTAGGGTATGACAATTATCAACCGCCGGGGCTGTGCGATGTGAGAATTACCACCTACGAGGTAAATATGCCGAGAATGGCGGAACAGACGGTGGGAAATCTGATCAGTAAGCTTTCCGGGGAAAGCTATAAGCAGGGCGTAACCATTGTGGATGGAAGAATTATCTATAAAGAGAGCGTGAACAGAATAACGCAATAGAAAAGGGGCGCATCAGTTTCGATGCGCCTCTCTGTATGCCTGGGGTGTGGAACCGTATTCCTTTTTAAAAAGGTTGATAAAGTGGTTGGTGTTTTCGTAGCCCGTCTCCAGAGCGATTTCGTGTATCTTTTTCTGGGTGGAGAGCAGCAGGTTTTCTGCGGCTTCCATCCTTTTTTTATTGAGGTATTTGAGCGGCGGCAGGCCGAAAGCGGCGGAAAATTCGTGGCAGATCCGGTATTTGCTCATATGACAGCGCTGCTCCAGATCGTCGAGCCGGATGTGGCTTGTCAGATGATTGTCTATATAATGCCTGAGCTCTCTCAGATAGGGAGCGCAGGCCTTCTCTTCGCCTTCCAGATGAAACGCACGGATAAAGAGATCTGTCAAAATGGCGGTTATCAGATTGGAATCCCGCAATTTATTTTCCGGTGCGGCGCCGGCGCTGCCGGCGAGAAGCTGTTCCAGATTTTTCCGAATCGGAGAAAACCGGTCAATGCGGGCGAGGAGAAAGGTATGAAAGGGAACCAAAGACTCGTAAACGTTAAAAAGCCCCCCCCCAAGCGAAAAAGCGATCATGCGCAGAGGGTGATCACCGGATGTCAGGGAAAAAGACTGCACGCTGCAGTCCAGATAGAGAAGGGTATCCGGCGAAAGGGCACAGTCCTTGCCGGAGGAGAGCCGGAAGGTGCCACATCCTTCCTGTATATAGAAAAGCATGCGGCAGCTAAACGGCTGAAAGGAAAGCGCAAGCCTCTCCCCGATCTCGACACTGCCGCCGGAATAGACGGTCGGAAGCTGTCCGGCGGTGGCGTCCAGCAGGTCGTAAAAGGTGCCGGCAAAATATGCGGCGTCCGGTACGGATTCAGAGGAAGCGGCGGATTTAACGGTAAGCGCCGTCTGGTACTGTTCTCGGAATGTCATGAAAAGCGCCTTCCTGCTTGATGAGCGTGACTTAAACTAATGACTACTTAATATAAACTAATAATTAGCCTACTAATTAATTCCTTAAATTAAGTTTATAACGTTTAAAAACAAAATATCCATTGTTAAAATGACCAAAAATGACAATATAAAATTGTATAAATAGAAGAAAAGCACAAATAAGGCAATAATGATATATATTCCACAAGAAAAATTGATGATTAAAATTTAAGATAATGTATACTTAATTTAAAGTTAAATAATTAACTAACGACTCGAGAGAGTCAGACTAAAAGGAGGATAATAATATTATGAAACTGAGAAAAGTGTTAGCGCTTACCTTGGCACTGTCCATGACCTTCTCACTGGCAGCCTGCGGCGGCTCGGATGAAGGCGCGGCAGAGGCTCCTGCGGCGGACGCAGGCGAGACGGCAGCTCCCGCAGATGAGGCGGAGGCTCCGGCAGCGGATGCAGGCGAGGAGGCTCCCGCGGCAGCAGCGTCTGATCTTACCTATGCATCCATCAAACTGGGCGAGGATTACAAAGACCTGACAACCACAATCAAGTTCATCCATCACAAGACGGACCGCGAAGAGGATGGTACGATGGCGGATCTGATTGCGAAATTTAACGAGGTATATCCGAACATCACGGTGGAGACGGAAGGCGTTACGGATTATCAGGAGGATTCCCTGCTTCGTCTTTCTTCCGGCGACTGGGGCGATATCATGTTTATCCCTGCAGTAGACGCGGCGGATCTTCCCACCTACTTCCTTCCCTACGGCACGGTGGATGAGATGAGCGAATATGTCAATTTTGCAGACCAGTGGAAGGATGCGGCGGGCAACTGCTACGGCATCGGCTACATGGGTAACGCACAGGGTATTCTCTACAATAAAAAGGTATTTGCGGACGCAGGCGTGACGGAGCTGCCCAAGACTCCCGATGAGTTCATCGCAGCCCTGCAGGCGATCAAGGACAACACGGACGCAATTCCGCTCTACACAAACTATGCGGCAGGCTGGACCATGGGCGGTCAGTGGGACGCTTATCTGGGCGCGATCACAACCGGCGACGAAACTTGGTTAAACCAGAAGTTTGTACATACCGCAGAGCCTTTCAAGGATAACGGTGACGGCACAGGCGCCTATGCATTATACAAGATTCTGTATGATGCGGTGGAAAAGGGACTGATTGAGGAAGATTACACAACAACGGACTGGGAAGGCTGCAAGCCTATGATCAACAACGGCGAGATCGGCACCATGGTGCTCGGTTCTTGGGCAATCGCACAGATGAAGGCGGCAGGCGATCATCCCGATGATATCGGTTATATGCCTTTCCCGATCACAGTAAACGGTCAGCAGTATGCGACAGCAGGCCCTGACTACTGCTACGGTATCAATGTAAACGCTTCTGACGACAACAAAGCGGCGGCTATGGTATTTGTAAAGTGGATGGTTGAGGAATCCGGCTGGTGCGATCTGGAGGGCGGCTATCCGATCTCCAAGACTGCCCCCACTTCCTTTGTATTCGACGGCGTAACGGTGGTAAATAACCTGACCTCCCTGCCTGGCGAGGAAGACCTCATGAACGAGATGAACGCGGAGTCCGAACTTTCCTTTAACGCAGGCGGTGATGCGAAGATTCAGGCAATCGTTGAGGCGGCATTTACAGGCACACAGACCTACGACGAAATCATGGCTGACTGGACCACGGCTTGGAATGCGGCGCAGGATTCTCTTGGCATCGAAGTAAAATATTAAGAAGGAATCTCTTCTAAAAAGAGTTGTAAGTTGTTATAAGGTTTGAGTGGATAATCGGGGCTGACACAGGAAAAAACAAAGGTGGCAGCCCCTAACTATCAGGAGGGTAGCGTATGGCGGCACAGGCAAATACAGTGGAAAACAAAAAAGGTTTTCTGCAATGGGCAAGAAGCAGAAAGGGTCAGCAGGTTATCATCATCGTTGCGTTTATGATTATTCCGCTGGCATTGTTATTTACCTTTACCTATCTGCCGTTCGGCGAGATGGTGGGGTACAGCTTTTATAAGATGAAATATGTGGGAAAAAGAACCTTTGTGGGCTGGAAGAATTATGCCAGCGTGTTCAGCAGGAAGGATTGTTTTGGAGCGCTTAAACTGAGTCTTTACTATATGGGCGGCTCCATTGTACAGCTGGCGCTTGCTCTGTATCTGGCCACGATTTTAAGTTTCAAGGTAAAAGGCGGCAATATCTTTAAGGGCTTTATGTTCTTCCCTTATCTGATCAACGGTATCGCCATCGGTTTTATTTTTAAGTTCTTCTACACCAGAGGATTTGTGTTTGACACAGTGCTTCAGTGGTGCGGTTTCCAGTTAGACAATCTTCCCTACTGGTTGAGAGACCAGAGGATTAACAATATATCCCTTGTGGGTACGTCCGTATGGCGTTACTTCGGACAGAACATGGTGCTCTTCATCGGCGCGATCATGTCTGTGGACTCGGAACTGTATGAGGCGGCCATGCTGGACGGCGCCAACCGGTTCGCGCAGTTTCGGTATATCATCCTGCCCAGCATTAAGACGATCGTGACGTTAAATGTAATTTTGTCGATCACGGGCTCTTTAAGCGCATTCGAGCCGCCCTATGTCATTACCAGCGGCGCCAACGGGACGGGAACGTATTTCGTGGTCATGAATGAGATTGCCCATACCCAGCAGAAGGTGGGGCTGGCCTCGGCCATGGCGGTAGTCCTCCTGTTAATTATCTTCGCGGCGACGATTCTGCAGAAACTGTTCTTTAAGTATGTGTTCCGAAATGCGGAGGATGAGGATTTCGGTGCATCGGCAAGGCGAGAAAAAAAGCTGGCAAGATATGCGGCTAGAAAGGCGGGGAGATAAATGACGGTATTACAGAAAATCGGACATTATTTGGTGATTGTATTGAAATATTTTTCGCTGGTGTTCTTTTCCTTCGTGGCGGTACTGCCGGTTGTCTCCTGTGTGATCACGGCGTTTAAGTCGGACGAAGAATACCAGAGTACGAATGTTATGACCATGCCAATGAGCTGGGCAAATCCTGACAACTTTTTACAGGCCTTTGACCGGGCGAACATGGGGCGTGCGTTTATCAACTCCACCATCGTTTTGATCACCGTGCTCGTGGTGTCTGTGCTTGTGGGTACGTCTCTTGCCTATGTGCTTAACCGCTTTCAGTTTCCGGGCAACGGCCTGATCAGAAACCTCTTCCTCTTTGCGACCCTGCTTCCGGGCGTGGCCATGCAGGTTGCGGTGTACGAGATTATGACCAACCTGAATTTTATCAATACGCTTCACGGTTATATTATCATGATGTGCGGCACGGACGTAATTGCGATTTACATTTACATCCAGTTCTTTGAAAATATCAGCGTGTCGCTCGACGAATCGGCGATTATCGACGGCGCGTCCTACTTTACGATTTACTCAAAGATTCTGCTGCCCCTGTTAAAACCGGCCATCGTGACGGCCTGTATTTTGAAGGGCGTAGGCACTTACAACGAGTATTACTGCGCGAACCTGTATTTACAGAATAAAAAGCTCCTGCCTACGGTGGCGACGTCCCTGTATACCTTTGTGGGGCCGCTGGGAAGCAAGTACAATCTGATCTGTGCGGGCGTGATTATTTCGCTCCTGCCGGCGCTGATTGTGTTCATCCTTTTCCAGAAGCAGATCTACAGCGGTATGACTGCCGGGTCTGTGAAAGGCTAAAAGGGGTCTGGTGAAAGTGAACAAAAATAGTTCTCTCTTTTGAGTAAAGATGCTGTTTTTGAGAAAAAGGGTGTAAGTGGATTGACATTAACGAGATTTACTTTATAATTTAATTAAAAGTTAAGCTATTTTACTCGTCTTTAAGCTAAAATTAGCTAAAGACGAGTAAAATTATAAAGAAAGAAAACTTATCGGGAAGAGGAGGGGAGTGTACCATGATGGTGGAAGAGATCAGACGTCATTTGACAGACTGCATCATTCCGTTTTGGAAGGGGCTTCGGGACGACGTAAACGGTGGCTATACCGGCTACATGGATTACGATCTGAACGTGGACAAAAAGGCGGTGAAGGGCTGTATCCTGAACAGCCGTATCACATGGTTTTTCGCAAACGCCTACATGACGTTAAAGGATGAGTCGCTTTTGGCGGAGGCGAGGCACGGTTACGAGTTTATGCAGAAGTACTGTGTGGATCAGGAAAAGGGCGGCGTTTATTGGTCGGTAGCTTATGACGGCACGCCGGAGGATACCACCAAGCATACTTACAATCAGGCTTTTTCGATTTATGCCCTCTCCTCCTACTATGATGCGTCGAAAGATGTGAGCGCCCTGCGGACGGCCATGGAGCTGTTCCATATCATTGAGGAGCGCTGCATGGATGAGATCGGATACAAGGAGGCTTTCGACAGGAATTTTCACGAGATAGAAAACGACAAGCTCTCCGAGAACGGCGTGATTGCCGATAAGACCATGAATACCCTGCTCCATGTGTTTGAAGCTTATACGGAGCTTTACCGGGTCAGCGGCGACGAAGCGGTGAAGAAGAGACTGCTGTGGATTTTGGACACTATCGCGGAGAAGATTTATAATCCGAAGCTGCACAGGCAGGAGGTGTTCTTTGACAGGGAGATGAACTCGATTCTGGATCTGCATTCCTACGGACATGATATTGAGACGGCATGGCTGATCAGGAGAGGAACGGATGTATTGGGGGATGATACATACACGGAGAAGATGCTTCCGATTATACTTGACTTAACCGGTCAAGTATATCGGACGGCCTTCGACGGACATTCTCTTGCCAACGAGTGCGAGAAGGGCAAGGTGGATGAAAACCGGATCTGGTGGGTACAGGCGGAGACGGTGATTGGATTTTTGAACGGCTGGCAGCTTGCGCCGGAACACACGGAATATCTGGAAGGCGCACGGTCAACATGGAATTTCATCAAGGAGCATGTGGTCGACAAGCGGCCCGGTTCCGAGTGGTTCTGGGATGTGAATAAGGAAGGAAAGTCCGTCAGCGGGAAATCGATTGTGGAGCCTTGGAAATGTCCTTATCACAATGGGAGAATGTGTCTGGAAGTGATGAGAAGAGGGATTGACTAGAAAAGTCAAACAGAATGGAGGAAGAGATGCTGCACGAACAATACTATGTGGAACTGGACAAGTACAATAAGCTGATCGCAAGAAAGAATGTAAAGTCCGACCATTACAACGGGATTTACGACAGATATCAGTATCCCGTGCTCACAAGGGAGCATATTCCGCTGCATTGGAGATATGATTTAAACCCGGAGACGAATCCGTATTTTATGGAGCGTCTGGGCATCAATGCGGTGATGAACTCCGGCGCCATCGAGTTAAACGGAAAATACTATCTGGTGGCCAGAATCGAGGGGAACGACAGAAAGTCTTTCTTTGGTGTAGCCGAGAGCGACAACGGGATCGACGGTTTTCGGTTTTGGGATTATCCGATCCTTTTGCCGGACACCTGCCCGGAGGAGACAAATGTCTATGACATGCGTCTCACCAAGCATGAGGACGGTTACATTTACGGCGTATTCTGCTCCGAGAGCAAGGACACGACCGTGAACGATCTGTCGGCAGCGGTGGCCGCTGCGGGCATTGTGAGGACGAAGGACTTAAAGAACTGGGAGCGGCTGCCCAATCTGGTGACCAAGCGTTCGCCCCAGCAGAGAAATGTGGTGCTGCACCCGGAGTTTGTGGACGGCAAGTACGCTTTCTATACCAGACCGATGGATGATTTCATTGAGACCGGTTCGGGCGGTGGTATCGGCTTTGGCCTGTGCGACGATATTACCCATGCGGTGGTGGACGAGGAGAAGATGACTTCCATCCGCAGATATCACACCATCACCGAGGCGAAGAACGGTGCGGGTGCGCCTCCGATCAAGACCAAAGACGGCTGGATTCATATTGCCCACGGTGTGCGCAATACGGCGGCGGGGCTGCGGTATGTGCTTTACGCTTTTGCGACGGACTTAAAGGACCCGTCCAAGGTGATCGCGGAGCCCTCCGGGATGTTACTTGGGCCGAGAGACTGGGAGCGTGTGGGCGATGTGTCGAACGTAGTGTTCACAAACGGCGCCATCGCGAGGGACAACGGCGACGTATATATCTATTACGCGGCCAGCGATACCAGAATGCATGTGGCGACGACCACCATCGACAAGCTGACGGACTATGTGTTCAACACACCGAGAGATCCTTACCGCTCTGTGGAGTGCGTGGCGCAGCGATGTGACTTTATCAAGAAGAATTTGGAATTTTTATCGAAACAATAAAAAAAATGAGGGAGAAAAAAGATGAGTGAAGTGAAAATGATCAGTCCTGTGGTGAAGAATGTGCCTTGGCAGGACAAACCGGAAGGACTTAAGGGCGCTCCGATCTGGAGATACAGCGAAAATCCCATCATCGGCAGAAATCCGGTGGAGGGGGTTGCCAGAATTTTTAACAGTGCCGTAATGCCCTATGAGGATGCGTTTATCGGTGTGTTCCGTGGAGAACAGGTGAACGGGATTCCCTATATTTATCTGGGACACAGCAAGGATGCGATCCACTGGGAGTTTGAGAAGGATAAGATTCCGTTTAAGGATGAGCAGGGCAATGATTTCATGCCGATATACGCCTATGATCCCCGTCTGGTGAAGGTGGAGGATACCTACTATATTATTTGGTGTCAGGATTTCTACGGCGCTTCCATCGGTATGGCAAAGACCAAGGACTTCAAGACCTTTACCAGAATTGAAAATCCGTTTATTCCGTTTAACAGAAACGCGGTGCTGTTCCCCAGAAAGATTAACGGTAACTTTGTGCTCTTGAGCCGGCCTTCCGATTCCGGTCATACACCTTTCGGTGATATTTTCCTGAGTGAAAGCCCGGATATGGTGTACTGGGGCAAGCACAGGCATGTGATGGGCAGAAGCAGCGAGTGGTGGGAGTCTGTTAAGATCGGCGGCGGCGCTGCGCCTATTGAGACCAGTGAAGGATGGCTTTTGTTCTACCATGGTGTGACCGGAACCTGCAACGGGTTTGTGTACTCCATTGGCGGCGCAATCCTTGACATTGACAATCCGTCCAAGGTGCTGTACCGCTGTGAGAATTTCCTGCTCACACCGGAGGAGTGGTACGAGGAGAGAGGGTTTGTTCCCAACGTGTGCTTCCCCTGCGCTACCATTCACGATTCGGAGAGCGGCAAGATCGCGCTTTACTACGGCTGCGCGGACAGCTATGTGGGACTGGCGTTCACAAAGTTAGATGAGATTGTGGATTACATTAAGAAGAACAGCCACACCACCGAGTCCGACACGGAGATCGGGATCCGCTGATAAAATCAACACGGAAAAGAGGAGCGTCGGCTTTCCGGGAGGAAGGCCGGCGTTCTTTTGTGTATATAAGCAGAGACAGAAGATAGCACGGTCACTGAAATCACGCATAATCTATATCATATGGAGTTTATGAAAAACAGGCATAAAGGAGAATGGGATTATGGCGATTGGCTATCTGACCATGCAGGCGAGAACGGCTCACGAGGCGCTGCCTTTGCAGGGGGTGCGGGTAAGCGTTCTGGATGATGAGCAGAACCGGATTTACGAGCTTGTGACGGATGAAAACGGCGAGACGAGAAGAGTGGCTCTCGAGACAATGGACAAAAGATATTCGCAGGATGAGAACTTTGCGGGGACGCCTTTTGTCACCTATAATGTGTACGCGCAGGCGGATGGGTTTGAACCGGTATCCGTCACTTCCATTCCGATTTTTGACGGGGAATCGGCACATCTGCCTCTTGTCCTTGTACCCATGCAGGGAATGCAGCGGGAGCAGGTACAGACGGAGATCATGGTGGGAGCGCCTGCAGTCTCCATGGAGGGGGCGCGGGAACCGGAGGGGCCTGTAGAAAACGGTGAGGCTGGGCAGGTGCTGCGACAGGTGGCCATTCCCAATCCGATTACCGTGCATCTGGGAACGCCGAATGCGTCGGCTTCCAATGTACAGGTATCTTTTCCCGATTATGTGAAAAATGTTGCCAGCAGTGAGATTTATCCGACATGGCCGGAGTCGGCGCTTCGGGCAAACATTTATGCCATCATCACATTCGCCCTGAACCGGGTGTTTACGGAATGGTATCGGGCGCAGGGGTATCCCTTTGATATTACCAACAGCACGGCCTATGATCAGTATTTCATTTACGGCAGACCCATTTATGATTCCATAAACAGGATTGTGGATCAGATCTTTAACGAATATGTCCGCAGGCAGGGACAGGAAGCGCCCTATTTTACATCTTATTGTAACGGCAGTACATCTACCTGTAGAGGATTGTCCCAGTGGGGGACGGTTACGCTGGCAAATCAGGGCTATACGCCCATTCAGATTTTACGGTATTATTATCCCAATGATATCGAGATTGCGCAGACTAACATTATAACGAATATGCTGACCTCCTATCCCGGAACGCTTCTGCGGGTGGGGAGCACGGGGCTGGATGTGCAGACGATCCAGAATTATCTGCGGCGGATCAGACAAAACTATCCGGCGATACCGGCGATTACGGATGCGGCGGGAACCTTTGGAGACAGTACCCGTGCGGCGGTGGTGAAATTCCAAAATATCTTCGGCCTGACCCCTGACGGGATTGTGGGAAAGGCCACATGGTATAAGCTTTCCAGCCTGTACACGGCGGTTACCAGACTGGCGGAGTTAAACAGTGAGGGAACCAATCTGGGAATCGGGACAGTGCCGCCTGCCGCCCTGCTGCGGGAGGGCTCGAGAGGGCAGGATGTGATTACGCTGCAATATCTGTTAAGCGTCATTTCCGAATACTATCCCGGCATTCCGTCTTTGGCGCAGGACGGTATTTTCGGCCCGGGGACAAAGGAGGCGGTCACTGCCTTCCAGAGAAGAATGGGTCTGGTGGCGGACGGTATCGTAGGCCCGGCCACATGGGATGCGCTGTACCGAACCTATCAGGGAATCGGAGAGAATGTGCCGTCGCCAAACCCTGACCCAGCGCCGGATGCAGGCGGCTCTTTTCTCTATACGGTGCGCTCCGGCGATACGCTGTGGCTGCTGTCAAGGCGGTTTGGCACGACGGTGGATGCGATCAAACGCCTCAACGGACTGACAAGCGACAATTTGCAGATCGGGCAGGTGCTGCGGATTCCCGGGTGAGTCAGAGAGAAAAAACGAAGGCGGCGGCAGGCGGGAGGCATTCGTGTGGGCGGATGCCTCCCTTTGCGAATCTGAACATTGTCTTTTTGAACAGGAGTGCTATACTATAATAAGAGTATTATACGTCAACGGAGGTAACTTGCGGTGAGGATCATAATAGCGGGGGACGGGAAGGTTGGCTCTACGCTGACAAGGCAGTTAGTGGCGGAGGGACATGACGTTACCCTGATCGATGCGAAAACGGAAGTTTTGGAGGCCAGCGAGGAGCGGTACGATATCATGTCGGTGCAGGGGAACTGCGCGTCCATGCCGACTCTCATAAAGGCCGGCGTGGAGGAGGCCGATCTGCTTCTGGTTATGACCGGCGCAGACGAGGTGAATCTGCTCTGCGGCGCGATTGCCCACGGCATGAATCCCAAATTACATACCATAGCCAGAATTCGTAATCCGGAATACAAGGATCAGATTTATCAGATGCGGCACCTGTTTGGATTGTCCATGGTGGTCAATCCGGAGAGGCAGGCGGCTATCGAGATGGAGAGACTGATCAAGTATCCGGGTTTTTTGAAGAGAGACACCTTTGCCAAGGGCAGGGTGGAAATTGTGGAACTGCGGATCGGGGAAGATTCAAAACTCTGCAATGTAGGGCTTTACGATTTGCAGAATGTGGTCAAGTGCAAGATTCTGGTCTGCGCGGTTTTGCGGGACAGCAAGGCGATTATCCCGGATGGTAATTTTGTACTGCAATCCGGAGACCGGATTTTCGTGACGGCTTCCACCAGAGAATTGACCGTGTTCCTCAAAAATATGGGTATTATTACCCACAGGGCGAAACGGGTGATCCTGTGCGGCGGCGGAAGGCTTAGTTTTTATCTGGCCCAGTTGCTCCATCAGGACGGTATCATGGTGGAGATCATAGAGCAGGATTATGACAGATGCCTGTCGCTGGCAAATCAGCTTCCCGATGTGACGGTGGTGCACGGCGATGCCAGCAATGAACTTTTGCTGGAGCGGGAGGGTATCGGGGAATGCGATGTGCTGGTCACATTGACCGGAGTGGACGAATTAAACCTGTTTATCTCCCTGATCGGCAGCAATGCGGGCACGCCCCAGATTATCACCAAGCTGGGGAGACTTTCCAACAACCGGATTTTGGACAAGCTGCCTGCGGGAAGCACCATAAGCCCCAAAGATCTTTGCTGTAATGATATCGTGCGGTACGTGCGCGCGATCAGGAACCAGACCGGCGCGGCGCAGGCGGTCAACGTGATTGCGGACGGACAGGCGGAGGCCATAGAGTTTATTGTGGACAGTAATACAAAACACTGCGGCGAGCCTTTGAAAAAGCTGAAACTGAAGAAAAATATCCGTGTGGCCGGCATCAACAGGCATAACAGTTTTGAGATTCCAAACGGCGATTCTTATTATGAAAACGGGGATGGCGTGATCATCGTTACCGGAAGGGACGAGGTCATTTACCAGCTCAACGACATTTTCGAATAGAGTGAAAAGGCGGATTGTATGAATTACAGGATGATGGGAAAATTTATCAGCAGGATTCTTTTGGTGGAAGCGGTGTTCATGCTTCCGGCTCTGCTGATTGCCGTATACCACGGGGAAGAGAAGACGATATTCGGATTTTTGACCGGTATGGTCATAACTCTTGCGGTGGCGCTGCTGCTGTATCTGTTCTGCCGGAAAGCCGGAAAAGGCTTTTATGCGAGAGAAGGTTTGGTCTGTGTGGGCGCAAGCTGGATTATGATGAGTCTTTTGGGATGTCTCCCCTTTTATTTTTCACGGGAAATTCCTCGTTTTATCGATGCTCTTTTTGAGACCGTTTCCGGTTTTACCACCACAGGAGCTTCTATTCTTCCTGAAGTAGAATCCATGTCTATGGGAAACCTTTACTGGCGCAGCTTTACCCATTGGCTGGGCGGCATGGGCGTTCTGGTGTTTGTGCTGGCCATCGGCAGAGGGCGGGAAAAGGAAGGTTATACCATGCATCTTTTACGGGCGGAGAGCCCGGGGCCCAAGGTGGAGAAGCTGGTGCCCAGGATGAAGGATACCACGAAGATTTTATATTTTCTCTATATTTTTCTGACTATTTTGAATGTGATTTTCCTGCTGGCGGGCAGGATGCCGCTGTTTGACGCGGTGTGCACGGCTTACGGGACGGCGGGGACCGGCGGCTTCGGCATCAAGAATGACAGCATAGCCGGGTACAGCCCCTATCTGCAAAATGTCTGCACGGTGTTTATGCTGTTGTTTGGCGTAAATTTCAGCTGCTATTACATGTTGGCGATCCGGCAGATTAAAAGCGTGTTCAAGGATGAGGAACTTCGCTTTTATTTGGGTGTGGTGTTTTGCAGTATTCTTCTGATCGCATGGAATGTAAGAGGGCTCTATGGGACACTGGGAGAGACTTTCCGGCATGCGGCGTTTCAGGTGGCGAGCATTGTTACAACCACGGGGTTTGCAACCACAGATTTTGATCTCTGGCCCAGCCTTTCCAAGGCGATTCTCCTTGCACTCATGATCGTGGGCGCCTGTGCGGGCAGCACGGGTGGAGGCTTTAAGTGTGGAAGAACCCTGCTTCTCATCAAGAGCCTGCGCCGCAACGTGCGTCAGATCCTGCATCCGCGTAAGGTACAGGTGGTGCGTGTGAACGGGCAGATGGTGGGTGAGCAGGTGTTGGATAACACGAACGCCTATCTGGCGGCCTATGCTTTTATTGTGGTATTCAGTTTTATTGTGATTTCGATAGACGGGTTTTCTCCTATGACGAACTTTTCGGCGGTGCTGGCCTGCTTTAACAATATCGGACCGGGACTGGAGAGTGTGGGGCCCACCTGTAATTTCGGGGATTATGGACTGTTGTCCAAGGTTATGCTTATTGTCGATATGCTGGCGGGCCGTCTGGAAATTTTTCCCATTCTGATTTTGTTTTCCAGAAGCACTTGGAGTGGAAGATAGGGGATTTGACGAATACGGCGGTTTGTATATTGAGGGATGACAGGGAATGTGTTACACTAGATAGGATACTGGGCAGTCGGGCAGACCGTGCTGCCTTCATCGGATAAGCCGAAGCGGGGAGGATACCATGGAAAAGGAAATTACGAAGGCAGTGGAAAAGGCAGAGCAGGAGATCGAGACGGAAGTCATTCTCCAGTACCGGGAGTATGAGGTCAATATGGATGATGTGACTAAACGGGTCAAGGATCACTATCTGGCGAAGGGCTACAAGGAAGATTCGATTGAAAATATGCAGATTTATGTGAAGCCGGAAGACTTCACAGCCTATTATGTGATCAATGACAGCGTGGTGGGAAAGGTCAATCTTTTCTAAAAGATCGGCAGCAGTTCCACCACAAACACCACGGCGCAGCACAGTACAGCTACCTGGAAGAGGCTGCGCCCTTTCCATGCCAGAACGATACCCGCAAGGAGGGCGAGAAGCCCGGCGATGGGCGACTGCGTGGCTTCCATAATGGCCGGGAAGGTCATGACCGCCAGTGTGGCGTAGGGCACATAAAACAGGAAAGAACGCAGATACTTGTTGGTGATTTCCCTGCGGATCAGCGCCAGAGGCGTCATGCGGATCAGGTAGGAGACAGCCGCCATCACGAAAATATAAATCCAGATATTCTGTTCCATTTCTAAGATACCTCCTCTTTCTTTTCCTCATTACTGACTGAATCGGTCGGAAATAGAACCGCCGCAAGAAGGGCCAGAGCAACTGTCAGCATGATGGTCTTCAGTCCTGCGGACATGCCGCTTAACAGGGGAAGCCGGTTTGCCAGAAAGCTGGCCGCGAAGCCGGCGGCCACCAATCCGGCGATCACCTTATTTTTTCTGGCGGGCGGTATAATAATGGCTAAAAACATACCGTATAATCCCACACTCAATGCGCTGACCACTCTGGTCGGCAACACGTTTCCCATGATGACGCCAAAATACGTCCCGAAGGCCCAGCCCGGAATGGCAACCGCGATAGCGCCGTAAGCATACCACGGATTCAGGTATCCCGGCTGCGCTACGCAGATGCCGAAAATTTCGTCCGTCACATCGAAGGCAATGGTCATGCGGTGGCGCAAGGGCGTTTCCGGTTTCAGCTTTTGGCTGAGAGAGCAGGACATGAGCAGATATCTTGCGTTGACTACCAAAGTCATTATCGCGGTTTCCAGATAGGTGCTTCCCGCAGCGATCAGGGAAAATCCCGCATATTCCCCCGCGGAGGCATTGTTCAGCATACTTGCCACGAGAGCCTGTACGGCGGAGAGCCCGGCGTTTTTGGCGGCGATGCCGAGCGTGAAGGCAACGGCGAAATAGCCGAGCGCAATCGGGCAACCGTCCCGCATACCGTGCTGAAAGTAAGTTTTATTTTCTGTTTTCATAGGTAAAAACTCCTTTGGTTACATGATGTAAATTTTAACACCGAATGACCTGGCTGTACAGTAGACATTGCAGGGGAATAAAAAAAAGAAAAAAATAAGTGTTGACAAATAATATTATATGTCATATAGTATGCGTAGAAACAATATTATACGGAATATAATATTGCACAAACAAACAATATTATAAATCCAAATAATATGGCGCAGGAAATTTCCTATTATAAAAAAGAAAAGGAAATCTAAAGGAAACTGTATGAAATATGTGAGAAGAAGGAAAGGAGTATATTGCATGGTATTTAACACAGGCGCGGCATTGCTGGATGCGATTGTGCTGGCTGTGGTGTCGCATGAAACGGACGGAACCTATGGCTATAAGATCACGCAGGAAGTGCGGCAGGTCATAGAGATATCCGAATCCACACTGTACCCGGTTCTGCGCAGACTCCAGAAGGATGAATGTCTGGAGATCTACGATATGGAATGCGCCGGGCGAAACAGGCGCTACTACCGGATCACGGAGAAGGGGAGAGCGCAGTTAAATCTCTACATCAGTGAATGGTATCGGTATTCAGCCAAATTGAACAGTATCTTTGAGGGAGGACTTAAGAATGAATAGAGCGGAATTTATGAGCAGGCTGGCCGCACTGTTACAGGATGTGCCGTCTGCGGAACGGGAGGAAGCGCTACAGTATTACAATGATTATTTTGACGACGCGGGCGAAGGGAATGAGCAGGGCGTGATCGCATCTCTGGGTTCTCCGGAAGAGCTTGCCAAGTCCATTAAGGCAGGGCTTGCGGACGGCGGAAACGGCGGCGAGTTTACGGAGTCCGGGTTCCAAAACTATAGTCAGGGAAACAAAAATCAGATTATGTCAACCGATCAGCCGTCAAACGGTGCGCAGACAGGCGGGTTTCAGGGAGAGGCTTACGGCGCATACGGACAGCAGGCAAAGGCAGGGAACGCTTACGGACAACAGGAAGGCATGAATGGAAAACAGTCACGCAAACAGATGTCGGGCGGGCAGATCGCCTTGATTATCGTGCTGGCAGTCCTGACTTCTCCCATCTGGATCGGCGTTTTGGCAGGCGTTTTCGGCGGAGCAGTCGGTATACTCGGCGGCCTGCTTGGCATTTTCGTCGCCTTTCTGGCAGTGGGCGTGGTGCTGACGGTGGTGGGCGTTGCGCTTGTCATTGCAGGGATTGCGGCAGTATTTGCGGCGCCGCTTGGCGGATTGACGCTGGTCGGCGGCGGGCTGATTATGACGGCGGTAGGGCTGGTGTTCGTCTGGCTGATGGTGCTGGTGGTTGGCACGGCGATCCCCGCTCTCATACGGGGTCTGGTCAATCTTTGCAGCAGATTATTGCACAGAGGAGGTGAGCGGGCATGAAAAAATTTACGAAGGGATGTCTTACGACGGCATTGGTTTTGTTTTTGGTAGGGCTTATGCTCTGCGTCGTATGTGGTGTTTTGGGAGGCTTCCGGCAGCTTTCGCGGATGGATGGAATTATTGATGTAGGAGACATCGATGTAGGAGATATTGGAGATCTGGAGCGGAAGCTGAAGGAGCTGGACGGAAAGCAGGAGGAACTTCCGCTGACAGCCGAAACCCTCGGCAGTCTGGAAATTGATTTGGAAATGTGCAATCTGCTCATTCAGGAATCCGCAGACGAGCATGTGTGGCTTTTGGTGGAAAGCGATACCAACAGGCCCAGATACACCATAGAGAATGACGGGAATAGGAGCAGGCTGTGTATTGAAAACGATGAAAATTATCATTACTATTGGAGAAGCAAGCCCAAAGACAGCGTTTACCTTTGGCTGCCGAAGGGCTGTACGCTTAAGGAGTGCGAGATTGCTATCGGTGCAGGCTATATGAAGAGTATTTCCCTGCAAGCGGAGGAGGCAAACATCACCGTGGGCGCGGGTCTTATAGAGATGGAAGGCTTTGCGGGAAAGGAAATCCTTCTCTGCGCAGACGCGGGCGAACTCCTCGCCGGGCATGTCACAGCCGAGAGGGCGGTTTTGCAGATCGGCGCAGGACATTTGCGCGCGGAGGAGCTTGCGGTGAGCCGTGAGGCAGATATCGATGTCAGTGTGGGACAGTGCGAGATTGCGGGAACCATAACAGGGGATCTGGATCTGGAATGCGACATGGGAGAGGCGGTGATGCGCCTTACCGGTTCGGAGGACGACCACAGCTATGACGTGGAGTGCGGCATGGGTGAGGTCAATGTGGGAAGCCACAGCCACGGCGGGGTTGCGTCGGAAAGATCGTGGAACAGTGGAAAAGACAGCGAATTTGTTGTAGACTGCAATATGGGAACGGTAACCATTACTTTTGAAGAGTGAAAAAGGAGGAAAAAGAATGAATAACGATGTAAGAAAACTGATGAGGTCAAGAAGCAACAGGATGATATGCGGCGTCTGCGGCGGTATCGGGGAATATCTGAACATAGACCCCACGCTGGTGCGGCTGATCTGGGCGCTGTGTTCCGTGGCGAGCGTCGGCATGGGACTGATCGTCTATTTTGTCGCGGCGGTGGTGATGCCGGAGGACAATAATATTGTAGGATAAGGACGCAGTCCGTCGGGGCTGTTCGGTGCTATTGGATGGTAAAAAACAATCCTGATTTTTTCAGCGCCGGACGCACCGCGTTGTATACCAGAACAGCCACAACCGTGGAGGTCACCGCATTGATGGAGGTGGAAGCCACATTCCATGCGAGGGTCACTTCCGCGGCAGGCTTGCCCAGAATCGCCAGCTTATAGAAATAACCGAACAGCGGGTCAAAAATGACGTTGAATAACAGACCGCCCACGGCGGCAATGAGAGACCATTTATAGATTTTTTTGTTGTCGGTCTCCGTGCTGATGTGGGCGATTTTGTGTGCGATCAGCCCCGTGATCAGCCCGATGCAGAATTTTAATAGAAAGGTTTTAGGAGCGTAGACCACATAGACCGGATCGAAGAGGTCGCCGATGGTCATGCCGATGGCGCCGCCAAGACCGCCGTACACGCCGCCGAGGAGCAGCGCGCCCAGAACGCAGACCGCGTTTCCCAGGTGAATCGAGGTGGCGTCGCCGCCCGGCAGGGGAATTTTAATCTGTAAAAAAGTAAACACCACATAGGACAATGCGGCGAAGATGCCGGTAAATACAATCTTTAGTAATTTCTCGTTTTTCATTTTTCATTTCCGCCTTTCTTTGCGTTATTCCCATCATATAGCAAAATGGCTCTTTTGAAAGTGCCAATTTAAGAAAAATAAGCCATGCCAGATGAGGGCCGGTTGAAAGACAGGATATGCAATCCTTTTATCCTGCACGGGAAATGATTTGACAAATCATAGGAAATTGACTATAGTAATAAATAATTGTAAATGGCCGTGACAGAGAGGAGTACACAGAAACCGCCGCCAGAGAGGGAAATCGGAAGCTGGGAGATTTCCTCGGAGAGGGATTGTGGAACGTGGCTCTGGAGCCGGAACGCAGAAAGTTTTCCGCGGTAGTTTAGCAGGAAAGGCAGTAAGTGTTCCCGGTTGATCCCCGATAACGGATCGGAGGCCGAAGGGATGTCGGCTTCACAGAGTGATAAATGAAGGTGGTACCGCGCGTATTGCGCCCTTTGTCAGGAAACTGGCAGAGGGTGTTTTTAGTTTGAAAAAACGATAAAGGAGGAAAATATGAGCAGAGAACTTGCAAAAACGTATGATCCGAAAGGAATAGAAGACAGGCTGTACCAGAAATGGCTGGACAAAAAATATTTCCACGCCGAGGTGGATCGAACGAAGACGCCCTTCACCATCGTGATTCCGCCGCCGAACATTACGGGACAGCTGCACATGGGACATGCCCTCGACGAGACGATGCAGGATATCCTGATCCGGTACAAGAGAATGCAGGGGTATAATGCGCTTTGGCAGCCGGGAACGGATCACGCTTCCATCGCCACCGAAGTGAAGATCATCGAGAAGCTCAAAGAGGAGGGGATCGACAAAAACGATCTCGGCAGAGAGGGCTTTCTGAAACGCGCCTGGGACTGGAAGAAAGAGTACGGTGGCAGAATTGTGTCACAGCTTAAAAAGCTCGGCTCTTCCTGTGATTGGGACAGAGAGCGTTTCACCATGGACGAGGGCTGCAACAGGGCGGTCACGGAAGTGTTCTGCAAGATGCACGAGAAAGGATGGATCTATAAGGGCAGCCGCATCATCAACTGGTGTCCGGTTTGCAATACCTCCATTTCCGACGCGGAGGTGGAGTATGAGGAGCAGGCAGGCCATTTCTGGCATATCAAGTACCCGCTGGTGGATGAAAACGGACAGCCGAGCAAGACGGAATTTCTGGAGTTTGCAACCACCCGTCCCGAAACCATGCTTGGTGATACCGCGGTGGCGGTGAACCCCAACGATGAGAGATACACGTATTTGAAGGGGAGAAAGGTGTGGCTTCCCATTGTGAATAAGGCAATTCCCGTGGTGGAGGACGATTATGTGGATATGGAGTTCGGGACAGGCGTTGTGAAGATTACGCCGGCCCACGACCCCAACGACTTTGAGGTGGGGAAACGCCATAATCTGCCGGAAGTCAATATTATGAACGACGACGCCACCATCAATGAGAACGGCGGCAAGTACGCGGGACTTGACCGGTACGAGGCGAGAAAGCGGATTGTGGAGGAATTGGACAAAGAGGGACTGCTTGTGCGAATTGAGGACTACTCTCACAATGTAGGCACCCATGACCGCTGCGGGACAACCATCGAGCCGATGATCAAGCAGCAGTGGTTTGTCAAGATGGACGAGCTGATTAAACCGGCTGTGGAGGCGGTAAAGAAGGGCGAAATCAAGCTGATCCCGGAGCGTATGGAAAAGATTTACTTTAACTGGACGGACAATATCCGCGACTGGTGCATCAGCCGCCAGCTTTGGTGGGGACACCGGATTCCGGCCTACTATTGCGATCATTGCGGGGAGGTCGTGGTGGCAAAGGAGGCGCCCCATGTCTGCCCGAAATGCGGGGAGACGCACTTCACTCAGGACCCCGATACGCTGGATACCTGGTTCTCTTCGGCATTATGGCCTTTTTCCACGCTGGGGTGGCCGGAAAAAACAGAGGATCTGGATTACTTTTATCCCACGGATGTGCTGGTGACGGGGTACGATATCATTTTCTTCTGGGTCATCCGCATGGTATTTTCCGGTTATGAGCAGATGGGGGAGAAGCCTTTTAAGACGGTGCTTTTCCACGGCCTTGTGCGGGATTCACAGGGACGTAAGATGAGTAAGTCTCTGGGCAACGGCATCGATCCTTTGGAGCTGATCGACAAGTACGGCGCGGATGCGCTCAGATTGACATTGATTACGGGAAATGCGCCCGGCAACGATATGCGTTTCTACTATGAAAGAGTGGAAGCCAACCGTAACTTTGCAAATAAGGTCTGGAATGCCTCCCGTTTCATCATGATGAATATGGATCAGGAGGAGGAAAAAACCGGAAAGCGGAGCTGGGAGGTGTCTTACGATGAGGTGAAGGACAGCCTCTATCCGGTGGACAAGTGGATTCTTTCCAAGTTAAATACGCTTGTGAGCGAAGTGACGGACAATATGGACAGCTTTGAGCTTGGTATTGCGGTGCAGAAGGTTTATGATTTTATCTGGGATGAGTTCTGCGACTGGTATATCGAGATGGTAAAGCCCAGACTCTACAGCACGGAGGCAGGCGGGGAGAGCGGCAAGAGGGCTGCGCTCTGGACGTTACAGAATGTATTGATTGACGCGTTGAAGCTGCTGCACCCCTATATGCCCTTCATTACGGAAGAAATTTTCTGTACCCTACAGACAAAAGAGGAGTCGATCATGATTTCCCCATGGCCGAAAACTTCGGAAGAGAGAGCTTTCGAGAAAGAGGAGACGGCTATAGAACTGATGAAGGAAGCGGTGCGCGGTATCCGCAATGTGAGAACGCAGATGAATGTGGCGCCCGGCAAAAAGGCGGCCGTATATGTGGTCAGCGACAAGGAGCAGGTACGCCGGATCTTTGAGGAGGGCAGGCAATTTTTTACGGCTCTTGCGGCAGCCTCCGAGCTTACGGTTCAGGCGGACAAGGCGGGAATCGACGACAGCGCCGTTTCCGTGGTGATTCAGGGCGCTACCGTTTATATTCCTTTTGAGGAGCTGGTGGATATTGCCCAGGAGATTGAACGTCTCAAAAAGGAGCAGAAGCGTCTGGAGGGAGAGCTTGCCAGAGTACAGGGAATGCTCGGCAACGAGCGGTTCATGGCAAAGGCGCCGGAGCAGAAAGTGGCGGAGGAACGTGCGAAGCTTGAGAAATATTCGCAGATGAAGGCGCAGGTGGAAGAACGGCTTGCGCAGCTCGGCGGTTGAACAGTTTAAAAAAAATCTGTATTACCACTGGAAAAGTAAGTCAATATGGTGTAAAGTTATAAATAAGAATAGTACCATGGACTTATAGGATGTGAGTATCATAAGATAAAAGGAGGGAGGTGAGTCACGTGGCGGAAGTCAATTTATCGTCGGAACAGCTGGATAAACTGAAAGCGGCGATGGCTAAAGTGAAGGGTCAGAGTATGCAGACTGCGCAGCCAGCAGCACCACAGCAGAAGCCGGTACAGCAGGCGGCAGCGCCCGCTAAGGAAGCGGCAGCGGCGGATGTATCTGTTGCGGTAGAGACGCAGACGCTTCCCGTTGAGACGAATCTGGCGGAAGGCACCTATCTGCGGGTGGACGAGGACGAGATGGCGGCGTGGCTCTACCTCGCACCGCCCAAAGAGGGGCAGACTTACACAAAAAGAGAGCTGGAAAGTTATCTGGAACAGAATGGCGTGATCAGAGGCCATCACAGCTCCAATCTGTCCGCTATGATTAAGAAAAAGGTTTACGACAGAGAGATTCTGGTGGCCAAAGGGGCCGAGATCAAGCCCGGTACGGACGGCTGGTTTGAGTATCTGTTCTCTCCCGAGGAGCATTGCGGGCCTAAGGTAAATGACGACGGTTCGGTGGATTATTCCAGTATGAGCGCGCTACAGAATGTGCACAAGGGCGACAAGGTTGCCATCTATCACTATGCGGTGCAGGGTGAGAACGGTTATACGGTTCTGGGCGGTGAGATGAAGGCGTCTCCTGTCAGAGATCTGCCTCCCATGAGAGGGAAGGGCATCACCAGGGAGAACGGCATTTATTATGCACAGAGCGACGGAAAGATTGAGGTCAAGGACGGAAAGATCGATATTCAGAATGTCCATGAGATCATGGGGGATGTGGATGCGATCATCGGTAAAATCGAGTTTTTCGGCGATGTGATTATCAACGGCAATGTGGAGGGCGGCATTGTGATCCGCGCCGGACGTAATATAGAGATTCACGGGACTACGGGAGCGGCGACCCTGTTTGCAGGCGGCGATGTGATGCTGTCTCGCGGCATTCAGGGCGGCGGAAAGATTTCCGCAAGAGGGAATGTCTATGCGGAATTTATAGAGAATACCACGGTAGATGCAGGCGGCCTGGTGCAGTCCAATGTCATTCTGAATGCGAAGGTGACCGCGAAGGATAAGGTGATTACCACAGGCAAGAGGGGAGCGATTATCGGCGGTTACACCCATGCCCTTAAGAGTATCGAAGTGATGACGGCGGGCAATGATGTGGAATTGAAAACGATTCTGCACTGCGGTTATGAGCCGGAGGCTTTTGACAAACTTTTGGAGGCGAGGCGCAAAGAGACGGAAATCAAGGAGCGCCTTTCCAAACTGGTGGACACCATGACGGAGGCGCTGCGTGAAAAGCGAATGCGGGGCGCGAGTACGTCCAGAAACACGGAGGCCAGCCTTTTGGAGTGGAACCGGTTGAAGGATGAATATTTTGCCGAGCTCGATAAGGTGGGAAAAGAGCGCGAGGAGCTGGAAACCACTATGGAAGAGGGCAAGGATTCTTATATTAAGGTAGATGGTAATATCTACCGGAATGTAGTGATCAGCATCAATGCCGAACAGATGACGCTTGACCGCAATACCTGTTTTATGAGGTATTCAGCAGATAAGGGCGTGATTGAAGGCACCGTGATTGTACACGGCTGACGGATATGGACAAAAAGATGGAAGAGGCGTTTGACACATACGGGGCGGCGGAAGATTATATCAACGCCACCCCGAAATTTACGAAAAAAAACAGCAGAGAGGACACCGCGCAGTTCTGGAAATATTTGGGTTATCCGGCGCGTGAGTGTAAGATTTTACACATAGCAGGCACAAACGGGAAAGGCTCCGTTTGTGCTTATTTGTGTTCGGTTCTGCAAAAGGCTGGGATTTCCTGCGGCATGTTTACCTCTCCCCATCTTGTCACGATGCGGGAGCGGTTTGTTGTTGGCGGGGAAATGATTTCTGAGGAGGTATTTTTGGAGGCGTTTCGCGTGGTGATGGAGGGGATAAAAAGCTTTTCGCCCGGGACCTATCATCCGACTTTTTTTGAATTTCTGTTTTTCATGGCCATGATTATATTTGAAAAAAGCCGTGTGGAGTATGCGGTTTTGGAGACGGGGCTCGGCGGACGGCTGGACGCCACCAATGTGGTGGATGAAAAAAAGGTGTGTATTTTGACCTCAATCGGGTATGATCATATGGAGTACCTGGGAGAGACGCTTCCCCTGATTGCGAAAGAGAAGGCGGGAATTATGCGGGGCGGCGTTCCTGTGGTTTATCCCGATAAACAGGATGAGGTGACCCGTGTCATTGAAGAATATGCCGGAATAATAGGAGCCGGGACCGTTCCTTTAGAGAAAACAGCGATAAAAGAAATAAAGATTAAAAATAAAACGATTGATTTTTCTCTCCATTTACTCTATTATGATTATATTGGTTTTACTGTGTCCACTTCTGCACTTTATCAGGTAGAGAACGCGTCGCTTGCGGTGAGGGCGCTGGAGCTTTTGCGGGATGCGCGCATCACGGTTCCCATCATGCAGGAAGGAATTCGGGAAGCGTTCTGGGAGGGTAGAATGGAAGAGGTGCTGCCGTCGGTGTATGTGGATGGCGCGCACAATGCGGATGGGATCCGCGCCTTTTTGGAGACAGTGAGACGGCATTCCTGTGCGGGCAGGAGGATTCTCCTTTACTCGTCGGTGCGGGATAAGCAGTACAGGGAAGCGGCGGCGCTGCTTTCAAAGGCGGCGTTGTTTGATGAGATTTGTCTGGTGCCCCTACAGGGGGAACGGGCGCTGCCGCTGCCGCAGTTGATGGATTCTTTCGGACAATATACCGGGTTTGACAAAAAGGCGTATGCTACGCCGAAAGAGGCGCTTAGAGAGTTACTTTCTCATAAGAATGACGGGGATGTAGTGTATATTGTCGGTTCACTATATTTGGTGGGTGAAGTAAAAGCCCTTTTGAGGAGCCTTGAGCATGATTAATTTTGAAGAGGAATTAAAAAAATTCCATCCCAGTCTGGAAGTGGAGGACGCGGAGGAGGCGATCTACAATCAGGATCTGACGGATATGGCTGATCTGATGGTGAAGATTGTCAAGGAATCAAAGAAAGCAGGAGAATAGGGGATTGGCATAGATGAATTGTTATCAGTGTGGCTGTACACTGTCTGAACATGATTTTTGCACGAACTGCGGTGCCGATGTAGCCCTTTATAAGAGGATCATATATATCTCTAACCGTTTTTATAATGATGGATTGGAGCGGGCCGGCGTCAGAGACCTGACGGGTGCAATCACAAGTTTACGGCAGAGCTTGAAATTCGATAAGAATAATGTGGAAGCCAGAAATCTTTTGGGCTTGGTCTATTTTGAGACAGGCGAGGTGGTGGCGGCCTTAAGCGAGTGGGTAATCAGTAAAAACCTGCGTCCGAAAAAGAACATTGCGGACGATTATATCAATATGATCCAGACGAACCAGAACCGTCTGGATACCATTAATCAGACCATCAAAAAATATAATCAGGCACTGACTTACTGCAATCAGGACAGCCTTGACTTGGCGGTGATTCAGCTGAAAAAGGTGCTTTCCCTGAATCCGAAATTTATCAGGGCGCACCAGCTTCTGGCGCTTTTGTATATCAACAGCGAGGAGTGGGAGCGCGCGAAGCGGGAGCTTACCAAGTGTCTGGAGATTGACACGAACAATACGGCGACGCTCCGGTATCTGAAGGAAGTGGATGAAATGCTTCTTCCAGAGGAGAATGTCAAGAGCTCCACGAAGAAGCAGAAGAAGTCGGATGAGGTGATCAAATACCAGAGCGGCAACGAGACGATCATTCAGCCGGCCAATATGAAGGAGAGCAGGGGCGTTACCTCGCTGCTGAATTTGGGAGTCGGTCTGGCGATCGGTATTGCCATTGCCTTTTTCTTGATTTTGCCTGCCAGGATACAGTCGGCGAGGGCAAATATTGACGAGGAGCTTCGCAAAGTCAGCGAGCAGTCCGATGCAAAGACTGCCACCATTGATGAGTTGCAGCAACAGCTGGGAGAATTACAGGCACAAAACGAGACGCTGCAGCAGGACATGACGGCATATATGGGGACGGATGACGGTACGGTACAGTCGGTGGAGAGCCTGATGCGGGCGGCCGGTGCGTACCTGACAGATCCGGAGGATGTCACCACGGTGGCGGATTATCTGGATCAGATTGAGGAGGATAGGGCAGAAGAGGGAGAACAGGAAACCTCGGAAGCCTTTGACAGTCTTTACAATACACTTTTGGCCCTTGTGGGGCCTCAGCTTGCGGAGTCCTACGACGAGGCCGGCCATGCGGCATTCTGGGCGGCGAATTATGAGGAGGCGATTCCGAATCTGGCAAAGGCGTATCAGTACGATGCCACGAACGGACAGGCGCTCTTTGATCTGGCGAATTCCTATTACCGTCTGGGTGATGAGGTGAGAGCAAAGGAGCTTTATCAGCAGGTGGTAGAGCTGTTCCCCAATACGGAAAAGGCTGATAAGTCTGCGGCTACCCTGGAACAGATCGGAGAAACGCAGGATTAGGAAGCCGCCGTACACATAAGAAAAAAGAATAAAACACCAAAGAGGACATGACTCAGAAGGGTCATGTCCTTTTCTATTGAAAGGAGGGTTTACATAATATGGAAGAGGACTTCAAAGTGATTGACAATTACCTGATGATAAGGATGCCGGAAGAGATAGACCACCACAATTCGGTTGACATAAGTCAAAGAGCAGACCGCTATATTGTATCAAAAAAGGTGGGAAATGTGGTGTTTGATTTTGAGCGGACAACCTTTATGGACAGCTCGGGTGTGGGCATTATTCTGGGACGATACCGAAAAATTTCCTGCTTTGGCGGGAAGGTTTATGCGGTCAACGCAGGCAACAGGATACGGCGTCTGCTTTTGCTGTCGGGGCTTGAGAATATTGTGGAATTGATTGAAAAATAAATTTTTCAATCGCGAGATTTGTGCCTGCGCGCTGCTTGTCACAAACTCGAAATGCGGGGAAAAGTAAAAGGAGGTAATTATGATAGAGGTTAGGGAAAAAAAGGATTACAGGCTGGTTACGAATGAGATGCGGCTGGAATTTGCCGCAGTGTCGGACAACGAATCGTTTGCAAGGATGGCGGTGTCGGCTTTTATTGCGCCCCTCAATCCCACGTTGGAGGAGCTTTCCGATGTGAAGACCGCGGTGTCTGAGGCGGTGACCAATGCGATCATTCACGGATATGGAAACAGGGGATGCATTACGGACCGGGTGCAGATGAACTGTGAGCTAAAAGGGGATATTTTGCAGGTGGAGATCATAGACAGGGGTGTGGGAATAGAGGATGTGGACCGCGCCATGCAGCCGCTCTTTACGACCAGACCTGAGTGGGAGCGCTCCGGGATGGGGTTTGCTTTCATGGAGGCGTTTATGGATGATTTGGAGGTGGTCTCTTCGCCGGAGCAGGGGACTCTCGTGCGCATGTATAAGAAGATTGGTCTGGGCGGCTGGATCGTCAGCGAGGAATAGCCCATGGAGGAGACTGCCGTATTAATCGAACGATCACAGGCGGGAGATAAAGAGGCGAGAGAGGTACTGATAGAGGAAAATCTGGGGCTGGTGCGGCATATTGTCAAGCGGTTTATCGGGAGGGGATATGATGCGGAAGATCTGTTTCAGATCGGCTGTATAGGGCTTATCAAGGCCATCGACAAGTTCGATCTACAGTTCGGCGTGCGCTTTTCCACCTATGCGGTGCCCATGATTCAAGGGGAGATCAAGCGGTTTTTGCGGGACGACGGCATGGTGAAGGTGAGCCGGACGTTAAAGGAGAACGGATGGAAGATCAAGCAGGCCGCGGAGCGGCTTTCCCAGATTTATGGCAGGGAGGCCACGTTACAGGAACTGTCCGCAGAGACGGAGCTTTCCATAGAAGATATTGTGATGGCGCTGGACGCCAATGTGGAAGTGGAGTCCATATACAAGTCGGTTTACCAGTCCGACGGCAACGAGATTTATCTGGTAGATCAGATTGTGGGGGACGGCGCGGGATGTACCGCGGGGGTCAACCATGCCGGTGAGGACGCAGAGAAGGAAAAAATTTTAAACCATATGCTTCTGGAACAGCTTTTGGGGACGCTCACGGAGAACGAGAGACAGCTGATCCGTATGCGGTATTTTCAGGACAAGACCCAGGTGGAGGTGGCAAAAAGCCTCGGCATCAGCCAGGTGCAGGTCAGCCGGATGGAAAAACGGATTTTGCTGCGGCTGAGGAGGGAGGTAAGATAGCGATAACGGGACGGGATTTTCCGTCCTGTTTTTTGCAAATGGGAGCTAATTCTCTTAAAAACTTGTAAAGCAAATGATGAAAAATGATTGATAATTTGCTATGCATCGCATATAATAGGGATGAAAGGGGTGATAAAATGGCACAGGTAATGGTTAATTTTAGAATGGACGAGGATTTAAAAAAAAGCATGGAGCAGACTTGTAAAGATATGGGACTTACCTTGACGGCAGCTTTCACAATGTTTGCAACAAAGGTTACAAGAGAACAGCGAATACCGTTTGAGATTGTGGCGGACCCGTTCTATAGCAGAGCAAATATAGAGCGCCTGGAACGTGCGGCGGCAGATGCGGATGCGGGAAGAAATATGTCGGAGCATGAGCTGATAGAGGAGTGACAATGAAAAAAATATGGCATGATGAAGCATGGGAAGACTACCTATATTGGCAGATACAGGATAAGAAGACATTGAAGAAGATAAACAGATTATTGACAGATATTGATAGAAATGGGTATCAGAGTACGGGAAAACCGGAAGCCTTGTCAGGCAATCTTGCGGGTTGGTGGAGTGTTAGAATTGATGAAAAGAACCGAATCGTATTTCGGATTACGGGAGAGCAGATGGAAATATTGCAGTGCGGTTCGCATTATAGAGACAAATAATTTAGCAGTTTCTTATAACGAGGGAATTGTTTTAGGCGGCAGTCAAAGATGATTGCCGCCTGTTTTGTTTTGTGCTAGGATTTTTATAACAGATTTTATATGGGGGTACATATGGGCAGGGTTTTATATGAAGTGAGTTTCATAGGGAACATACAGAACTGGTTTGGTATAATTTTTAGTATCGGTATATTAATTGTTGGGGTGGCAACGCAAAGAAAGAACAGCAAAATGGACAGAAGTATGCGGATAGCAATTACAACGATAATGATAGCATTTATCGCAATATATGCGAGAGTTGTACTGATTAGCTGTGCTGGAACGCTGATTCCATATAAGAATGGCCACTATATTGAAATAGAGGGAGTTGTACAGGATTATTCCCCTAATTTTGGAAATACCAGAGGGACGATAGAATCCTTTACATTGGATGGGGTGAAATTTAAATGCTCCGATGGAAATATATGGGGATATTGCCCGGATCGGAAAAACGGCGGTGTTATAGCCGGAAACGGACAGCATTTAAGGATCAGGTATGTTTCTAATTTACTGGGAAATACGATCATGTACATCGAGCAGATGATGCCGGAAGAGTGGGAGGAAGATTGAAAAATACGATTTACAAAGTATAAATGAATGTGTTATAATCATTTCAAACATATCTGGGGAGTCTGAAATTCTGATATCACATCTGTGACACATCATTTATTCCTAACGAGTCCCTTGGATGAACTAAATATAAGGGAGGAAGCGGGAAATGGGTAAGGCGGATGCATATCAGTCGGACTATCTGGATGACAATTTCAGGTTTGCGGATCAGATTAACGGGGCGCTGTTTCAGGGAAGACAGGTGGTGAAACCGGAGGAATTGGAGCCGGTGGAGACACAGATGTTCTATCTGGGAAAGGAGTCTGCGGCGCGTAGAGAGGTACAGGCGGTCGCGGACAAGGCACGCATGTGGAAGGGAAGGCTTTTTCATATTCTGGCGGTAGAGAACCAGACCTATGTGGACTACCGCATGGTTCTGCGAAATATGTTGACAGAGAGCCTGAGTTATTATAAGCAGTGGAAGCAGAAAAAGAGGATGCATGAAAGGGAGGGAGATCTTGGCTCAAATCAGGATGCTTTTTTGTCGGGAATAGGCAGGGATGAACGGTTTATCCCGGTTATCACGTTAGTGGTATACTGCGGGACAGAGCATCCGTGGGATGGAGCCAGGTGTCTGCATGATTTGCTTGATATTGACGATGAAACGAAAGAGTATGTGACAAACTACAAGATTAATCTATATGATTGCCATGAACATGATACTTTTGATGAGTATCATACCGGATTGAGACAACTGTTTGAAATGGTGCGCTATGCAAAGGATAAGGAGCAGCTTGGAAGGGTAATTGAGGAGAAAGGGGCAGGGGCTATGGAAAATGGTGTAAAGAGATATAATGTTTGCAAGGCATGGGAAGATCAGAGGCTGGATGGAATTGAAGAGGGGCGCAAGGAGGGCCGAAAAGAAGGTAGAGAAGAAGGAATGCGCCAGTATCTGGTAAAGCTGGTCTGTAAGAAGCTCCAAAAAAATAAATCGGCAGTTGTCATAGCTGAGGAATTGGAAGAAGATTTGTCCGAGGTGGAGAAGGTGTTGGAGGCACAGAGGAAAGTAAGCAGCTACGATATTGTGCAGATTTGCAAAGCGATGGGGTAAGAATCGGGATGTACGCCGCAGTCATGCGCGGGAATTGTACATTGAAAAGAGCGCGTGGATGTGGTACAGTGAATGGTGTGGAAAGAACTTGTGGCAGCGCATGTGGAGGGTGTTACGGCGATGGAACAGTACAAACAGGAATTTATCGGATTCATGGTGGAGAGCCAGGTATTAAAGTTTGGAGATTTTACGCTTAAGAGCGGCAGAAAATCCCCGTTTTTCATGAATGCGGGGGCTTATGTGACAGGCACACAGTTAAGAAGGCTCGGAGAATATTATGCGAAGGCGATTCATGACTGTTACGGACTGGATTTTGACGTCCTGTTCGGACCCGCTTACAAGGGGATTCCCCTTACGGTGGCGACGACCATGGCGATCAGTGAACTTTATGGGAAAGAGATCCGCTACTGTTCAAACAGAAAAGAAGTGAAGGACCACGGCGACAAGGGGATTCTGCTTGGCAGTCAATTGAAAGACGGCGACAGGGTGGTGATTATCGAGGATGTCACTACATCCGGAAAGTCCATAGAGGAGACTTTCCCCATCATCAAGGCGCAGGCGGACGTCACGGTTTGCGGGCTTATGGTTTCTTTAAACCGCATGGAGAAAGGACTTGAGAGTGACAAGAGCGCGCTGGAGGAAATCAAAGAAAAGTACGGCTTTGAGACAGGCGCCATTGTGACGATGGATGAAGTGGTGGAGTGTCTTTACAATAAACCCTTTGATGGTATCGTATATATTGACGATGAGTTAAAAAGTAGGATAGACGCTTACTATGAGACCTACGGGGCGAAATAGGAGCAGGAAGGAGCGGACAGGAAATATGGAAGAGAAAACCTACAAGACAATGAGCGGTTCGGGTGCGCTGAACATTACGATCGGCGTGGTTGCTTTGGTGGGAGGCGTAGCCGCTGGCGTGCTTCTGATTATCAGCGGTGCGAAACTTTTGTCGGGAAGAAATAAAATCTTATTCTAAAGCAAAAAGGTATTTTCGGTTCAAACGAGAATACCTTATTATTTTATACGCGCAGGTTAAGGAGAGCAGAAATGAAGAACAATTTCATGTTTACCAATAAGGAACACACCCTGAAAGGAATTATGGCAACGATTTTGGGTGTGATTTCTCTGACGGCATTGGTTTACATTACCATAGACAGCTACAGAAGGGCAGGAGAGGTTCCGCTTCAGTATGGGGCGGTGGCCTTTCTCACCATGATTTTCGCTTTTGCAGGGATTGTGCTTGGTGTACTCTCAAAATCGGAGCGGGATAAGTTTTATTTTTTCAGTTATTTGGGTATCGTATTAAATGTGCTGGTTCTGGCAGTGCTCAGTGTGATTTTGTATGCGGGTGCATATGCGTAAATGAACGGCAGGGGAGGAAGCATTTCAGATGAAACAGGAAACGTTGATTGCGGAGCGTTATGAGTTGGCATTTACCCGAATCAGGGAAATACCGGATGAGTCAATTTGTGACGGGGGCTATCAGGAATATTTCAGACGGATGGCGGAGTTTGTGATCCTGATGGATCAGACATTGTCTCTGGTGGAGAGCGGAAAGCTTTTCCGAATGACAATGGAAGAGCTAAGGGAGCATAACCGCCTGCTCTATGCAGATATTTTGCCGGAGCATTATGAAGAAAGTTACGCCAACCCGGCATATGCAGTTGATCGACTCGGAGAGTCAATTGGACAGATGCTGTCCTTTCTTTACGGGGAACTTCGCAGTATGATTCCTTCGGCCTATGAGAAAAACAGCACTGCCATGACGATACGCATGGAACTGCTGTTGGAGGTGTACCAGTCCTTTGTCTGTGCGGCCCAGGAGGAACGAAAGCCTGACGCGGAGGATCTGAGGCAGATTCTCTACTGGTATGTGAGCGATTATTACGAGGCGGAATTTGAAGAAAAAACGGAGACGCTTTTGAATACGGACAGGGATTTTGCAAGACGGCTCATCATGGAGAGCGATTTGTCCGATCTGCGTTATCTGTATTATTTCGGGGAATATATCACGGAGAATGAACTGGAAACGGCAGCCCACTTAAACAGCCTGTCCGATGAAAAAATCAAAAAAATAGCGGATACCTATACAGAGGGATACCGCATCGGTTTTGAGGTGACAGGCAAGGATATCTCTATCAAAGAGACCGTGGCAATCCGCTATTTCCTGGGGTTTGAAAGGGTAATCCGTCAGGCGGTGCAGAACTTTGACCAAATGGGTCTACAATCAGCCTTTTGCCGGGCGGGCGCCAATATCTTTCAGGGAAGGAATGTGAACAAAAACGGCTACTGCGGCGCAAACCCCAACAAACAGTATGATTACGACCACAAGGAGGACTGGGCGTTGTTTCTGGACGGCGCGCTGGCGGGGCGTAGGCTTGAGGCGGTGAAAAACGTCTTTGAGAGGCGTAAGGAGCTGGCGGCGCTCTACGGCGGACCGGCGGTGGTGGAGAGCTTCGGCGAGGAGCCCTTTGTGCCCGTAACGAAGAGCGCGGCCTGCCGTCTCAGTGAAAAACAACAGAAGCTTTTGGTGGAGAATGCGGGGCAGATAGCGGCTGTGCAGAACGAGTATATTAAGGGAGAGGAGCGCAGTTTTACGATTATCGCCTTTCCCGTACCCCAGATCGGGCCGCGTTACAAAGAGATTTTTGACGATGTGGTACGCATTAACACCTTGGATTATGTACTTTATCGGGATATTCAGCAGACGATCATTGACGAGCTGGACAAAGGATCGACTGTAATAGTCAAAGGAAAAGGAGAAAACGTCACAGATATGAAGGTGCAGCTCCACGAATTAGAAGATCATGGTACACAGACGAACTTTGAAAACTGTGTGGCGGATGTCAATATTCCGGTGGGGGAGGTGTTCACCTCTCCCCGTCTGACGGGAACGGAGGGCGTCCTGCATGTGACAAGGGTCTTTTTGTCCGGGCTGGAATATCGGGATCTGCGGCTTACCTTTCAGGATGGATTTGTGACGGATTACAGCTGCGGGAATTTCTCCTCCGAGGAGGAAAACCGCAGATATATTAAGGATAACGTACTTTTTCACCATGAGAGCCTGCCGCTCGGAGAGTTTGCCATCGGCACGAATACGACGGCATACCGGATTGCGAGGAAGTATGGGATAGAAGATAAGCTGCCGATTTTGATTGCGGAGAAGACCGGACCCCACTTTGCATTGGGAGATACCTGCTATTCCCACGAGGAGGAGGTGAAAAGCTTTAATCCTGACGGAAAGGAGATTGTGGCCAAGGAGAACGAGGTGTCAGCTTTGCGTGACACGGATGTCAGCAAGGCTTACTTCCAGTGCCACACGGACATTACAATCCCTTATGACGAACTGGGGGAGCTTTCTGTGTTGACTGCTTCCGGTGAAAAGCGGGTTATTATCCAAGATGGTCAATTTGTTTTGCCGGGCTGTGAGGAGTTAAACAGGGCGCTGGCGGAGTAAAAGATAGTTGAAAAACGAAAGAAAATCTAGTACACTGTATAGTAAGAAATTTTGTTTTGACACAAGATGTTGTGGTTGAGGAGGGTTTTGCGAATGGCACAGGTAGGCATTGTGATGGGCAGCGATTCGGATATGCCTGTCATGGCGAAGGCTGCGGATATTTTAGAGGAACTGGGAATCTCTTATGAAATGACGATTATTTCCGCCCACAGGGAGCCGGATGTGTTCTTTGAATATGCGAAGAACGCGGAGGCGAAGGGATTTAAAGTAATTATTGCGGGAGCCGGCAAGGCGGCCCATCTGCCGGGAATGTGCGCGGCGATCTTTCCCATGCCGGTGATCGGCGTGCCCATGAAGACTTCGGATCTTGGCGGGGTAGATTCCCTCTATTCCATTGTGCAGATGCCCTCGGGCATCCCGGTGGCCACAGTGGCTATCGGCGGCGGGCAGAATGCGGGAATCCTCGCGGCAAAGATACTGGCTGTTTCCGATCCGGCGCTCTTGGAGCGGGTGAAGAAATATGCGCAGAGCCTGAAGGAGAGCGTACAGGAAAAGGACGCAAGATTACAGGAGGTCGGATATAAGACATACCTGAAAGCGTGAGCCTGCGCTCGGAGCGATAGAGAAAAGATGCGGAGTGGAGAGAGGATTGAAAAATCATTCCGGTATGGAGGTAATTATGGATTATAAGACAGCGGGTGTTGACATTGAGGCGGGATACCGCTCGGTAGAATTGATGAAGCAGTATGTAAAGGGGACGATGCGGCCGGAGGTACTCGGCGGAATCGGCGGTTTCTCCGGGGCTTTTTCTCTGGAGAAAATCAAAAATATGGAGAAACCGGTGCTCCTCTCAGGAACGGACGGCGTTGGCACGAAAATCCAGCTGGCTTATCTGATGGATCAGCATGATACTGTGGGAATCGACTGCGTGGCTATGTGCGTCAACGATGTGGTCTGCGCGGGTGCGGAACCGCTGTTTTTCCTGGATTATATTGCCTGCGGCAAGAATTATCCGGAAAAGATTGCAACTATCGTAAAAGGCGTGGCGGAGGGCTGTAAACAGGCCGGGGCCGCGTTGGTCGGCGGAGAGACGGCGGAGCATCCGGGACTGATGCCGGAGGATGAGTACGATCTCGCCGGATTTGCGGTAGGTGTGGCGGAAGAGAAGGAGCTGATTACGGGAGCAAATGTCAAGCCCGGCGATGTGCTTGTGGGCATTGCCTCTTCGGGTGTGCACAGCAACGGTTTTTCGCTGATACGCAAGGTGTTCGGGGTGACAAAGGAGACCCTTTCCGTTTATTATGATGAGCTGGGCGCAACCCTCGGAGAGACGCTGCTTACCCCCACCAGAATCTACGTGAAGGCGCTGCGGGAGGTGAAGGCGGCAGGCATTGCGATCAAAGGATGCAGCCATATCACGGGCGGCGGTTTTTACGAGAATATCCCGAGAATGCTGCCGGAGGGCGTGTCGGCTAAGGTGAAAAAGGGCAGCTTTGAGATACCGCCGATCTTTGCGCTTTTGCAGAGGACGGGCGGTTTGGAAGAAAAGATGATGTACAATACATATAATATGGGGCTTGGCATGGTGCTTGCCGTGGATGCGGATCAGGCAGACCAGACCGTGGCAGCGCTGCAAAAGGCCGGAGAAAAGGCTTGGACAGTGGGAGAAGTCGTTGCCGGAGGCCATGAGGTATTGTTTGGATAACTGTGTGAGAAGTCTCACACTTGGGGAGCGGAGGAAAAGATGCTTAGAGTGGTGGTATGTGTCTCCGGGGGAGGCACGAATTTACAGGCGATTATTGACGGCATAGCGCAGGGAGCTGTCTGTAACACGGAGATTGTGAGGGTGGTGAGCAACAACCCGGGCGCCTTTGCGCTGGAAAGGGCGAAGCGGGCCGGAATCGAAGCGGTATGCGTGTCGCCGAAGGATTACAGGGACAGGGAATTGTTTGAGGAAGCGCTGTTTGCCTGTGTGGAGGAGGCGACGCCAGATCTGATTGTGCTGGCCGGGTTTATGGTAAAGGTGCCGGGAAAGATGGTGAAACGCTATGAGAACCGGATCATCAATATCCATCCGGCGTTGATACCGGCGTTTAGCGGCACGGGCTATTATGGCTTGAAGGTACATGAGGCCGCGCTGAAAAGAGGTGTGAAGATCACAGGGGCCACGGTGCATTTTGTGAACGACGGCATGGACGAGGGCCCGATTATTATGCAGAAGGCCGTGAAGGTATATGACGGCGATACGCCGGAGACGTTACAGAAAAGAGTGATGGAGGAGGCCGAGTGGGTGCTTTTGCCATGGTGCATCAACCTGATTGCCGCCGGACAGATCAAGGTGGAAAACGGGCGGGTAACGGTCTCCGAATAACAAAGAAGCAGGGAAAGGAACAGGGACAATGAAGGTTTTAATCGTGGGAAGCGGCGGCAGGGAGCATGCGATTGCGGCGGCTGTGGCAAAGAGCCCAAGGGTGGATAAGATATACTGCGCGCCCGGCAACGCGGGAATCGGGCAGATTGCGGAGTGTGTGCCCATCGGCGCGATGGAGTTTGACAAGATTACGGCTTTTGCCAAAGAAAAGGCTGTTGACCTGACCATCGTGGGCATGGACGATCCGCTGGTGGGCGGTCTTGTGGACGAGATGGAGGCGGCGGGCCTGCGGGTGTTCGGGCCGAGGAAGAACGCGGCAATTCTGGAGGGAAGCAAGGCGTTTTCCAAGGACCTGATGAAGAAGTACCATATCCCTACGGCGGCCTATGAGAACTTTGACGACCCGAAAAAGGCTCTTGCCTATCTGGAAACCGCGAAGATGCCTGTGGTGTTAAAGGCGGACGGTCTTGCGCTGGGAAAGGGCGTGCTGATTTGTAAGACGTTAGAAGAGGCCAAAGAGGGCGTGCGCACCATTATGGAAGATAAAAAATTTGGGGCGGCGGGCAACCGCATGGTGATCGAGGAGTTTATGACGGGACGGGAGGTCTCCGTGCTCTCCTTCGTGGACGGCAGGACGATCAGGATCATGTCCTCCGCACAGGACCACAAGCGGGCTTTGGACGGCGATCAGGGATTGAATACCGGCGGCATGGGCACATTTTCGCCCAGTCCTTTCTATACGGAAGAGGTGGATGCCTTTTGCCAAAAAAATATCTATCAGGCCACCGTGGACGCCATGGCGGCGGAGGGAAGACCCTTTAAGGGAGTGATTTTCTTTGGGCTGATGCTGACGGAGAATGGGCCTAAGGTATTAGAGTACAATGCGCGGTTCGGAGATCCTGAGGCGCAGGTGGTGCTGCCCCGCATGAAAAATGATCTGATCGACGTGGTGGAGGCCTGCATTGACGGCCGGCTTGATCAGATGGAGCTTGTCTTTGAAGACAACGCGGCGGTCTGCGTGATTCTGGCTTCGGAGGGATATCCGGTATCTTACGAGAAAGGGTTTGAGATAACCGGCTTGGAGAACTTTGCGGATAAAGACGGTTACTACTGTTTCCATGCGGGAACGGCGTTGAAAGACGGCAAGATTGTCACAAACGGCGGCCGGGTGCTGGGCGTTACGGCCAAGGGGGAAACCCTACAGGAGGCGCGGGCAAACGCCTATGCGGCCACGGAATGGGTGCATTTTGACCATCAGTATATGAGGCATGATATCGGTAAGGCAATCGATGAGGCATAAGGCTGATGAGGTATATTTCCATGTGAATACAAAGGGGAGGGTTTTATGAGCAGAGAAGAACGAATTGAAATGCTCAAGAAGGAATTGAAAGCGGTTAATACTTATAATAGACCTACTTACTGTGAAAAGTGCGGCGCCGTTATGGTCTTTAAAGGCGTGGGCGAGTACCAGTGCGAGAAGTGCGGCTATCTGGATTATGACGACTACGGAAAAGTGCGCAATTACATCGAAAAGCATATGGGGGCAAATGTGGCGGAGGCGTCCAAGGCGACCGGAGTGACTCAGAAGGCCATTCGGGACATGTTGAAGGAGGCCAGACTAGAGATCGCGCCCAATTCCACCTTCTTTCTGCGCTGTGAGATCTGCGGAGCGGCGATCCGCTGGGGACGGTTCTGTCCCAAATGCGAGACGGCCCATCACAGAGAATTGGAAGAAATGGCGAGAAAGTCAAGGCATCGCGACGATATGTTCGGCTACAGTACGGAGCGCCGCCAAGGGGAAGAAGGATCGAAGCGTTTTACAAGAGAAGAGTAAAAACCCGGCAGAGGAGAAAAGGATGAAGATGCAAAAGAGAGAATGGATAAGAGGGAAGGGAAGATATGCGGTGAGAATGGCCGCCGTTTTGGGCGCGGCGTTTGTTCTTATATGGTGCGACCCCATGGTGAGCCGTGCGGAGCCTACGGGCACTGTGAAGCCCAGTTCCGTTAATATCAGAAAAGAACCCAGTCAGGACAGCGAGGTGATCGGCAGTACCACCGGCGGAAAAGAAATTTCGATTCGGGGAAAAGTAGATGTTTCCGGCGTTACCTGGTATCAGGTGTATGTGCAGGGAGATACTCTGGGTTATGTGCGGGCCGATATGGTGGAACAGAAAGGGGACGAGGAGATTCCGACTGTTTCCGCACCGTCGGCAGGAGGAGAACAGGAGACCCCTTCCGAGGGAGCGGGAGAGCAGGATACGGCACAGGCCGGCGAATCGGAGCCGTCTGCATCCGGCGGCGCACAGGTACAGGCGCAGGAGGAAATGGATAAGCAGTATGCGACCATCAAGGTGGCGTCGGCGAAGGTGCGTCCCGACCCTTCCACTTCCAATAATCCGGTGGAGTCCATTCCCTCCGGCACGCAGGTTGTGGTAAGCGGAAAATCTGAGGGAACCGATTCGAAGACATGGTATTACGTTACCTTTACGGGGGCAAACGGCTCGGAGAAGACCGGCTATATCCGCTCCGATCTATTAGAGCTGGGTGACATGCTGCCCGTGGAGGAACCGCCCGTAGAGGAGACGCCTGTGGAGGAGCCGGAAGAACCGGAACCTATGCCCAGCAATGATTATGAATTAAAGATAGAGACTGATGCCGAGGGGCAGCAGGTCTGGTATATTTGCGATAATGTGGCAGGAAAGAAACAAAAGCTTGTGCCGCTTTTGGAAGCGTCCTATGCACAGGCGCTCGGCGATACGGAGGACACAGGCGCGATCGTCAAACAGCGGATTGTGATCGTGGTACTTGCGGTGCTTTTGGCTGTGACTGTGATTGCGATTATCGTCATGGCGTTTAAACTGCGGGATGCGTATTACGAAGATTACGATGACGAGGAAGAAGACGAGGACGAGGAGGAAGAGGTCCCTGACAGAAGGAGCGCAAGAAGAGAGCGGGAAAAAGACGCGCAGGAGAGACAGACGAGACGTCAGGCGGAGGACGAGGAAGAGCGCAAGCCCCGAAAGCGTGGGGAGGACGAGGAAGAGCGCCGGCCCAGAAAACGTGAGGATGCAGAACCTGTCTCAAGAGCAAAGGCTGACAGGACAGAGCGCAAACGCCGGGAAGTATCCTACGAGGAGGAGCCGGAGACGAAAGAAACAGCCAAACCCGCAAAAGGGCGCAAGGCAAAAAATTTCCTTCTGGACGATGATGAGTTTGAATTTGAATTTTTAAATATGGATGATAAGGATCTGAAATAGAGAACGGGGAAGTGTTACATGCTTATCGAGATAGACTTTAACAGCGATCAGGCGATCTATATGCAGCTGCGTGATCAGATCATTATGGGAATCGCATCCTCCCGCTTTCAGGAGGGGGATATGCTTCCCTCGGTGAGACAGCTGGCAGATACCATCGGCGTCAATATGCATACGGTCAACAAGGCGTACACGGTCTTGAAGCAGGAGGGATATGTGAAAGTTGACCGCAGGAAAGGCGTGATGGTGGCGGTGGACATTGACAAGATGCAGGCACTTGAGGAGATCAGGGAGGATCTGCTTGTCACCTTGGCCAAAGCAAGCTGTAAGAATATTTCCGGTGAAGAAGTGCATGCTCTTATAGACGAGATCTTTGAGGAATATGGGAAAGGAATGAGAGATTAAATGCAGCCACAATTTACAGATAAGGCGAAAGCGGCCCTTGCGCTGGCGGAACGGGCGGCTAAGAGCCTGCGGCAGAGTTATGTGGGGAGCGAGCATATCCTGTTAGGCCTCCTGCGGGAGAATACGGGCGTTGCGGCCACCGTGCTTTTGAATAACGGTGTGGATGTTTTGCAGCTAAAGGAAATGATTCAGGAGCTGATCGTACCGGAGACCTCTGTGCTCATCGCGGAGCGGGACGGTTATTCTCCGCGGGCACAGGCCATTTTGGAGGAGGCGCACAGACAGGCGGAACGGTTTCGCAGTGATAAGACAGGGACGGAGCATATTCTTCTGGCGCTCTTAAAAGAGGGCGAGAATGTGGCGGTCAGACTGTTAAATACCATGGGTATCTCGGTGCAGAAGCTTTATGTGGATGTGCTGGTGGCTATGGGGGAGGACGGCGCGCTCTACAAGGAGGATCTGGGCAGAAAGCAGAATAAAAAGAAGGGGAATACCTCAACGCTGGACCATTACAGCAGGGATCTGACGGCGCTTGCCAGAGAGGGAAAACTGGACCCTGTGATCGGCAGGGAAGACGAGATCACGAGGGTGGTACAGATTCTTTCCCGCCGCACAAAAAACAATCCCTGTCTGGTGGGAGAACCGGGCGTGGGCAAGACGGCTGTGGTGGAAGGACTGGCGGCCAGAATCGTGACCGGCGACGTGCCTTTTACGGTACAGAACAAGCGGCTTTTGACGTTAGATCTCTCGGGTATGGTGGCGGGAAGCAAATACCGAGGCGAGTTCGAGGAACGGATTAAAAAGGTGATAAAAGAGGTGATCGAGGACGGCAATATCATCCTCTTTCTGGATGAAATGCACACCATCATCGGCGCAGGCGGCGCGGAGGGCGCCATCGACGCCTCCAATATATTAAAACCTTCCCTGGCAAGGGGAGAAATACAGCTGATCGGCGCCACCACCATTGCAGAGTACCGCAAGTATGTGGAAAAGGACGCGGCGCTGGAGAGAAGATTCCATCCGGTGACGGTGGAGGAGCCGACTCTGGAGGAGACGGAAAATATTCTGAGGGGCATAGCCCATAAGTATGAGGAGCATCATCGCGTTACCATCACGCCGGAGGCCATCAGCGCGGCGGTGGCGCTGTCGGCGCGCTATATCAATGACAGAAATCTTCCCGACAAGGCGATTGATCTGATTGACGAGGCTTCAGCGGCTGTGCGCCTGCATGTGACGAAGCAGCCGGATAAGCTGCAGGAGCTTTCCGAGGAGATTGATAAGATCGATTTGCAGATCGAGCGGTCGATCCGTATGGAGGCTTTCACACAGGCGGCGGAACTCAAGAAAAAACAGGAGAGCTGTATCAAAAAATATGACCGGCTGGTGAAACGGCTTGAGCAGGAGGAGCAGAACCGCGCCTATGTGGTGGGCGAGAACGAGATTGCTGAGGTGGTGTCCCTGTGGACGAAGATTCCCGTGAAGAAGCTGGCTGAGAAGGAGAGTGAGCGGCTTTTGAAACTGGAATCCATCCTGCACAAACGCGTGATCGGCCAGGAGGAAGCCGTAGTGGCTGTGGCGAAGGCCATGCGCCGCGGCAGGGTGGGCCTACAGGACCCCAACCGGCCTATCGGTTCCTTCCTGTTTTTGGGCCCTACGGGTGTGGGAAAAACGGAACTGTCAAAAGCCCTTGCGGAGGCCATGTTCGGTTCGGAGAATGCGTTGATCCGCGTGGATATGTCAGAGTATATGGAAGGACATTCGGTGTCCAAGATGATCGGCTCGCCGCCGGGATATGTGGGGTTTGAGGAGGGCGGACAGCTCTCCGAGAAGGTTCGCAGAAATCCTTACTCTGTGGTGCTGTTTGATGAAATAGAAAAGGCCCACCCGGATGTGTTTAATGTGCTTTTGCAGGTGCTTGACGACGGACATATTACCGATTCCAAGGGCCGGAAGGTGAGCTTTAAGAACACCATTTTGATTATGACCTCCAACGCTGGGGCGCAGCGGATCATAGACCCGAAAAATCTGGGATTCGGCGCGGCGGAAACGGAAAAGCAGAGCTACGATAAAATGAAAAGCAATGTGATGGAGGAGGTAAAACGCCTCTTTAAGCCGGAGTTTATCAATCGAATCGATGAGATTATGGTGTTCCATCCGCTGAACAAAGAGGACATGAAAGCGATAGTCACGCTGCTTGTCAAAAATTTGTCAAAGCGGTGTAAGGAGCAGATGGATATTGAATTATCTGTGGGCTCTGCGGTAAAAGAGCATCTGATTGAAAAACACATGGACAGTAAGATGGGAGCACGGCCCATGAAGCGGGCGATTCAGTCGGAGATTGAGGATGCGCTTGCAGAGGAGATTCTGGCCGGAAAGGTGAAGAGCGGCGACAAAGTGGCGGTTGGACTTAAGAGTAAGAAGATAACCTTCACGGTAAAGCCTGCGTTAACACAGAAGCCATAAAATTAATAAATATAAATCATAACTTAGGAGGAAGAGACGATGGCTGTAGTAGAAGAGTTACTGCGCGCGGAGAACGACAAGACAATCAGCTTCGGCAATCACAGTCTGGCGACTAAGGCAAAGCTGGAGGATTACGAACACGGTGGCAATCTGTACAAGGTAAAGACGTTCAGGGAGCTTACCAAGCTGGAGAAAAACGGTATGTTTGCCTATGAGTCGGAGCCGGGCACCAGCGTAAACCACTTCGAGGAGACGGAGAACGGCCTTACCTTTAAGGTAGAGGGGGATGAGGATGCGCAGATCACAGTGGGCCTTGAGGAGGACACGGCGTATACGGTGTATGTGAACGGCACAAATGTGGGTGAGATGAAGACGAATCTGAGCGGAAAGCTGAGTATCAGCGTGGAGCTTGCAAACGTCGGCGAAGTAGAGGTTAAGATCGTAAAATAGACGGCAAGAAAAGCGGGAGCCTTTCAACGGAAAGCGGGTTATATTTGGTTGGAGGGCTTTTGCTATGCGCTGAGAGAGGGAGAACGGATGGCGAAGGGAAAGACCACGGTATTTTTTTGCCAGAATTGCGGATACGAATCTTCAAAGTGGCTGGGGCAGTGTCCCGGCTGTAAAGAGTGGAACACTATGGTGGAGGAGCCTGCTGCGAAGAGGGGGAGCGGCAGTTCTGGCGGCAGTGTGTCCATGCGCAGGATGGCGGAGCCGATGAGCCTGAAAGAGGTGGATCTGCGGGAGGATGAGCGTATGACCACCCACATTGCCGAGCTGGACAGGGTGCTTGGCGGCGGGATTGTGCCGGGGTCCCTCACGCTGGTGGGCGGCGATCCCGGTATCGGCAAGTCCACGCTTCTCTTACAGGTGTGCAGGCATATGGCGGCGGATGGACAAAAGATCCTCTACATATCGGGGGAGGAATCTTTGCGGCAGATTAAGCTTCGCGCCAATCGGATCGGAGAGTTTTCGGACAATCTGCGGCTTTTGTGTGAGACCAATTTGGAGACGGTGGAGCAGACCATCCGAAAAGAAATGCCGGCGGTGGCTGTCATTGACTCGATCCAGACCATGTACCGGGAGGAGATTTCCTCCGCGCCGGGAAGTGTTTCCCAGGTGCGGGAATCTACCAACGTGCTGTTGCAGTTAGCCAAGGGACTCGGCGTATCCATTCTGATTGTGGGACACGTAACCAAGGAGGGAACCGTGGCCGGGCCGAGGGTGTTGGAGCATATGGTTGATACGGTGCTTTATTTTGAGGGGGACAGACATGCTTCCTACCGGATCCTGCGCGGTGTGAAGAACCGTTTTGGTTCTACCAATGAAATCGGCGTTTTTGAGATGAAGGAGGAGGGACTGTTGGAGGTGAAGAACGCCTCCGAGTTCATGCTGAGCGGGAAGCCGGAGGGAGCCAGCGGTTCCGTGGTATCCTGCTCCATGGAGGGAACAAGACCTATTTTATTGGAAATTCAGGCGCTTGTATGCCACAGCAATTTCGGCATCCCTAGAAGGCAGGCCATCGGTATGGATTTTAACCGGTTAAACCTTCTGATGGCTGTTTTGGAGAAAAGACTGAATTTGCAGATGTCGGACTGTGACGCCTATGTGAATCTGGCAGGCGGTATGCGGATTGTGGAGCCGGCCATTGATCTGGGGGTTGCCATGGCGGTGGCGTCCAGTTTTAAGAACCGGGTGATAGACGACAAGACCATTGTTTTCGGGGAGATTGGACTAAGCGGCGAGGTGCGCGGCGTCTCTATGGCGGAAAACCGGGTGGCGGAGGCGGCCAAGCTGGGCTTTACCACCTGTATTCTTCCGGCGGTCAATGCAGGGCAGATCAAGGGAAAACAGGGAATGCATGTGATTGGCGTAAAGACCGTGAGGGACGCCATCGACTTGATTTAGCGGTTCTGATATGATACGATAACCTAGATCGCTTTTTGCTCGATTTTTTACAAATGCGAATAAGAGTCTGACAAAGGAGTCAGTATGAATAAGAAAAGACACGGATTTTTGGGGAATATTCCGCTGTTGGTTGTGGAGATACTCGCTTTGCTTCTTGCTGTCAGCATGATGGTGGTGGTCATCACTATGACGGGAGAGGTGAATCATAAAGAACTCGACGAGGAAAAGATTCGAATCAATGATGAGATCGTAAAAAAGAAAAACGATGAGACACAGAAGCCGGAGGTAAAAGAGAAGGAAGAGGAAACCGCCGGTTACCGTAATGTCGCACTATTCGGTGTGGACGCGAGAGACGGGGAGCTGGGCAGGGGAACCAGAAGCGATACGATTATGATTGCCAGTATCAATCTGGATACGCAGGAGATTAAGCTGATTTCCGTGTTTCGGGATACGTATTTGAATCTGAGCAACGACACCTATAATAAATGCAATACGGCCTACGCGCAGGGCGGGCCGGAGCAGGCGATTAACATGCTCAATATGAATCTGGATCTGGACATAACAGACTATATCACGATCGGGTTTTCCGGGCTGATGGATGCGGTTGACGCGCTGGGCGGTATCGAAATGGAGGTCACGGACGCCGAGATTTCCCATCTCAACAATTATCAGCTTTGTATGGCGGAGGAGCTGGACGTCCCGTACACGCCGGTGGAGAAGAGCGGCAGACAGGTTTTAAACGGGATGCAGGCTACGGCTTACTGCCGCATCCGCTATACCAAGGGAGATGATTTCCGGCGCGCCCAGAGACAGAGAGAGGTGCTTGCGGCTATGATGGAGAAGGCCCACGGGGCTTCTATCGGCACATTGACCGATATGGTTAATGCTGTGCTGCCCCAAGTGGAAACCTCTCTGGATGTGAACGAAATTCTGAGTGTTCTCGGAAGCGCCTCCGGCTATCACGTGACGGAGAGCGACGGGTTTCCCTTTGAGGGAGCACGGGCAGGCGCTAATGTGGGAAGTAAAGGAAGCTGTGTGATTCCGGTGGATTTGGAGGAAAATGTGAGACAGCTTCATCAGGTGCTTTACCCGGAGGAGGGGTACACGCCGTCCAGACAGGTGCATGAGATCGGCGAGGAGATCAAGGAGCAGACGGGGGAGTTTTTGCAATGAAAAAGTTGTTGGTCTATTTGAAGGATTATAAGGTGGAAACCGTTTGCGCGCCGCTTTTTAAGATGCTGGAGGCCATGTTTGAGTTGTTTGTTCCCTATGTGGTGGCGGATATCATCGACAACGGCATCCAGGAGTCCAATTCCGATTTGGTGCTGACAAAAGGACTTCTCCTTGTGGTGCTGGGGCTTATTGGGCTGGGGTGTTCCATAACGGCCCAGTATTTTGCGGCCAAGGCGGCGGTGGGTTTTTCCACAAAATTAAAACACGCGCTCTTCGATCATATCCAGAGCCTTTCTTTCACGGAAATCGACACCATGGGGACTTCCACGCTGATGACCCGGATGACTTCCGATGTGAATCAGGTACAGAACGGGGTCAACATGGTGCTGCGGCTGTTTCTGCGGTCGCCCTTTATTGTGTTCGGCGCCATGATTATGGCCTTTTTGACTACGACGCCCGGCGAGGCTTTTATCTTTGCTGTGACCATACCGGTTCTGGCTGTTGTGGTGTTTGGCATTATGGTGATCACCATGCCCATGTACAAAAAAGTGCAGGCGGGGCTTGATGCGGTATTGGGGGCCACAAGGGAAAACCTTACGGGGGCGAGGGTGATACGAGCGTTCCACAAAGAGGAGGAAGAGATCGAAGGGTTTGAGGCAAAAACGGAAATCCTTGCGAACCTGCAGCTCATGGTGGGAAAAATATCTGCGCTGACTAACCCGGTCACTTATGTTATCATCAATGTGGCTACCGTGGTTTTGCTTTACACAGGAGCGATCCGGGTAAACGACGCCGTGATTTCCCAGGGAGAGCTGGTGGCGTTAGTCAACTACATGTCCCAGATTCTGGTGGAACTCATCAAGCTGGCAAATCTGATTATCCTGATCACCAAAGCGCTGGCCTGCGCCAATCGGATCGAGTCCGTCTTCGAGGTGAAGTCTTCCATGCAGTGGGAGCGGCAGACGGGCATGGGCGGTTTGACGGCGGAACAGAACGGACCGGGGACAGAGAAGGCGACGGAGAAAAGCGGACGGTCAGAGGAAGAGACGGCTGTGGAGTTTGACCATGTGCATTTGACTTACGAGGGGGCCGGGGCGGAATCCCTCTGCGATATTACCATGAAGGTAAAAAGAGGAGAGACGGTGGGCGTCATTGGCGGCACAGGTTCGGGTAAGTCTTCTCTGGTGCATTTGATTCCCCGCTTTTACGACGCCACGGAAGGCGCGGTGCGCATAGACGGGCGGGATGTGAAACATTACGGAATGGAGGCGCTTCGCGGGAAGGTCGGCATGGTGCTGCAAAAAGCGGTGCTCTTTCGCGGAACGATCAGAGAGAATCTGCTGTGGGGAAACGGCGCCGCTACAGACGAGGAGCTGTGGGAGGCGCTGGAAGCTGCGCAGGCCAGGGAGTTTGTGGAGACCAAGGAGGGCGGCTTAGACGCGGTCGTGGCGCAGGAGGGACGAAACCTTTCCGGCGGACAGAGACAGCGGCTTACCATAGCGAGGGCGCTGGTGGGAAAGCCGGAGATTTTAATTTTGGATGACAGCGCGTCGGCCTTGGATTATGCCACGGACGCGGCTCTCAGAAAAGCGCTGAGGACGCTTTCCTGGGAGGCGACGGTGTTTATTGTATCCCAGCGGGCTTCCTCCATTATGCACGCAGACCAGATCATCGTGCTGGAAGACGGCGAAGCGGCCGGATGCGGAACCCACGAGGAACTGCTGGCGGGCTGTGAGGTCTATCAGGAGATTTATTATTCGCAGTTCCCGCGGACGCCCGACGGGAAATAAGGGCACGGCTGACTGTGATAAAGGTGGGAAAGGCAGGAGAATCACATGGCGGAAAAAACAGGACAGAGAGAGACCTTTGGCAAGGTCTTGCACTACATCAAAAAATACTGGCTGTATCTGGCGCTTTCCATCGTGATGGCAAGCGTGACTGTGGCATTGACCTTATATTTCCCGATATTGACCGGAAAGGTCATTGATCTGGTCGTGAAACCAAGGCAGGTAGATTTTCCGGGCGTGCTTGCCATTCTCAAGCAGATGGTCATCATTGCCCTTCTGACGGGAGCGGCCCAATGGATTATGAATGTGTGCAACAATAAAATGACATACCGGATCGTGCAGGATATCCGAAACGAGGCTTTCCGTCGGATCGAAATTCTGCCGCTGAAATATATTGACAGCCACTCCTACGGCGAGGTGGTGAGCCGTGTGATTGCGGATGTGGATCAGTTTGCGGACGGCCTGTTGATGGGATTTACGCAGTTCTTCACCGGCGTGGTCACTATCGTCGGCACTTTGGGCTTTATGCTCAGTATCAATGTAGCTGTCACGGGTGTCGTTGTTCTTGTGACGCCATTGTCGTTTTTTGTCGCCGGCTTTATTGCCAAGAAAACGTTTACCATGTTCCATTTGCAGTCAGAGACCAGAGGCGAGCAGACGGCCCTGATTGAGGAGATGGTCGGCAATCAGAAAGTGGTGCAGGCGTTCTCCCACGAGGACGAGGCGCTTATGCAGTTTGATGAGATCAACGAAAGGCTGGGAGACTGTTCCCTGCGGGCGATCTTTTTCTCTTCGATCACGAATCCTTCCACCAGATTTGTCAACAATCTGGTGTACGCGGGCGTGGCGGTGGTGGGCGCGCTCTTTGCCATCCGCGGGGGGATCAGCGTGGGACAGCTTTCCTGTTTCCTCTCTTATGCGAACCAATACACCAAGCCTTTTAACGAGATTTCGGGTGTGGTGACGGAATTGCAGAATGCACTGGCATGCGCGGCCCGGATTTTTGCTTTGATTGAGGAGGAACCCCAGATTCCCGAACCGGAACATGCGGCAGTGCTTCAGGATGTGGAGGGACGGGTGGAGCTTGCGCATGTGGACTTTTCCTATGTGCCCGACCGGAAATTGATAACGGACTTTAATCTGGCGGTCAAGCCGGGACAGCGGGTAGCCATTGTGGGGCCGACGGGCTGCGGAAAAACGACGGTGATCAATCTGCTCATGCGCTTTTATGACGTGGATCAGGGAAAGATCTGCGTGGACGGGGCGGATATCCGCGAGGTGACAAGAAAGAGCCTGCGGGAAAATTATGGTATGGTATTACAGGAAACATGGCTGAAAGCCGGGACGATCCGGGACAATATCGTGATGGGCAGGCCGGACGCCACGGAGGAGGAAGTGATCGCGGCAGCCAAGGCTTCCCATGCCCACAGCTTTATCAAGCGGCTTTCCAAGGGATATGATACTGTGATCGGAGAGGACGGCGGCAGTCTGTCGCAGGGACAGAAACAGCTTTTGTGCATTACCAGAGTGATGCTCTGTCTGCCGCCTATGCTGATTTTGGATGAGGCGACTTCCTCCATTGATACAAGGACGGAGATTCGGATTCAGAAAGCGTTTGCCACGATGATGAAGGGAAGAACCAGCTTTATCGTGGCCCACAGGCTTTCCACGATACGGGAGGCGGACGTGATACTGGTTATGAAGGACGGCAATATCATCGAACAGGGAAATCACGAGACATTGCTGCAAAAGAAAGGATTTTATGCAAAACTCTATGAGAGTCAGTTCGCTTCATAGTAGGAGGCGTCCCTGTTGTAGTCCATGGACTCGGAGCGGATGTCCTGAATGACGCCGTTTTCCCATTCAAAGACAAGGTACTGATAAACCACCGTATGGTGCGTCAGATAGTCCTCGTTTGTCAATAAGTCGAGAATGCCGTCCTTTTCGATGCCGTTGTCCTCACAGAAACTGTCGATATCAATCGCGGTGTTGTCAATAAAGAAGGAGGGCAGGATTGTGGTCAGCTTGGCGTCAAAGGGGATTTCCTCGGCGGGAATGAACCGGTAATCGCCGCCGTTTATGCTGGACAGGATATCATAGTCCTGATAGGCGGCAAGAAAAACGTCTGCCCCATCTCCGATTTTTACGCCCCGGATGGTTTGTGCCGTCTCCGCGTCCAGATCATAGTCGGCGATGGCTAAAAGGGGTTTTTCCTCGCCGCAGGCGCAGATCAGGTTTGCAAGCAGAAAGATCAGGCAAAGTGCAGTAATTATTTTTTTTGACATGGGAGTCTCCTCTCCTATAGGATGATAAATGCAAAAATCCGTGAGCAGAGACTCACGGGTTATGACAACAGGGGCAGTAGGAATCGAACCCACATCGATGGTTTTGGAGACCACTGTTCTACCTTTGAACTATGCCCCTTCACGGTTTGGCAAAGATAAGAAAACCGCCGAAAATCATTATAGCATAGGTGGGAAAGAGGCGCAAGGAAAAGTTTACGGAAAGGAAAGGGAAAATATGTTAGAGCAGGCTGGAACGATGTTTGACGATATGGAAGCGATGATACGCCATATCAAAAAGAAAGTATACATGGAGAGAATGGAGGTCTTCCGGGCGAAAAATGCGGACACACTGAGGGAGATAACGGCCTTTGTGGAAAATGCGCAGGAGAAGCAGGCGGCCGCGGCGCAGGTGGCATCACTCTTGGGGGACGTGGTGGAAAATCGGTTTGCCAAAAGAGGAAAGATAAACGGCAGGAACCAGATGAATATCAATTTATATATGATTTATTTTATCTTTCCCTCCATTCTCATGACAAAGAGTGAGTGCGCCGAAATGATTGCGGATGCGGTCAGGGACGAATGGCGCGGGCGTTTTAAGGACAGCGCCCAGATCGACTACACGACCTATGAGGACCTTTGCGGGAGTTTTCAGGAGAAAATTTTCGGGATGTTTTAAGGAGGGGCGGCCTGTGACAGCCGCCCCTCAGATCTCTTCCAGAATCAGGAAATCCCAGCCATGTAACGTCAGTTTGTCTCTGTCCTTTACGGAGACGGAAGGAACTGTTTCCTGTCCGGCCAGCAGTACGCGGGCGTCCGGGCCGTGGTAGACCGTTTCCATCGTGGTTTCGGAATAGTTAAAATAATAGATGATTTCTTTTTGCAGGCCGTTTGTTCCCCGTCTGACCACCAGGGGATAGACGGCTTCTTCCATGGGAATGCCCGCCTTTGCACAGAGGAAGGCAAGCAATTTTTTCAGGACGTCAGAGTCGGTGTAACAGCCAAGATAGGCGGCATAGCCCTGCCCGAACCGATGTCCCGTAATGGCGGCGTAGTCACCCCAGTGGGGATGATCGTAGCGGTCAAGGGTCTCGGACTGTTCGGGGAGGAGCAGCTCCATCCAGTGATGGACACAATTTCCCGTCTCCTTTTGTAATCCCACATGGACTGCGTCTGTAAACTGGTCATAGGTCATGCCAAAAACCTCCGTCAAACCGTGGGGCAGATCGTCGTGATAAATCTTAAGCATTCTGTCCGCCACCGCGGTCTTGAAGGTGGAGAGCAGGACGCCGCCCGTTTCCACATAGCGTTTCAGCGCAGCCGTCAGTTCATCGGAGACGCTGTACAGGGCCGGGGTAATGATCAGTTTATATTGACTAAATAAGTCGATATCGTTTGGCGAGAGAATGTCGCATTCCACGTTCATTTCATAGAGGGAGTCGAAAACCCAGCGGAAAATCTCGTTGTAGGAGGGCCCGCCCGGAATGGAAAACCAGCGCAGGGCGTCCAGGGACACGTTATCCAGTAGAATTCCGACTGCGCAGTGTTTTTTCAAATTGACCAGATGAGTACCGTGTTCTGCAAAATCCGCACCGATGCGGCAGACCTCCCGGTAGGTGGCGTTCTCTTTGAGGTTGTGGCTTAAGACGCCTTTCCAGTAGGATTCGATGGCGTTGTGGATGGAATGCCAGTGCCAGTATTCCACAGCGTTTGCCCCGTTTGCAAGGTGGCTGAACGCCTGCATGCGAAGCTGGCCGGGGTAGGAGAGCCAGCCGTGGTTGCCCTGCGCCTGCGTTTCCAGAACCAGATAGTTATCTTTTTTTAAGGAGCGGGCGATGGCGCCGCCGAAAGCAATTTCCTTGCCGGTCAGATCTTGTGCGGATGGATGGTAAATGTCGCATCCCGCCACGGTAAGTGCCTTTGCCGCTTCCCACTGGTCAACCTCCGGCTGCATCCCATAAGAATGACCAATCCAGTCATAATCAAAATTATGGGTGATAAATTGATCCGGACGGGCGCAGGAAGCGACGAGATCCCGCTGCCAAGCCAGAAAATCCGTCACCAGCTTCCGCTGAAATTTCTGGTAGGCCGCGCCCAGACTGGCATTGATGGTGCCGCGCACATCGGGAAAATCCTCCCAGGAGTCGATGCGGTTGCTCCAGTAATCCAGTCCCCAGGCGCGATTCATCAGATCCAGATCATCGTGGAAAAGATCGCGGATATAAGTGACAAACTGCTTCTGGGCATAGGTAGAGCAGGTGTCGTATGACTTGGTTTCATTGTCAAGCTGGAAGCCGATTACATGGCTGTAGGGCTGCACTTCCTCCATCAGCCTGCGGATCAGCCGCTCCGCGTGTTTCAGGTACATGGGATGGGCAATGTCCATATTCTGTCTGCGGCCATAGCGCTCCGGCCCCGCATGTGTCTCGGTGAGAATGTCGGGGTACTTTCGCACAAGCCAGGTGGGAACCGCGTAGGTGGGTGTGCCCACGATCACTTGAATGCCGTGTTTTTGGGAACAGGAAAGCATCCGGTGCAGATGGGTGAAGTCAAAAACGCCATCCTGAGGCTCCCATGTGCTCCAAGTGGACTCCGCAATGCGGATCAAGTTGATGCCCGCTTTTTCCATCATTTCCATATCGGTTTCCAGGCGGTCTTCTGGCAGATATTCGTCGTAGTAGGCCGCGCCGAAGAGAAGTTTGTCTGCTTTCATCTAGTTTCCTCCCAGCATAGATTCCAAGCGTTCCACCGCAATGCGGATATATTCGCCAAGCGGGGCTTCTTCACAGCCGGCGATATAGTGATTGCAGCGGTTTACGGGAATCAGGATTTTGAACGCTTTGCTTGCGCCCACAGCGGTGGCGATGGCCGGTGTAATCTCTCCGAGAAGCGCATTCGCAAAGACGATGCCGACGGGACCGATCACGATATCGGCGTCGGATACATTGACTAGAGCCGCGTTCTCCCCGGTGGCGCCAAAGTCTGCGCCCGCCTTTAGCATGGCGGCGGTGGCGGCAGTGTTGGTGCCGATGGCGTAAAGCTCCAAATCGTTATGCTTTGCTTTGATCTGTTCAATGACAGTCTTGCCGATGCGGCCGCCCTGTCCGTCGATCACGGTGATTTTCATGCGGAGTTCCTCCTTGCCTTACGAGATAACATCAGTATAGCATAGGCACAAAATGTATAAAATAAAAAAATTTCCTTATAATACCCTTTATAAAATTGCAGCGAAAGTGGATAGGAGAAGTTATGTCAACCAATAGCGCGACAATCTATTTGAAAGCGGAACAGAATGTGGAGATGCAGACGCCGGAGGTGTGCGTCAAGGATATTGCGACGTTAACATGCTCGGATTCCCATATCCTCGCAAAGGCAAAATCTCTCAGGCTGTGGAAGTTTCAGAAGGGAGAATGCAAGAGGCAGGTGATCAGCGTACTCAAGGTCATTGAGGAGATCGAGAAGGCATGTCCGGGCGCCAGCGTGGAGAATCTGGGAGAGACGGACGTGGTGGTGGAGTGGATCGACGTGGACAGGCACAAAGGCTTTGTCCAGTGGTGTAAGCTTGCCTTTGTGGCGTTGATCAGCTTTTTCGGCACCGGTTTTACGATTATGGCGTTTCACAACGATATCGGCATAAACAGTGTGTTTTCCAAAATTTACGAGATGGTGACGGGGTCGCCGAGCGACGGGTACGGGATTCTGGAACTGGCTTACTCCGTGGGCCTGGCGGTGGGAATCATTCTCTTTTTTAACCATATCGGCGGCAGGAGAATTACCAAGGACCCCACGCCCATCGAGGTGGAGATGCGGATCTATGAGAAGGATGTGAACCAGTCGCTGATTGCCACGGCAGACAGGGAGGGAAAAACCATTGATGTTTCTTAGACAGCTTCTTTTGGCAGTGATCGGGGTGAGCGCCGGTCTGATTGTGTCGGCGGGCGTATTTACGGTCCTGATTTCCGTGGGCCTGATCCCCCGGTTTGCGGGAAAGATGCATGTGGCGAACAAAGTGTTTGTGCTGGAGGAGGCGGTGATCTTCGGCACCCTTACGGGCAGTTTTTTCAGTGTCTACAGCGAATGGGCGAAGATCGGCGATTTTGTGAGGCTCCATGAAATTTTCGGACCGGCGGCGACGGAGGGCGCATGGAACCTGATCGGCACGCTGATCCAAATTGTGTTCGGTCTGTTTGCGGGCATTTTTGTGGGATGTCTGGCTCTCGCCATTGCGGAAATGCTCAATACCATTCCGGTTTTTGCCAGAAGAATCGGATTCCGGCACGGGCTTGGCGTGGCAATTCTGGCGGTGGCGCTGGGGAAACTGGCGGGGAGCCTGATTTATTTTACCCAGCATTTCTTTTAAAAGGAGGAGAAGCCGATGAGCGAAATAAATACGGAAACAAAAACAGCGCAGTCACAGGAGGAAAAGGAGCAGGCGTACAGGCAGCATGTGGAGAAGACAACGCCCAAATACAGCATGTCCGCCCGCATGGCGAAGGCTTTTGTCACAGGCGGGATCATCTGTGTGATCGGGCAGGGAATCTTAAACTATGCCACAAACGCCATGGGGCTCGACAAGGAGACGGCGGCTTCCTGGTGTTCTATGCTTTTGGTGCTGCTTAGCGTAATTCTCACAGGGTTTGGCATTTACACCAAATGTGTGGAATGGGGCGGCGCGGGCGCCCTTGTGCCGATCACGGGATTTGCCAACTCCGTGGCGTCGGCGGCCATCGAGTATCAAAAGGAGGGTCAGGTATACGGCATCGGGTGTAAAATATTCACCATTGCCGGGCCGGTGATCTTGTACGGTATTTTCACCAGCTGGGTGCTGGGGCTTTTGTACTGGATTGGGAAATGGCTGGGAATAGCATAGAGAAGATGTGAGAAAAAGCGCCTGTTCCGGAAAGGGATATGGCGCTTTTGCGGCGTCTGGGGTATACTGTTGTAAAAGAAGCTTTTGCAGCGGGAGGAAAAACGATGTTCACGTTTCGGTATCAGGTGGAAAGCATTGACGGCGATTACGCAAACTTAAGGCGCATTGACGGGGAGGATGAGGACCTAAAGCTGGTGGCAAGAGCCCTGCTTCCCCCGGAGATCAGGGAGGGGACAAAGCTGTTATACGAGATGATGCAGTATTCGATCTTGGAGGAATGAAAGAAAAAGTTCCTATGAAAAATTGCATTTTCACAGGGATTCCCTGTATAATGGGAACAGACAAACGATAGGGAAAGAAAAAGTATGAAAATACCATGCGAATACTGCGGGCAGATGATTTCGGAGACGGAGCAGAACTGTCCCTACTGCGGTGCGGCAAACAAAAGAGTAAAAAGAACGGCTTACGGGCTGTGCGCTACGAGGGAAACGATGAGGCCTATGCGGTCAACGAGCTTTATCTGAAGATCAAAGAGCGGGTGGAGGTGCAGAAGAGCCATCAGAGGCTATTATGCATATCAGGGTAACGCCTATTACTATGACCGTTCCGACTGGTATGAGTGGGACGATGGATATGACGAGTGGACGCCGGTCAAAGCGGATTCTGAGCTTAAGAGAAATCATGATGATTATTATCAGTCCGCATCCTGGGACAGCTCCCAGGACGCAGGGAATTTTGAGGATTCCGTCTATTATCGGGAGGCGGACTTTGCGGACGACGACTGGGACTATGATTGGGACGACGGCGACAGTTGGGACAGCGGGTACGACGATTGGGATTCCGACTGGTAAACAAAAATTAGAAGAGAAGGAACGGTGTATCACTTGAACGGAAACGAACATGTGGTGAAGGAGGTCATTCCCGGCTCCATTGCACAGGAGATGGGCATTGAGCCGGGCGATGTGCTCCTTTCTGTCAACGGCAATGAAATAGAGGATGTGTTCGATTATCGTTATCTGATGAAGGACGAGTATGTGGAAGTGCTTGTGCGAAAGGCAGACGGCGAGGAATGGCTTTTGGAGATCGACAAGGACTACGACGAGGAACTGGGCGCAGAGTTTGAAAGCGGCCTGATGAGCGACTACCGGTCCTGCAGCAATAAGTGCATTTTCTGTTTTATCGACCAGATGCCGCCGGGGATGCGGGAAACCTTGTATTTCAAGGACGACGACTCCCGGCTTTCTTTTTTGCAGGGCAACTATATCACTCTGACCAATATGAGCGAGCATGATGTGGAGCGTATCATAAAGATGCAGCTTGCGCCCATCAATATCTCCGTGCAGACCACCAATCCGGAGCTTCGGTGTAAGATGCTGCACAACCGTTTCGCCGGGGAAAAATTACGGTTTCTTGACCGGTTCTATGAGGGACATGTGGAGATGAACGGCCAGATCGTCTGCTGTAAGGGGGTCAACGACGGGGAGGAGCTTCGGCGCAGCATTACGGATCTGATGCAGTATCTGCCCTTTATGCGCAGCGTGTCGGTGGTGCCTGCGGGACTCAGTAAATTTCGAGAGGGGCTTTATCCGCTGACCCTGTTCACGAAGGAGGAGGCCGGACAGATCATTGATATGATCGAGTCATATCAGAAGGTATGCTTTGACCGGTACGGACTGCACTTTGTCCATGCCAGCGACGAGTTTTATCTTTTGGCGGAGCGGGAGTTCCCGGAGGAGGAACGCTATGACGGTTATATCCAGTTGGAAAACGGCGTGGGTATGATGCGGCTTTTCCGGGAAGAATTTTCGGAGGCCGTCGAAAAACTGACAAAAACGCCTGATGATACGGAAAAACGGAGCAGGACAGAGCGGAGACTGTCTGTCGCCACGGGAAAGCTGGCTTTTCCGGTTATGCGGGAGGCGGCTGAAAAAATGATGGAGCTCTGTCCTGGATTGACCATTTGGGTCTATGCCATCCGAAACGATTTTTTCGGGGAGACGATCACCGTTTCGGGACTGATCACGGGGCAGGATATGATTGCCCAGCTGAAGGAGCGGCAGCAGGCGGGGGAAGATCTGGGTGAAACCCTTTTGATTCCCTCCAATATGCTGAGAAGCGGGGAACAGGTCTTTCTGGACGACGTTACCGTGGGGGATGTGGAGCAGGCTCTTGGCCTTACCGTGAAGGCGGTGGAATCGGGCGGGGGAGATTTTGTGGCGGCGGTTCTGGACCCGGACTACCGGATGGAGCGGAAGAACGAAAATTTTGTCTATGTGCAGGGGTATGTGGATAGATAATGTTATATTTTGTATATGCCATCTGAGAGAGACGAAGGGAGGAACAGACTGTAAAATGGAAATCTGGAGATTGTCGGAGGAGGAGACCGCGGGAATTTATGACGGTTACATGAAACAGGATTTCCCGTCGGATGAATTGAAGCCTCTGAGTCATATTCTGAAAAGCGCGGAGAAGGGCTACGGATTTTCTCTTGGAATCTATGAGAAGGCGGAGCTTATTGGCTATGCCGTCTTTATCATTTGCGAGGAGACAAAGTGCGCGCTCCTCGATTATTTTGCAATTTTGAAGGAGAGAAGGGGAGGCGGGCTTGGGCACCATGCCTTTTCTTTGTTTGCGGCATATTTTCAGGAAAATATGCCGCAAATAGAGGGCCTTTATATCGAGTCGGAGCGGGTTTCGGCGGCGGAGGATGAGGGCAAACGGCTTGTCAGGGAAAGACGGATTTCCTTTTATCGCTCCTGCGGCTGTGAAATGACGGCGCTCCGTTCCGTTTTGTTCGGCGTGGATTACAGCATTTTGTATAAGCATTTGGGAAGAGGAGGGCAAGGGAATGGGGCGTCAAGGGAGGCGCTTAACGCGCTCTACAGAAAGATGTTTAAGCCGGAGCATTATGCGAAGTTTGTGAGACTGACAGAGGAGTGAGGAAATAGGCTCGGCCAGCCGAGGTACAGGATCAGATACATAACGGCGCTTTGGTTTGTAAAGTGGTAATAAATGCTATATAATGTAGGGAAAAGTGAGTGCAATCTGTTTTTGAGGCATGGACATAGAGAGTATTGGGGGAGGAAAAGCGAAATGCGTAAGAGGAGGAACAGGGTATACAGAAGGATAGCGGTGGCGCTGACCGTGGCTTTATTGGCGGGACAGAGCCACGCTTTTGTGTTGGCTGAGGAGGATGCGGGCGGTGCGTCCCAGACGGAGGTTACCGGGGAGGCTGATACGAGTACGCCGGATAATGGTAATGTGGCGGACGGCGGCAATGCAGACAACGGCAGTGGAGAAAATGCTGGCGGCACGGAGCAGAGCGGTGGTAACGGCGGTACGGATAACCAGAACCCGGATGATAATGAGAATAAGGGTGATCAGCAGGGAGACGGGGACGGACAGGATAAGTGCATTTGTGAGACAAAGTGCGCGGCAGATGCCGTAAATACAGATTGCCCAGTGTGTGCGGCGGATTACGAAGCCTGCGCCGGAAAAGCGGATGATGCAGGAAATAATGGCTCGGGTAGTGACGACACGGAGAACAGTGATTCGGGGAATGGCGGGCAGGACAATACCAACTCCCAAAATGCAGGGGAGGAGGTAATCCCTTCTGAGGATGCGGTTTTGGCGGAAATGGCTTCAACAAGTATGTCGGATGAGGAGGCGGGCATTGACGCGTTGGCGGATGAGGGCGTGGAGGTGCGTGCGGTTGGGGATCGTTTTTTGTACAATCGCTCTTTGTATGTCGTAACAGGGGATGGGGAAGTAGCGTTAATGGCACAGAATGCTTGGATAGCAAATGGTGACATAAAAATTCCGGCAACAGTTGAGGATTCGGATGGGAATAAATATAGTGTGACAGGTATAGGGGAGAGGGCATTTTATCAGTGTAGTGAGTTAACCAGTGTAACGATACCAGAAGGTGTGACAAGCATAGGAGAGGAGGCATTTTATGAGTGTAAAAAATTAACCAGTGTAACGATACCAGAAGGCGTGACAAGCATAGGAGGGTATGCATTTTATGAGTGTTGGAGCTTAACCAGTGTAACGATACCAGAAGGCGTGACAAGCATAAGAGAGGCAGTATTTTACCAGTGTACAAAATTAACCAGTGTAACGATACCAGCAAGCGTGACAAGCATAGGGTGGGGGGCATTTTGGGACTGTGATAGCTTAACCAGTGTAACGATACCAGAAGGCGTGACACGCATAAATGCTTATGTATTTATGGGCTGTAATAAATTGACCAGTGTAACGATACCAGCAAGCGTGACACGCATAGATTATGACGCATTTCAAAGTAGTTTTAATTTCAATGAACTGTGCATTGTAGTGCCGCCAGACGGAATATTTCAGTTTCCTGAAGTTGAGGAATCATTTAACGGCATTTCGGGAGTACGGTATATTCGTTTTGTTGATGAGAATGGGAAAGACATAACAGGAGAAGCTTATGAGAATGCGAAGGCAGTTTTTGAAGAGGCCGCGAAAAATGATAATGACCCAGCAGATAATCCAGATGATGGTAAGTGGTACGGTTGGTCTCTGGAAAAATCATCCGAGGTAAAAGATACCCACAAAGTAACCATAACTGTCCAAAAAGACGACATACAGTGGACGAACCATGGCTGTATCTTCGCCCTGACAAAGGACGGAGGCACAGCCTTTGTGACCAATCTGGACGCGGTGGAGGCGGGAACCTATATGGTTTATGATGTTACAGGAGTAGCGGCTAGCGATTTTGCAACAAAAGGCATGAATACAGGCGTTACCGTGACGGTAGCGGATGCGGATGTTCCTTCTACTGATCCCGTGAATTATTACACCGTCGCTTTCTGTTACCTTGACGACACCGGAAAAGAACAGATTTACGGAGGTGATACGCCATGGAAACCTCAGACGATTTTAAAGAAAGTCGGGCGTGTGGTCGAGCCTGCCACCAATCCCACAAAAGAGAACTATTCTTTTAAGTGGGTAACGACAAAGGATGGGGACGAGGCGTTTGATTTTGTGAAGACGGAGATCACCGCGGCGGGCACAAATGTTTATGCGAAGTGGACGGAAAATACTGCGACCACTTATTACATGGTTACCTTCTACGACGGGACAACTCCCTACGAGGATGACACACCCCAGAGGAGTCAGAGAGTTGCAAGCGGCCAAAGGGCAAACAAGCCGGAAGACCCTAAAAAGACGGGCTGGCAGTTTGCGGGATGGACGACCACGGAGGGCGGTACTGTGGCCTATGATTTTGATACGTCCGTAAAGTACAGTTTACAAGGGACT
>DKUO01000032.1:0-1326 GCA_002490705.1 Lachnospiraceae bacterium UBA7202
AGGAGGTCACTTCATAACAGGAGGGGAGGGCTCCTCTTGTTCCCCTGCATCCTTATCCGGCTCATCTTCCTCTTTGGGTGGGTTGCTCTCCTGCTCCTTCCCCACTCCCGTTACATGGATGGTACAGGAATGGTTCTCTCCCGTCTCCTTCTCCGTAATCCGGATCGCATTGTCCCCCTGCTTTATGATGACGTAGGATGCGCCGCCGACGAAGGTATAACGCCGCACCTTCCCTGTCCTGTCAACGATACCGCTCTTAACCTGTCCGTCCTCTCCCATCCGGTTCCTTGTAAAGTAAACAACCAGTTCCTGCAGGCGGCTTCCCGTCTTTATCTCCCGGCTTGCAGGCTCGGCGGAAATGCCGTCTATGTAACTGCCGAAAATGGAAAACTCTGTCTGAAAGCCTGTGCTTATCTGCTCTGCGCTTATCCGGTTGCTGTCTTTTTCGATCCTGTCCTTCGACAGCCTGATATCAGCCGCATCCACGGGATGTTCCCGGTCCGTCTGCCGTTCCTGAAAGTGGTCCGAAGTATCGTATATCTCATAGACAGGGTACAGGCGGACATCCGCCGCGCTGATCCCGTCTCCTGCCGGATGGTTCAATTCATTTTCAGCTAATACCCCTGTCTGGGTCTTTCTGGTATAAAGTGCTTTGTAGGTGATGTCTCCGATGACCGGGGCATTCTTGTCAAGAGCGGGCTGCCACCCCGCGAAAGTGTAGGTCGAATGCCCCTCTCCTGCCCTGGTTGCAGCGGGCGCCCTGTCCCCTATCGTCTCCCCTGCAGCCACGGAAATCTCCTTCAGCACGCTTCCGTCGTAATTCTGGAACACCACCCTGCACTTTGCCGCGCTGGATGTGAAGACGGCCTGATACTCCATATTCCTCGTAAGGATATCCGTCTCAGAGAGGGCGGGCTGCCACCCGGCAAACGTATAGGTATAAGCCCCCTCCGGCTCCCGTGTGGGATTCTTGGGCGCTTTGTCCGCAATCTTCGTCCCGTAAGGCTCCATGACAGTCTTGATGGTACTCCCGGTGTGGTCAACGAAGGAAAGCCGGTACAACCGTTCTGCAGATGTATAGGAAGCCGTGTACTCTGCATCCCCCGTTACCGTTGCCCCCTCGATCAGTACCGGGTTCCAGCCGTCAAACTGATAAGTGTGGCGTTCATCCGGCGCCCTCTTGGGATCGGTGGGTTTTGCAGTGTAGATATCCGTACCATAGGGCAGGTCCAGATCGGAGATCACGCTGCCGTCATAGTCCAGAAACCTTATGCCGTATTCCCTTTCTACAGACGTATACGAGGCTGTATACTCCGCGTCCCCCGT
>DKUO01000032.1:1453-1592 GCA_002490705.1 Lachnospiraceae bacterium UBA7202
TTCCAGCCGTCAAACTGATAAGTGTGGCGTTCATCCGGCGCCCTCTTGGGATCGGCAGGTTTTTCAGTATAGATATCCGTACCATAGGGCAGTTTCAGATCGGAGATCACGCTGCCGTCATAGTCCAGAAACCTTATGC
>DKUO01000032.1:1617-1860 GCA_002490705.1 Lachnospiraceae bacterium UBA7202
GGCTGTATACTCCGCGTCCCCCGTCACCGTGGTTCCTTCCGTCAGTTCCGGCTCCCAGCCGCTGAAAGTGTAGGTATTCGATTCATCCGCCTCTCTTTCGGGATCGGCGGGTTTGGCGGCAGGGATATCCGTACCATAGGGCAGGTCCAGATCAGAGATCACGGTACCGTCATAGTCCAGAAACCTTATACTGTACTTCCTTTCTGTATCTGCATATGTGGCTGTATACTCCGCGTCCCCCGT
>DKUO01000032.1:2173-72825 GCA_002490705.1 Lachnospiraceae bacterium UBA7202
CGTCACCGTGGTTCCTTCCGTCAGCGCCGGTGTCCAGCCGTCAAACTGATAGGTGTGATCCTCATCCGATTCCCTTTCGGGATCAGCAGGTTTAGCATCATAGATATCTGCTCCATAGGGCAGGGACAGTTCCGAAAGTACCGTGCCGTCATAGTCTTTGAACACCACTGCATATTCCCTGATCTGATACACGGCTTTAACGGTCAGGTCAGATGTAACTCCCGTAAACTCCTTATCCCATCCCGTGAACCGCCAGCCTGTCCGTTCCGGTTCTTCGGGCGCTGTGGCATCCTCACCTTTGTGCAGATGCTGTCTTGACAGTTCCCTGCCGTCATAGTCTTTGAAGATGACTGTATGCGCCTCACTGTATTCTTCACTTGTCTCCCCGTAACCGCACACAGTACAGGCATCCGTGACGGGCGTCACAAAGGCTTTCTTCTGGGCGTCATAGTATTCCTCGCCGCGCGTGGTCTCAAAATCCTCGCACAGCAGGGTGATATGACCTTCCTGTGTACTCTTGGCAAAATAATCGTAATAGGGAGATCCCCTGTGTATCTCTATCTCCGTACAGATGGGCAGTTCCATGTCTACATCAGACCGTGGCGGGACATCTGCCTGCACCGTGCGGACAACCGCCTTTTTATATGTATTAAAGCCAAAGGCAGCTTTACCGATATGGGCTACGTTTTCCCCGATCACCAATGTGCCGATCATCGTAGTCTCACCCGTGTGGTAATCCCCGCTGCGCGACAATACATAATCACCTACATAAGTGACGCTGTCCGGCAGGATAAGGGTATCCTGTATAAGCCCCATAGCATAGAAAAGGCAGTCCGGCAGGCTTTTTACCTGTTCCCCGATATGCAGGGCACCCACTGTCACTCCGTAAAAGGGTGTGCGGTGATTATACGCCTCTGTCATCCCTTCTATCTGCGCATCCACGGCATTGTAGTTTAATGTCCCGATCCGGTCAACTGAGAAAGCCAGTTTCCCGATGGATTCCACATGTTCGCCGACCGTCAGTTCCCCGATGGAAATATCATCACTGTAGAAAGCCCATGCCCCCACCGTGGTCAGACAGTCCGGGAATACGAGCGTGTCAGCCGTATAGTCAATGCCATAGAACAGATGCTCCGGGATCGCCGTTACCCGGCTGCCGATCGTAATGCCGGAAACCGTGATATTCCCGAAAGTACCCAATACAACCTCCCCATACGGCTCGGACACGGCATTTACCGCGTTGTAATGGATATTTTCGATCTCATTTCCCGCAAGCGCTTCCCTTCCGATCTCTTTCACATCCTCCCCGATCGTCAGCGTGGTGATCGTCTTGTCATCATAAAATGCCTTGCGGCCTATCCGCTCCACATCAAGCGTCAGTTCATCCATCGTCATATATGACGAGGCAAAGCAGTAATCGGGAATGGATTTCACATTTCCGCCTATGTGCAGCCCCCAGATATATGCCTGAAAGAAAACCCCCGTGCTTTCTCCTCCCGCACCGGTCTCGGCTGCTTCCGCATTATAGTAAAGTTCTGATATCTTCATGCGCTTAAACAGGCTGTCTTTCATATATGTGACCGTCTCCGGGATGGTGGCGGAAGGGAAAGTGGGCGTTTCTGACGGCAGCGAAAAAGTAAGGCGTGTTACCGTATAGTCCCCTATCCGTGAAGGGATATTTAATGCCTTGTAATCCCATGTTGACTCCTTGCAGTCCTCCAGTTCATAGATTTCCGCCGTCCCGTCATCATAACCGTAATAATGGTATATGACGCCGTTTGCATCCGTGTAGGTGCTGTCCGCGTCCTGCGCTGCAGCGGTTTCCTCTGCCAGCGCCGAAAAGAGCATCATACCCTCCTCTGCGGTTTCCTCCGCTTCGGTTTCCTCTGCCGGCTCTTTCTCCCCGGCAGGCTCCTCCGTCACGGCAGGCTCATCTTCTCCTGCTTCATTTTCATCCCCTTCTTTTTTCGTTTCTCCTTCCGGCGGCCCCTCCGGGTTCTTCTCTTTATCCGGGTCCTCACTGTCCGGGGCTTTTTCTTCCGTCCCTTCTGCACCGGCTTCTTCGTTGTCTTCCTGATCACCGGATTCTTCCATATCTTCTGACACGGCTGGATCACCCTGCTCTCCTGTGTCTTTCGGCTGCTCCGCGCCTTCCGTCTCTCCCCCTGCGTCGTTATTCCCTGAAACACTCTCCTGCATCTGCGCCTCCTGCCCGGTCCCGCTCTCCATCGCATAAACACGCATACCTGCCATGTGGGAAAAGACCATTGCCGCACACAAAAGCCCTGTGATCGCCCTTACTGCTCTCTTTTTCATTCTCCGCATACCTCCCGTCATTAAAAAAAGCGGTCATTTCTGACCGCCCTGCCTGTAGTGCCTTTTACTTTGTCCCCTGCTCTCCTTTTTGTAATATAAAAACCGCCCGATAACAGGATAATCCCCTGTAATCGGACGGTCACTGACTCTTTCCTACGATTTTTTCAACTGCTCTACAGTTCTTTCAAAAGCATCGCTTTATCCGCCTCTGATACTTTCATTGCCGACATTGCCTGTTCCGCAGACCATTTCATAGATTCCATCAAATTCTTTATTGATTCCAACAAACTATTCAGCCTTACATTTTCCGCATATTTTTCAACCGCTTCACACATAATCTCCCGGTCTCCATTCCACTTTAATCCGCATCGGCTCACAATTTCTTCAAAAGCATAGCCTTATCCGCTTCTGATAGTTTCATAGCAGCCATAGCCTGCTCTGCAGACCACTTCATAGAATCCATCAAATTTTTTATGGTCTCCAACAAACTGTTCAGTCTTACATTTTCCGCCTTTTTCTCTGCATACTCTTTTGCATATTCTTTTGCGTAATTTTCAACCGCTTCACACATCCTCTTTCGACCTCCTTCTTCCTTAAAATGCCTTACCCCTTTAGCCAGTTCCGGATAATACATATCCTTCGCTTCCTTACAGCCAAAGTCATGCATCAATCTACCGACTGTGTCGTCTCCCTTATAGTTTCCATTCACATAGACAATATGAGAACCATCATCAAAGATATCGTCAATCTCCTCAAAATGGCGATTGATCGTATAAATCGGTATCCCATGCCCAAAGATATCCGTCTGGGTGATAAACACCATATACGAATCCTGAAGCTCCGAAAACTCCTGCCCTGCTTTCAACATCCGTGAATCCATCATACTGCTGTTAAATCTGGCACGACGGATATGTGCACCTTCCGGCTTCTTCTGCACTTCCACATTATAATGCTTTCCCGTACTGTCTTTTGCCAGAATATCCAGACGGATGTCCCGTCCGCCAACTACCGGGCTCTGCAATTCCCGCTGCCCCACAACACTTATGACTTGAATATCGTCTTTTTTCAGTATAATCTTTAACAGAAGCTCCGTTGCTTCTATATTCCCATCAAATACCACAGACATCAGATCATCATCGAATAAACGCATTCCATCAACAATCTGCTCTACGGTTCTGCTATCCTGCCGTATTTCTTCCCCAGCCATTGATCCACCACCTTTTTGACTGTCTTTTCTTTGGCCATCTCATCATTAAGTTACTATTATTATATCCTATCGTGCAAGGACTCACAATCCGATTTTTACGAAATCATAACCCCGGAAGGCATGAATCGGAAGCACAAATCATTTTTCCCGAAACACATTTCCCCGTCCATCCAGTACACCATTTTGTACACCATTTTTTTGAAAAATGACGATTTTTGATGACACAAGACGAATGGTTAAAAGTGCCAAGAAGCCCGTAAAATAGGCACTTATAATGCATGACGGAACAGTGAGTGCTAAAATTGTGAGAAAAGTTTATAAAGTGTTGATGTTATGCAGTTTCTAATGTACCATACGATTGACATGTTTTTCTTCTAATCTACAAAAATCCACCGTCGATATTGCTAACGGTGGACTCTTTCTTAGAACTTCTCGCCTCGCTGGAACAGAAGCTTTCTGTATTGTAGCCGCAGGTCGCGGAAATACGGCTACGTTCCCATGATGTGTTGGACATGTCCCTGTCCATGATAACAATTCTCGAAACCGTATGCTGTGCCCGTGGGCTGACCCTCGCCGGATATAATATATCTGAACACTCAGTCTGTTCGGAATCTATGCGGGAAAGACGCTCGATCCTGACCGCCTATGCAGAGCCTTCTTGACCCTCTGAACAGAAATTTTGAATTGCTATTGAAGAGACGCAGAATTATTCTCCCTGATAATTACGGAACATCAATTGTCTCATATCATACATTTCCGTCATAATCGACCTTGGCGCATCCAGCAATAGAAAAGGGGGTTGATCCTCTTGATCCGGGATGACAGCCAGCCCATCCATCAATCGATCCATACTATATTTATCAAATGACAACTCTGCCTTTGGTACTTTTCCATTGGATAACTCTTCCTCTGAAAGCGTCTCCTTATGTGTCGCATTATATGCTTTAAAGTTTTTTTCAAATATTTCCCGAGGAACATGATCGGTAAGTTTCTTATTATCAAATAAATATAAACCATTCACCTTATCAAAATCATGTTTTTTTTCTAGTTCCAAGATATATTTGTAACAATCTGTTTCTTCAATATGCTTTTTTTGATGGCATGTATCGCCCGAAAAGACATCTTCAGACTTTACATTGAGTGATCGGAAATTTTTTAATTGTTCAACGAAATAATATACATCATCAGGACAGCCATCCACTTCTTTATTAATCGCATTTAGACGGTTAAAAAAATAACTGTCCGTAAAAGCTAAATAGTATCCTGTTATTTCATGCTGTTCTACGATTTCTTGTACTGTATCCTGATCATAAAAATCAAACCCCGGTTGATTCATCATCCACAGCACAACCTCACGAAGCATCTTACCGATAATGGAAGTATATTTGTGAAAAATGACCTGCGTATAAGCCAGATACCGATTCACCATATACTGATCCGCACAGCCAATCCCCTTTTCCTTAACACCCACGATCCATGCGCGTTCTTCCCCTATGGTACATTCTCTTACCGCCAAGTTTTGTAACAAAAGACCGATATCAAAACTCCCGTACGTTGCACCTGAAAAAGTTGCGTCCCTTAATAAATAATCAATTCTGTCTGCATCCAGCTCCGAATGAAGCATCTGGATCATCGCCGTAAAGTATCGCGGAAAGGCGCCCACTTCCTCATATTTATAATCTCCATCGCCCTGGATTAAGGCACAGATATCATAGATAATTCTGGTCGCAAAATCCTCGATTTCGTCACCTGAAAATTCCGACGGACTGCGACCGCTTTCATCAAAAGCGCCTTCTTTTATTCCATCTATAATAATTTTCTTGATGCACGTACTGCTTTTGATTACCTTTGCCGTGACGGATTCGTGGTGAAAAGGACCTTTGACAACCAATTTTCGCTTCGGCTTTTGTATCTTATCTACCGGTATATCCTCTCCCTCTACAATCGCTTCCACTTGCATGATTTTATTGACACTATCCGCCACCTCCGCCGAAAAAATTTCCTTTAACGAAGTATCCCTTTTTCTCAATACACTTCTTTCTATATCGTACACCTGTTCTAAGTCATGAGACAGAGGGTAATGCCCCAGATCATGCAGCATGCCAGCCAATCGCAATAATTGTCTTTCTGCGGGACTAAAGATTTTCAAATGTAATGCCATCTGATCGATGATATGCATGACACCCAGCGAATGGATATATCTATTGTGCAAAGCACACGGGAAAATACGTTTCACCAGACCCAACTGAGATATGTCTTGCAACCGCTTAAAAATCGGCAGCATCTCAATCCTATTTTCCAAAGCCGTTAAACCTATAAAACCATGGACATTATCCAAAATATGGTTTACAAAAACAATGTCCTTAACCGTTTCTTTTGTATTCGCCATCTTTCCAACTTATCCTTTACCGTGCAAATAATTCTTGCAGGCATCCCATTGCCCGTAAGTTCTCTGAATGATTAGTCAACTTATCCCTTTTAAGTTCTTCCAGCTTATTAATAATGATCTCGTCTGAACTGGATGGATACATATACACTTTAAGATAACGCAAAGAAGCAATTGCCTCGGCCCAATACCGCATCGAATAAACAGAGGTCTTAGAAAATGCATCTGCTAATAATTCCATCACTTTCTCCGCCTTTTGACTAAATTCTACATTTGCTGAATCATCCACATCTTCCTTTTTCATATCATCACTAAGATCCGGAGAAAAAGGCCCGTAATGATCCCATACAAAATCATACTCTCCACATGACACACCAAATTCACGCAATAAAAAGACAACCTTTTGCATCATGACCCGATCGTCCATCACACCTGCCTGGAACTCCCGGCCATAAACCTTCGCAAAGACCGCCCTCAATACACTTTGCTGCGATATTCTTTTCATAAATAATTTTTCCTCCCTAACATAAAAGTAATAGAAATAGTTGCCAAAACCTTTGCCTCTTAATCTTGACATTTAACGGTATCATTATACAGAAAGATACCAGCATCTAATTATATCAGAAAATATATGAAAAAGCAAATTTTGAGCCCTTTTAGCATCCGGTTAGTATTCTGTCCCCGTCTGCTACCTGCAGTCAGATCATCCCGTGTGTATCCACCGTTTGGCATAATGACCACATTCATTAGTCTATCTTATCCAATCCATTCTGTCAACCATAAAACAAAAATCGACACGATATGCAACAAAATATATTCTCATTTATCATAATCTGCTTCTCCTGTTATATGTCATTTTTTCATAACGCTTCTGACCAGCTTTGTAAATATCCGCCGTCCTGTTTTCCCATCCTATCTCCTACTACAATGTATTTATGGTTAATATCCCTTACAGCCAGTAAGGAATTATCCATCTTATTGCTTAAGCTGTTAGAATGAGTAATGCAATAGGTCTGGCCGTTTTCTCCTAGAACTTTACGTCCGTAGTATAGTCAGCCAACCAGCCCTCATTCGCAGCATTCGTTTTACGCAGGTTGAACCTTTAGGCGTTCGTGTGATACCCAGTAGATTGAACAGGCAATGAGTAAATCTGGTATTGACCATTGCGAATTCTTTTAAAGGAGTATCTGTTATGAACGCTGTTGGTATTGATATCTCCAAAGGTAAGAGCACTGTCACCATCCGCAGCCCCGGCGATATTGTCATCATGTCTCCCCGCGACGTCCCGCACACGCAGTCCGCAATCAATGACCTGATAGATCTTATACGGGGACTCGACGGGGAAACGAAAGTCTGTATGGAGCATACTGGAAGGTACTATGAACCGGTCGCTACATGGCTTTCTGATGCGGTATCTTTGTCAGCGCAGTAAATCCCATGCTCATCAAAGACTTTGGGGATGATTCCCTGCGCACACCCAAGACCGACAAGGCGGATTCTAAAAAAATCGCCCGTTACACCCTTGACCGATGGGCGAAACTGAAGCAGTATGGAAGTATGGATAAAACACGCAACCAACTAAAAACCATGAACCGCCAGTTCGGTTTCTACATGGCACAGAAGACCGCTATGAAGAACAACCTCATCGCCCTGCTTGACCAGACCTACTGGCATGTGGATTGTGTCCGCTCTAAATCACTGGATGCCTTTACAGAGCATGACCAGAACTGGTGCAGGCGCAAAGGCTATAACTTCAGCACCGATAAAGCTGAAAAGATCTATCAGCTTTCCTCTGACCTGATTGCTGTATTCCCAAAAGACGACAGCACGAAACTTGCTGATACGACAAGCTGTGACAATGCTGAATACCGCTTCTGAAACAGTGGAATCCCTCCGTGCGAAAATGGACGAAACTGCTTCCATACTGCCTGAATACCCTGTTGTCATGGCAATGAACGGTGTCGGCCCTTCCCTCGGCCCACAGCTCATGGCTGAGATCGGGGATGTGACGCGTTTCACACACCGCGGGGCACTGACTGCTTTTGCAGGCGTTGACCCCGGAAAGAATGATTCTAGTCAGCACATCCAGAAAAGCGTACCTACAACCAAGAAGGGCTCACCAAGCCTGCGCAAGACCCTTTTCCAGATCATGAACGGCCTCATCAAGCGTTCTCCTGCTGACGATCCCGTTTATGCTTTTATGGACAAGAAGCGGGCGCAGGAAAAGCCTTACTACGTCTACATGACCGCCGTGGCAAACAAGTTCCTCCGCATTTATTATGGGCGGGGAAAGGAATATTTTTCCACGATTGTAGAAACCGAAGAAACCTAAAATAATGCTGTTAACTTTTATCAGGTCAGCGTTCTACAGTGGTCTTTTTGTATCGCTTATTTTTCAACCTGTATAAACTTTTCAAAGTAGATCAATTTCTGCTTAACTTTTCAGACTGTCTTTTGCCATCTCATTATTAAGTTACGATATATTATATTCTATCGTGCAAGGACTCACTATCTAATTTTTGTAAAAACATAAGTAAATATACTTAATGCATCCTCCTGTCATCAGTCCCGTACACCATTTAGTACACCATTTTTTTGAAAAATGACGATTTTTGATGACACAAAACGAATTGTTAAAAGTGCCAAGAATCCCGTAAAACAGGCACTTACGGGGCATGACGGAACAAGATGAAAGCCACCCGCCAATCTCAAGAGGTGAGTGCTAAAATTGTGTGAAAATTTTATAAAACTCTATTTTTTCAGTCCGTAAAATAGAAAACAGGAAGCCTCTGTAACTTCCTGTCAGAACTATATATGTTTAAATCTTTACAATCTTTTCTGTAATATTTCCCTATCACTGTCATTCACTCCAAACGGATTCATCGCCTGCACTACCCTGCTTCATTACTAATTCATAACTTCTTCATAAGCATAGCTTTATCCGCATCCGATACTTTCATAGCCGCCATAGCTTGTTCCGCAGACCATTTCATAGATTCCATCAAATTTCTCACATTTTCAAGTAGATTATTTAACCTTGCACTTTCTGCTCTTCTATCCCCATATTTCTCAACCGCTTCACACATCTTCCCTCGCCCTCCTTCTTCCTTAAAATGCCTTATCCCTTTAGCCAGTTCCGGATAATACATATCCTTCGCTTCCTTACAGCCAAAGTCATGCATCAGTCTCCCGACCGTATCATCTCCCTTATAATTTCCATTCACATATACAATATGAGAACCATCATCAAACGACTCGTCAATTTCTTCAAAATGCCGATTGATCGTATAGATCGGTATCCCATGTCCAAAGATATCCGTCTGGGTAATAAACACCATATACGAATCCTGAAGCTCCGAAAAATCCTGCCCTGCTTTCAGCATCCGGGAATCCATCATGCTGCTGTTAAATCTGGCCCGACGTATATGCGCTCCTTCTGGTTTCTTCTGCACCTCCACATTATAGTGCTTTCCCGTGCGGTCTTTTGCCAGAATGTCTAAGCGGATATCCCGCCCGCCAACTACAGGACTCTGCAATTCTCTCTGCCCCACAACGCTTATAACTTGAATATCGTCCTGTTTCAGTATAATCCTTAACAAAAGCTCTGTCGCTTCTATATTGCCATCAAACACCATAGACATCAGATCATCGTCGAACAAACTTCATACCATCGACAATCTGCTCTACCGTTCTGCTATCCTGCCGTATTTCTTCCTCAGTCATTAATCCACCGCCTTTTGACTGCACTTTTCTTTTGCCATTCCATTATTAAGTTACTATTATTATATCCTATCGTGCAAAGACTCTCAATCCGATTTTTCTGAAAACATAAATAAAACACTCAAATCAATTATGCCTCAAACATCCTTCCACCATCCATCCCGTACACCATCTACTACACCAATTTTCTTTTTTGTTGTAGAGAGATTGACAAAAACGTTGCTGCCATTTAATATATAATCATTGTTATATAACAAAAATAATTAAACAGGAGAAAAACTATGCCGCCAAAGCCCAAAATCACAAGAGATATGGTTATTGCCGCTGCATTTGAGGTTGCCCGCAAAACGGGTGCAGAAAATATCAATGCAAGGACAGTGGCAAAAAGGCTGAATTGTTCCACACAACCCGTTATGTACCATTTTGCAACGATTGAAGAGTTAAAAAAGGCTGTTTATGATAAAACAGACGAATATCATTCGCAATATCTGATGCACATTTCAGAAATACAAGAAGATGTGATGCTTGGAATCGGGTTGAATTATATCCATTTTGCAATTGAAGAACCTAATTTGTTCCGCTTTCTGTTTCAATCGGGTTTTGTCGCTGAAAATAGTATACTTGAAATGATTGATTCCCCGGAACTTGTACCTATTCTTTCTGCAATGCAGGAAGAAATGGGGATGAATATAGAACAAACAAAAGAAGTTTTTATAACACTTGCGATGTTCGTTCATGGATATGCCAGTATCATTGCCAACAACTCATTAGAGTATGATGAAAAACTTATAACGACGCATTTGAAGCGGGTATACAAAGGTGCAGTATTAGCAATACAGGAGGTATAAATACATATAAAAAATTTGCATTTAAAAAGGAGATAACAGCATGAGTAATTCCACTAAAACAGATAAGAACACTGTTCTCACAGTCATTGGTCTTATCGCAATGATTTTATTAACGATAACAAAAATAATACCGTCATCACAGATAGCCGGATACGCTGTGTTTGTAGGTATAGCATTCTTTTTCATCGAAGAAGCTTTTACAAAAACACGGGGCGCTGATTCGGGACTTCGTTTCAAGACAGTTCCTGCGGATATTAAGAAACCAGGTGTGCTTCTTTGGACGTTGCTGCCGATTGTGAGCGCCATTGCAACACTGATTGTGGGAAATCTGATTTTCAGCGGAGCTTTTGTCTCCCATGTGGTGGGACGAACAAGTTCCATGCTGTCCTTCAATAAAATACCGTTGCTAATCGGTCAGATAATCATTGCGGCACTGGGCGAAGAAATTGCGTTTCGCGGTTTCTTTGTTGGTAAAGCCATGAAAATATTTCCGTTCTGGCTCTGCGCGGTGGTTTCGTCCATTGTTTTTGCCGCAGGACACATTGCGGCAGGAGATGTTAGTCTTGTGGTTTATGATGTGGCTACCATCTTCATCGACAGTATGATCTATACGATTGTCTATCGTAAATCCGGCAACTGCCTGATTAGCACTATTTCTCACATTTGCGGCAATGGAGCCGCTATTGTTGCTGCTTTTAACTTTTTTTAGGTTTGTAACTGTGTGGTGTCGTCTTGCATACCTTTCTGATTTAAGTAAGGAACTGTTATATGATGCCGCTGGAAGCCATGTCGCGCCACTCTCTTCCACAGCGCTTACGACTTGGGTATCGAATTTATATAAGACAATATTTTAACCTCTTTACAAAAAAAGCCGCACGACAGCACCCGGCCATCATGCGGCATCTCCCTCCCACAGCAATATGATATATCTCAATGATTTCCCTACCCCTTTACACCGCCAAGCGTCACGCCGGCAATAATATATTTCGAAAGGAACAGATAGATCAAAATGATCGGTACAATTGCCACCAGAATCATCATATAGATCTTACCCATATCGCGGTTCATATAATCCGCGCCACGAAGAAGGGCGATCAGTATCGGCACTGTCATCTTCTCTTTTGACTGTATCACCAGAGCCGGAACAAAGTAATTGTTCCAGGAACCGACAAACGTAAAAATTGCCTGTACGGCCATCGCCGGTTTCATAATCGGAAGGACAATCTGATTAAACGTCCGAAACTCCTGCGAACCGTCAATCCTTGCCGCTTCTACCAGAGAAAGCGGAAGCGATGATTCCAGATAGCTGTACATAAAGTAAAATACAGCCGGTGAAGCAATGGAGGGAATAATCAGAGGAAGAAGGGAATCATACATACCCATCTTTGTGATCAGGCGCAGGAACCCCATCGCCGTAACCTGAGTCGGCATGACAAGGATCGCCATGATAAAGGTAAACGCAAACTTCTTCAGCTTAAAATCATAGGCATACAGTCCATAGGCCGTCAATGCGGAGAAGTAAATGCAGATTGCCGCCGAGCATCCGGAAACAATCAGGCTGTTTACAATACCTCGTATCATCGGGAATTCTCCGTTGTTGGCAACATTATTAAAATTCTCTAGAAAGCTGCTTCCCGGCAGCGCATGAAATCCTCTTTGCAGCTCCGCATGGGAATGGGTCGCATTGATAATCAGTATGTAAAAGAAAAACAGGCACAAAAAAGACAGAAAGATCAACAGCACATATGCAAATACAGTGCGAAACGAGTTATATCCTTTTGTTTTCATTATCTTATCTCCTTCCCCTCTTATTCTTTCTGGCTGCCGCTTTGGATCCGTCTGGATCATCATCGTTTGTAATCCGATAAACGATAAAGCACAGGATGCCGCTCACAATAAACAAGTATACTGACAACGCGCCTGCCATACCGTAGTTCTTGCTTCTCAAATGGCTGTTAAGGAACATGATCAGCGTCATGGACGTACGGTCGGGATTTCCCTGCCCGTTCGTTAGAATCTGAGGCACATCAAACATCTGAAGGCCGCCGATAATGGATGTAATCAATGTATAAGCGAGAATCGGACGAATCAGCGGAAGGGTGATGCGGAAAAATCTCTGCACGCTGTTGCAGCCGTCTATTTCCGACGCCTCAAAAATATCCGGGCTGATACCCATGATTGCGGCCATCAGCATAATGGTCGTATTACCAAACCACATCAGGAAATTCATAATGCCGACTAAGGACCTTACTCCCAATGCGGTGCGCATAAAATCGATGGCCTCACCTATGATCCCAAGCGACATCAAGATGGAATTGACCGGGCCCTTGGTTGAAAACAAGGTAAAAAACAGCATGGCAAATGCGGATGCCATGATCAGATTAGGCAGATAAATAACTACCTTAAAAAATTGCTGGCAGCGAATCTTCATCCGCACATCCACAAACCAGGAAGCAAGCGTCAGCGCTATCACGATCTGCGGTATAAAGCCGATCAGCCACAGAATCAGGGTATTTCCCGCATATTTTAGCATATCGGATTGAATCAGGCTTGCGTAATTCTTCATCCCGATAAAATTAGGGCCGATTTCCTTGATCCCTGACCGAAAATATTCATAAAAACTGTATCGAATGGTATCTACCAATGGGATAAGGGAAAAAATAAAAAAGCTGGCAAAAAAAGGAAGAATGAAAATATATCCCCATTTTGCGTAACTGACTAATTTTCGTTTTTTCTGCACGAACAGCACCCCTTTCCTAAATTGAGAATGCGGTGTAACTACTACACCGCATTCTTAATCGTCTCAAAAATTACGGCCACTGAATTTCCGTGATCTCCGGATAACGCTCTTTGATAGCTGTCTCAAAGTTTGCCTTTGCTGTGTCGAAATCAATCTGCCCCTTTAAGTAATCGCCAAACGCATTCTGGATCAGCTCTACACAACCCTGATCATAGGAGGATAGCGGAGCCATCTTGATTGACGCTAAGCTGTCAGCAAAATAGCCATAAGGATTCTGGTTAAGGAAATCTGACTTGAACTCGTCGCTAGATGCTGCTGCATCCATAACGGACTGCGCGTTTGTGAACTCTGTATACTCTTTCGCAACCTTGGTCAGATTGTCCTTGTCGCCGGTCAGCGCCATGATGATATCCTTTACATGTCCCGGATTATCCGTGCCGGTTGCCGCAAGAAGATAAGTTCCGCCCCAGTTATAGGAAAGGGGAGCGTTTGTAACTGCCCATCCGCCTGCTTCGCCGTCCCAGTTGGGTTTTACCTGTGTGTCAATTCCCCATGCCGGGAAAAGATAAGCGAATACCTTTGCGCTGGAGCTCATCGCCGTAAACCACTCTGCGTTCCACTGTCCCGATACGGTGGGATCAAAATAGCCTGCATCCATCCACTCCTTGGAATCCGTAACCCAGTCAAGAATCTTCTGGTCAACCTTGATCGTTGTGGAACCGCTCTCAACCCAGGGACTTGCAATGTTGTTGCCGTAGGTACGGAAGGTATCAGCGTAGCAGGAGAATGTATAGTAACCCTTTGCTTTGAGCTCTTCCGCCGTTGTCTTCATGGTAGCCCAGTCCGCGGTCTTCTTGCCGATCTCTACAGGATCATCCGTACCCCATACATCCTTCGCGATATCGCGGCGGTATACTAAAACGCCGGGGCAGGCCTGCCATGTGGAAGCTCTCTGGACGCCGTTCTGGTCAGAGGCAACCGTCTTGGTAAACGCATACTGATCCGCCAGATCGGTATCCGGGTTAATGCCAAGATCGGAGAGCGGCATCGCCGCATCCACATCAGCATCCGTATACTTTACAATGTAATCGATCTCGGCAGCGAAAAGGTCAACCTTATCATCGTCAGCCGCACTTGCCTGATTCATAAGCGCTTCGTCAAGCTTATCCTGATATACGCCATCCTGGTTAGGATTGATGATCCAGTGGATTTCCGTGCCGTCGTTTAAGGTAGACACCGTGCCGTCTTCGGATGTGTTTTCAATTGCCGAATAAACCGCCGTGATACGTGTACGCAGCTCGTCATTGAAGCTGTAGATGTTGATGACCTTGCCGGCATCCGCCTGTGCGTCAGCTCCGGCTGTGTCACCGGCTGTGTCACCGGCCGTATCGGCAGCCGCTGTCTCCGTTCCTGTCTCTGCGCTCCCTCCGTTATCAGCCGGAGCCGAGCTGGAACCGCCCGATCCGCATCCTGCCAGAGTACCTGTCAGCATAGCAGAGGCAAGCACTACACTCAGTAATTTCTTCTTCATAAAATATGTACCTCCTATCAAAATTGTTTCGTTCCGGATAATAGCCTCCGTCGTTGTCTTACAGCTATACCATATTCTTTTTGTTCCGATTGTTATATTAAAATAATTGTAAAAATATCATATTCATGTCTCAATCTGCATTTACGACATAAGCAGTTCAATTTCCGACTGTTTTTCCAGCAAATCCGCCGGAATATAGTTTCCCTTCATTTCCTTTCCATTGACGGTAAGCCTCTTACACCCGGACTCGGCATGTCCCGGATTTTTGACCACAATATGCAGATGACTTCCCCTGAAATCCTTTTCGATCTCAAAGCGTTCCCATTCCTTCGGAACAGAAGGCGCAATCTCAAGTCCGTAAAAATCAGGACGCATCCCCAGTATACCTTCCACGCATCCCACCATAACCGTGGACGCAGTTCCCGTCAGCCAGTGCACATGGGACCGCCCGAAATGCGGACTGGCCTTCCCTTCCGTAAACTGACCATAGCAATAGGGTTCCAGTCTGCGAACCTCAGCCCGGTCATTCTGGGCCGCCGGCGCATTTTCCATAAAGTAGGTAAACGCCCTCTCCCCATGACCCCTAAGCGCCTCCGCCAAAATGATCCACCCCTGTGACTGTGAAAAAATACCCGCATTTTCCTTGGTTCCCGCATTGTAAATCACAGCAAGCGCACCGTCAAAAGCATGTCTGTGATACGGCGGGTCCATTAAAACTGCGCCATATTCCGTGTTGAGCCTCTCGTATACCGTATTCAATGCCGTATCCGCCTGTTCCTGCGTGGCAAGACCACTGATCACCGCCCAGCTCTGAGGATTTAACCATAGATTTGCCTCATAATCCGTGCGTTTTCCGATGACCTCACCCTTTTCCGTAAATCCACGGATAAATCTATCCTCGTTCCAACACAAATCCTGTATGATCGCACCGAGTTTTTCCTGTTTCTCATCCAGATAGCCAATGTAATCCTGATCTTCCTTATACGCCGCAAACTTCTTCATAATTGACATAGCCAGATAGAATTGTAGCGCCACGAAGGAAGACTCTCCGCCTTTGCCGAGTCTCAGGCAGTCATTCCAATCCGCGTACAGTCCGGCAGGCATCCCGTGGGGCCCCAGATGATTCACGGAAAAATCGATGGCCCGCTTCAGATGTTCATATACCGTGCCCTCATCCCTGTTCGCAAAAGGGATCACCTCATCAATAAAAGAAAGATCTCCCGTCTCGGAAATATACTTATAAACAGTGGGGAACAGCCACAGTGCATCATCCGCGCGGTAGGCCGGATGTCCCGTTTCCTGCACATAGGACATATCATCCGGCGTATCCTCATGTCCAGCGTTGTGCGTAAACTTGACAAGTGGCAGGCCGCCGCCGTTATCCACCTGTGCGGAAAGCATAAAGCGAATCTTCTCCACTGCCATTTCCGGCGCCAAATGAATCACTCCCTGAATATCCTGCACGGTATCCCGGTATCCATACCCGTTGCGGAGACCGCAGTAGGTAAAGGAAGCCGCCCGCGACCAAATAAAAGTCATAAAACAATTGTAGGCATTCCATGTATTGATCATGGTATTGAATTCCGGACTGGGGGTTTTTACCTGAAAATGAGAAAGCTTAGAGTGCCAATAGGTAACCAGTTCCTCCCATTCCTTCCGGCAGGTTTCCCCGGGATTTTGATAAGCATTTACAATTTCTTCCGCCTCCGCATCTTCCTTCATGCCCAGAATAAACGCGATCTGTTTTGTTTCTCCCGGCGCCAGCAATATCCGGGCCGCCAGAGCGCCGCATCCGTTTTCATTGTAATTAACCTCTCCGCCAAGATCCCCGTTTGCCACGCCGTCCGGATTGCCATACCCATGGTATCTTCCCAGAAACGTTTCTCTGTCACCACAGTATGAGGAGGGTCTGACCCCTGCCAAACCAAAAAAGCGTTCTATCACAATTTTATTATCTACCGCTTTTCCCTTCTCCAAAGTGTCCAGATTTCCATGAATCCTCTGCCGAATCCGATTCCCCCTAAAAGCGGTGCTTGTGACAAACTGCGAATATTGCAGATTTACCTGATCATGCTCGTAGTTATTGACATTTGTAAATTCTGCATATCCCGTAATCGTCAGGCTTCTTGCCTCTCCAGAAAGATTCGTCAGTTTCAGGTTCCAAACCTCGTAAGATTTATCAAGCGGAACATAATATAACACTTCCGAATGAATATCACTGTAATCTGCAATCATTCTGGTATATGCCGTTCCGTGACGGCATTCGCTTTTATATTCTTTCAAGTCCTTTCCCACCGGCTGCCACGAAGCGGACCAATAGTCTTTACTTTCATTATCACGGATATAAATGTAACGTCCCGGCTGATCGAAATGATTAAAGATGTAGCGCAAAATTCTTCCATTCGCGCCTGATTTTGCAAAGCTGTATCCTCCGGCATTGTTGGAAATAACAGCGCCATACTCCGGGGAGCCCAGATAATTCGCCCACGGCGCCGGCGTATCCGGCCTCTCAATCACATATTCCCGTTTTTCATCATCAAAGTAGCCAAATTTCATACCTAACCTCCTCACTTTTTCTCAAAAGTATAGTCCGGCACCGGATTTTGATATATAAGGTTATATACAAAAATGTCAAAATCATGATATAATAGGCGCAAAAGCAGCCGTATGAAGGAAAAACAGATGAATTTACGAAACGAATGGTTTCAACAAGAACTGCAAAAGAGCGAAGAATCTATTCCCCATCGCCCGTTGGAAGAGGAATATACTTTCTATCAGGCCGTCAGCTCCGGGGATATGGATTTTGTACAAAAAAACTGTAGAGAGAATACCTTTACCAACCCCGAGGGCATGGGTATCCTCTCTGCCAATCCTCTGACCAATATAAAATATCATTTTGTTGTCACAGTCGCCATGATTACCAGACGCTGTGTAGAAGCCGGTATGGAGCTGGAGCAGGCATTCCGCCTCAGCGACTTCTATATTTTGAAAATGGACGCCTATTCTTCTATTGAAGATATCTCAAAACTCCACAAGCAAATGGTTCTCGACTATACCAGAAAAATGCTGCTGGTTAAAAAAAGCAATGCCCTGTCAAAACCCATTGTCCTCTGTATGGATTATATATACAGCCACATCAATCAAAGAATCACTGTGGAAGAGCTCGCAGAGTATGCAGACCTCTCCCCCAGTTATCTCTCCCGGCTTTTTAAGAAAGAGCTCAATATTTCCGTCAGCGATTACATTTGCGAAATGAAGATTGAGAAGGCCCAGCACCTGTTAAAATATTCCGATTACAGTCTGGTTGAAATCGCAAACTATCTGGCATTTTCCTCACAAAGCCATTTTATTCAGACCTTTAAAAAGCTGATCGGTGTGACGCCCAAAAAGTACCGCGACCACTATTACCGCACTTCATGGTGAAATTGTGCCTGTCAGAATGCCTTCCCCGCTCTCAGGCGGAAAACAGTTCTACCACGATCCTATGCAGACTGTCCTCCATAGACTTCACCGCATCCCGCTCAATCACAACCCGTCTGCCCGAAACGCCCTGCAGCGGTTTCCCGTCGCATTCCGCCCTGCCGATTTCGTATGAGCCGTACTCCCGTCCTTCCGTATTTTTGAAAATGACTTCAAACGCTTTTCCCGCAAACTGAAATCTGATGGAGGCCGTTCCCTTTTCATCAAACTGACTTTTCAAAAGCTTTGGACTGATCACCAGATCGCCCGCCTCCCCACGCACGCCGAACACTTCCGTAATCACGGTCATCATGTACCAGCTTGCCGCGCCCGTAAGATAGTGGTACATTCCCCGCCCTTCCCTGTTGAAATACTCCGGAATACCCGGATAGATTTTGCTCGTATCAAAGCGAAGCGCTGTATCAGCCAGCGTTTGAAGCGCCTTATAGCCTTCCTTCACATATCCTCTCTTATAGAGGGCGTTGGCGTACATCACCGTCATATGGGAAAACACAGCCCCGTTTTCCTTCTCTCCATAGGCAAACCCGAACATTCTCCCCATATCAAATTTAAGCTCTTTGAAATCCGTATTCAGCCGATAGCCGCCAATGGCTGCATCATACAGATAATGATCGGCGCTTCTGCAAATTTGACTTATCTGGTCATCTGTTGCCGTGCCACTCATAACGGCAAAAACCTGACCTGTCAGCATCATCCTGACGCCATCTTTTGAAAGGCCCTCCACAGCGTTTTTATGATTGTCATAATAACTGTTAAACCAGCCTTCCCCGGCTTCTCCCTGAATCCATTCCGTCTTGCGGATGTGCTCCATCAGCCAATCAGCCTTATGTGTCAGATTATCAATCAGTTCGGTGATGGGCACCCGAATTTTCCTGCCGCTGATATCGTGTCTGCACAGATCGGTATACTCTTTCAAAACCGTCCGTTTGTCCTCTATGCTCTCGTAGAGTCCTTTGTCGTCTTTCAGCAAAATACGGGCCTCCTCCAAAAGCTCTACCTCCGTGCAGGATAATCGGTCTTCCATAAGCCGCAGGCAGTCCGCGAGCTGCCGCAGATTCCCCGCATAAGCGCAGGTAAAGGCCACGCTCTCACCGTTTTCCGCCGCCATATCCAGCGCGTCATTCCAATCCGCGCCGCGCAGACGCATTTCATTGTGCTCTCCCACTTCATAGAACGCGCAGAGATGTTCTACCAGAAGATGCTCCAGAATGGTGCTTGTATATATGCTGCCGTCGGCTGTCTTCTGCCGCATACCGTATTCTTCGTTCCAGTTTTCATCAATCTCCGTCCCCCGTCCTGTCTGCGCATCCTTAAAATACTCCGCTTTTTCCAGCAGAACCTCCAGATCTCCGGTCTGATCAAGATAAAGCTTTGTTGTCATAAAGGGCCAGACGGCATGGTCCATCCAGACACGGCTGATCCCGTTCCTGTCAGCAATGAACTCTCCCTGCTTACTGCCTATGATTGTGGCATTGGTTCCGTCAATCCGCACCCCGCCATAATTGCTGACCACCATCTGACGCACATCCCCGGGATTCATCAACAGAAGGGACAGGCAATCCTGCCACAGATCTCTCCATCCTCTTCCCCCTCTCCCGTAATCATGATGGGGCAGAAAAGAGCATCCGTAGAGCCGTCTTAAAAAGGGCTGAAAGCTCACCCACCGTAAGAAGAGGTCAAAGCGGTCATCACCGGTATGGTATCTGACATTCACCTTCTCCTGCCAATAGTCCTTTGTCCGGTCAAGGGCCTGCTTCGCCTTCGAGGCGGAATCATACTGCAAAGCAAGCCTGTCCGCTTCCTCTTCCCCCTCCGCAATGCCTAGGCTGATCACATATTCCGCAGTCTCGCCCGGTTGCAGCGTTATCTGTGCAAAGCGGATACCTCCCACCGCCTCTTTGCCTGCAATCTCCGTTCCCGCCGACACGCCCTCTCTGTTTCGGTACACTGCCTCCGGGTGGGTAAAAGTGCCGCCCTCCCCGAGGAAAGCATCCACCGTAGGATAGAAGGAGACGGGTTTTTCACCGCTCCCCTCCGCCCCCGCCGCAAAATAGGTCAGGTGATTCCTCCGATGTCCCTTTTCATCAAAGGACATGGTGGGTGTCACCGTAACGCCGTACTGCCGCGTATGTATTCTGTGCAGCATGGACGTAACATTCCTGTGGTCCCTGATGTTGTCGGCGCTTCTTCCGTAGATCGGAACAGCCGCAACCGGTGTGATCTTCTGCTCCGTTTCCGCTGTATTGCGCAGCGTTACATACATTATTTCCACGTTATCGTCTACCGGGACAAAGGAAGTGATCTCCGCCTCCAGCTGATACCGCTTCGCGCTTCTCTTTACCGTATGCCACATCAGGCCTGCCGTCAGCGTACTTTCCTCCTGCTCTCCGGTAAATTTCTGATTCTCGGCCTCCGCCGACGCCCCTGTGGCCGACCAGCATCCGGCGCCCTCCACGATACACCAGAAATTTCTCGTAGACCTGTTGTTGTGCAGATTTTCTGCGCTTACCGGCTCTAACAGAAAAGCCTCCTGATTCAGCTTGCTGTCGCCTCCCAAATTCGGCGTTACCGAACTCTTCAATCCATTTTCTCCGGCAATCGGAAAATAAAGATAGCTGTAATTCTCCGGCTGCTTCAATCGAAAAACACCGTCGTTATCCAAAAAACGAATTGCTTCCATTTCTGATACCCTCCATATGGATTTTTTTCCATTTTATTTTTTTTATTAGGGAAGTTATATCAGAAAAAGATAGAAAATGTTAAAACTATGACATAAAGATCATACAAAGCACATCAAATCAGCCACCGCTATTCCCTTCCGGTATCCAGCACAGGAAAACCATGGTCAATCAGCAGCTCATCGGTTTCCATGATATCTTTTTTCCGCTGTATGGAAAACAGAAGCAAAGCATCCCTTTCGTCTCTTACATATAACTCTCTGTTACCGGAAAGCCTTAACATTTTCTGCGTTTCTTCCTCGGAAAGCCGGAGTCCGAATGCCAATGCAATCAGTTTGTCCCTCGACGGTTTTTTGCTGCCGGCAAAGATCTGATAAACATATGACCGGCCAAGCAGAGAACCGCGGATTACATCCGCTATTTTAAGTTTCTTTTGTGACAACAGCGCATTCAGATGCGCAGACAGTTCTGTCGTGATGAAGCTTTCTCTATTCTCCTCAATATAATCCGCAACGTCCGTTGCCGCTTTTATTTCATGATTCAATTCGTCGGTTGTCTTCTTTTTCTCATCGTATTCTTTCATAAAATCTGCCGCTTTCCTCTGTGATTGGCCGCAGGGCGCTGCCCCTGCGACAATTATACCAAAAGTATGGTTTATGTGACAAGACGGCATATCTCCGACTTGTATCCCATCGAGATTGTTGTTATAATATTACGGAATTAAGAACATACAGGATAAAGGGTTCGGAATGATGGAATACGAAGAGATTAAAGTGCTGAAGCAAAGCCCCAAAAGCTCTGTGTATCTGGTGCGTGAAAAGAATGGGGAACAAATCTTTATAAAAAAAGTATTAAACGGAAATCACCCTATTTATACTTCCCTGCAAAATTGCACCCACCCCTTTATTCCCCGGCTGTATGAGGTTACTTCGGAAAATGGCTGTACGACGGTTCTAGAGGAATATATAGAAGGCACCGTTTTAGACGACGAAGAACTGCCGGAAAGGCAGGCTGTCCGAATGATAAAAGAACTGTGTTCCGCATTGGAATATCTGCACGGAAAAAACATCATCCATCGCGATATAAAACCTTCCAATATTATCCTTGCAAAGGATGGGCATATCCGGCTGATCGATTTCGACGCTGCGCGCACACCCAAGGATGATTTGGAACAGGACACCCACCTGCTGGGGACACGAGGCTACGCGCCTCCCGAGCAGTACGGTTTTTCTCAAACAGATGAAAGGGCAGATATCTATGCGCTGGGCGTTACTCTGAAACAGCTTTTAGGAAAGCATGCCGGGAAGCCGCGGTATAAGAGAATCATCCAAAAATGTACGGAGCTGAACCCGGATCAGCGATACCAGTCTGTCCGCCAAATAAGAAGAGCACTCTCTCCTGCGCATCTGACTCTGTTGCCTGTTGCAGCTGCAATCCTGCTGGCTGCCCTTATAGGGATCGCTGTATGGCCCCAGCCTGCCTCTGATGGAACAGCACAGCCGGAGAATGCCGGACTGACCGTGCTGCCTGCGCCCGCCAATCCCCACTGGGACGGCGAGACGGGAACCGCATTATGGGAAAATGTAATGGAATCAGGTGTCGGCAGTGAGGTGAGATACCTCTGGAGGCTGTACCGGTGCGACACGCCGACACCGCCTGACCTCGCAAACGACGAATGGGGAAAAGACGGTGATGCGCGGGGAAACGTTTCGGAAGACGATGCGTTTTTTCCAATCCCTCTGGCCGATGAATTGTGGGACAACGGCTACTATTATTTTGCGGTATGCGCTTCCGGCGACGGTGTGCAATATGCTGACAGCCCCTATGTCCTATCGGATGTATTCCAATATACGGGCGAATCCGCTCCCCGGCTTCCCGCGCCCACAGAACTTTCCTGGCGGATCACAGAGGCCGATGAGTCGCGGCGGTTTTATGCCACATTTGATATGGAACCCTATGAAGATCAGGATATGTTTTATATCTTTGTCTATGACAGCAAGGGCAATTATGTGATGTCCTCATATTGGCACAAAGCAGATATCCTTGAGCGGGAAATTCCCGGCATTCCCATCAAGGCTGAATTTATAGCGGTGTTGGACGAGTCGTTCCGCTTTGCGGTGCAGGTTTTGACTTCCCGGCCCAACGAATACCGCTCAAGCCCGGCTGTCTCTCCCTATCCTCCGTCGGATGCGTATTTCAGTCCATGGTTTAATAATTCTGCGAACTGAAAAGCTCCCCGTATCATAATGGTACGGGGAGTCACCTTTCAACCTCGCCATCATAGCGGATAGAATCTATTACCTGCCTTCTCTCATTGTTATAGACTACCATGTTGATGCCGCTCCCGTCTCTGGCAAATTCCTGATTATTGATCTTGATAGATGCGCGCCCTTCATAGCTGCTGTCAAATCCCTCGCTTGTAATTTCAAAATCCAAAAGCCCGTTTCTTGTACTGCCGTGATGCACCAGCTTTTCCATAGACGCTCCTTCTTCCACACTTCCTTCATGAATTGCTGCAAAATAACTCCCGTTTTCCCTGCAATCCATGGAAAGCCCTGCTCCCAGCCGTCTGAAGAGCTGTTTGACATTTTCATCCATAAAAGCTGCCGCGTCGCCCTTAACCGCAATCAATATGGTATACCGCTCCTGATTGACAGCCTCAAGATACCGGTCGATCTCTGTCATGTTTTTCAGCTCACAGTCCTGATACACTTTATCATAATAGGCCGCGGTATCCTCCCACTGCCTGTCCTTCCCGCCTTCGATGCCGTATTCGTCATGCAGCCGAAAAGCTATGTAGGAAGAGACCTTCTCTGCACCCCAGATATTGGTATGCCAGTCGTCGTTCATATCTTCTGCGCTGACAAACCCGCACGCATTGTATATAGATTCCTCGTTAAAATCCCAATAGGAAATTCCGTGTTCTGAGGCATAATCGGAGGTTGTATGATACTTCGCAATATTACATTCTGTATACGGCAGTTTTGTCAATATTAATTCGACGTCCTTCTCCTCGCACAGTTCGACTATTTTATCCAGATACTCCTTCATCAACGGAACCATTTCCGCCCGCTCTCCGGAATCCCAACTGCAAAACGGAACATAGCTTTCGCTGCCTTTCCTCCGGTTCATCGGGGCATATCCCTTTAACTCGTAATGCTTTTCCCATTTTACAAAACAAAAATCATTTTCACCCAATTCTGTCCATCTTGTATGGTATCTGATATTGGGAAAGTAATAGCTTTCTATTGTCTGATTTTGATCCTGTTTACAGATATCATGTACGGCCTCCCACTTTACCTGTGACCAACGCATATTGTCGAACGCTTTCCGGTTGCTGTTTTCGGGCGCATTGAGCGGTTCAAAGCTATCATACGGAAATAGAAAATAGGTTTCAACCAATACTGCCTTGGGTGACTGATAACGCAACGCTTCTTTCAGCCAATAATAAGTTGTCAGCGGACTCTGCCCTTCACACCCAAGATTATAACTTTTTATCCCATAGCTGTCATAAACTACCTGAGGATTAAATCCGGCCGCCGCACAGCTGCTCCCCAAAAACAAAACATCTATGGAATCCCTCTCCATCCGGTAAAACCCCTGAAAGCCGGATGTGGTAGGCCATGTATCGTCATAATAATATTTGGGTATCAGAATCCGAATCACTCCATGCAGCAGAAGACATGTCGCCATACCGAATACCAAGATTTTACACAGATATCTTTTGTGCTTCATCCTCAAAATCCTCCGTATATAAAATCCTGCACATCAAAACCGTATCCATAGGTTCCCAAAACCATAATGACGCAGATTCCCGTCATACAGACCAGCCATCTGACAGGAAGCCTCTGCATCATGATACACTCGGAAATCACGATACCCTCTTCCTGTTTCTTTTCCACGGCAAACAGTAGTATCACCGCCGAGAGAAGCACTGCCATCTCCTTCCATCCGAGCCCCAGTGTAAATATCCGGTCATTAAAAAAGATCCACGGATTAAACTCCGAAAACATGTGCTTTATCATTCTTATCCCGATTTCCGCAGTATCAGCCCTGAATAAAATCCACGCGAAATTTACCAGAAGAAACGTTCCGATCTGTTCAAACCGCCTTCTCCCCTTAGAATCCGGTTTGATTTGCAAGCAGGCAAACATTTTTTCTTTCAAACTCTCCGCCGCATCCCCTGCAATCTGATAAAAGCCATGGATGCCGCCCCACAGCAAATAGGGTAAACCTGCCCCGTGCCAGATGCCGCTGATCAGGAAGGTTACCGCCAGATTCCGGTATTTACGCCATTTTCCATTCCGGCTCCCGCCAAACGGAATATAGACATAATCTCTCAGCCAGCTGCTGAGGGATATATGCCATCTTCTCCAGAAATCTTTTACGGACACAGCCAAATACGGCCGTTCAAAATTCTTCATCAGTTCAATCCCAAACAACAGTGAAACTCCCTGCGCCAGCGTCGTGCAGGATAAAAAATCCGCATACAGCTGGATGCTGTACAGAACCGACGCCATCCATATATACCCTCCGCCGTATGCCAGATCATGATCAAAAACCGTATTTACAATCACTGCCGCCTTATCTGCAATGACCAGTTTCAGAAAAAATCCCCAGATGATCAGATAAAATCCTCTGGTAAATTTTGCTTCATCAAATAAATGCCCGCAAAATAACTGCTGCCCCAGCTGTTGGTATCTCGGAATGGGCCCTTGTAAAATCTGCGGGAAAAAAGTAATAAACAGCGCATACTTTGCCGGATTTTTCTGTGGAGAAATATCCCCTCTGTAAACATCTGCCAGATACGCTATGATCTGCATGGTATAAAAGGAAATACCCAGCGGAACAATCAGAGTATACGGCTCTCTTCCCAAAACATTGTGCCATATGAAATTACCGTTCCTGAAAAAAAGCCAGAGTATGATAACCGATATGACGCCTGCCGCAAACAACAGTTTTTTCCCCGTCCCATGGCATCTGTTCAACCATAATGCCGCTGCATAACTGACAAGTACCGTCCCGCATAAAATCCACCAGCCCGTCCTGCAAACCGCCAGATAAAACATCATATTTGCCGCCAGCAGAATACACCAACGCAATTTTACCGGAACAATATAATAGAGAATCAGAGCAAGCGTCACAAATACATAAAAATTGAAAGAAATATATGTCATGACTTCCATCCCATAAAAAAAAGACTTTCTATCAATTATATAGAAAATCTTTTCACAATTGGTTCACTCACAGTGGACATTTACTCCATGTCAGAATCTGCGCTTCGCCTCTCTTTATTCAACCCGCCGCTCATGTGGGAAACATTACTTTTTAAAAAGCTGGCACGGAACACGGCGTCCTCCCCATATTTTTCGCGAAGCCGGTCTACCGCCCTGTCCAGCTTTTCCAGTTTATCGCTCTTCTCCAAATCAAAAATACTGTACTGCCGGACGGCTCCATCCTGCACCTTTGATGTATGGACGCCGATCTGCCGGATAGGTGTTTTTTTATCCCACAGTTTCCCCAATATCAGGCAGGCCGCCTCGTAGATTTCCTCGGTGATATTCGTGGGGGAATCCAGCTGCATCTGCTTATTCATTCGCTTAAACTCACAGGTAGTCAAATGTACGCTGACCACGCTGACCATCACATCGTCAGCCCGGAGTCTTGCCCCCACTGTCTCACTGAGCGATAGAAGTAAATGCCTGGCGTACTCCTCGGTCACGATATCCACCGGGGCCGTCAGGCTGTTGCCGTAGCCCTTGTTCGCCTCATGAAAAACCATGGCGGGATCAAGATCGCCGCCCCGTGCAAATCCCTGAATGGTCTGCCCGTGCTTTTTCAGATGGGCGCTGATCATTCCTTCGTCCGCTTTTGCCAGTTCGCCTATCGTCCGTATCCCCAGCCGGTGCAGTGTCTCCACAGTCGCCCGTCCCACAAAAAACAGATCGGAAACGGGAAGCGGCCACATTTTCTCTTCGACCTCCTCCGGAAAAAGGGTATGCACCTTATCCGGCTTGGAAAAATCACCGGCTGTCTTGGACAGCAGAAAGTTTGTGGACACTCCCACATTTACCGTAAATCCCAGCTCATCCCGGATTCTGTCCTTCAGTTCATGCGCGAGTTTTACCATCTGCCCGCGGCCATACAGCTTCTCAAAGCCTTCAAACACAATCCACGCCTCGTCGATACTGTACTGGATCACGTTGTCGCTGTACTCTTTCAATATCTTAATAAAGGCCCTGGAGGAAGTGACATACAAGCCATAGTCCGGCGGCACAATCACCAGTCCCGGACATTTTCTCTGTGCCGCCACAATGGGCTCTCCGGTCTGAATGCCGTATTTCTTAGCCGGCGTACTCTTGGCAAGGACAATGCCATGGCGCTTTTCCTGATCTCCGCCCACAATACTCGGAATCTGCCTGATATCCTCTTTCTCTCCTAACACGTTTACTCTGTAGGCTGCCGTCCAGGAAAGAAACGCCGAATTAACGTCGATATGAAAAACATATTTTCCCATTCCCTTCACCTCCTCCCCGTCTATGCCTATAACACCATATTAGCAAACGTATGTTCTTATGTAAAGATGTAATTCTTGAAAACTCTGCCCCAAACTTTCCCTTCAGAATTGCCGCACCTTTGCCGATAATTATTACATAACCAGTAAAACACAACGTTTTCAGACAGGAGTATCAAATATGGCAAATAGGAATTACATAAATGAAATGACAGCTATGAAGCAAGTTATGGATTCTATGGAGCTATCCATAAAGCTGCGCAATCAGGCGCGTGCAGAACGCAGGGCGGAAGATGCGGAGAACGCAAGGCGCGATTTTCAGAAGAAACTGTTGCGCGCCGCTAACAGTAAGTTAGAACTGGAAGCCGAAGTCTCCGGCGTCAAAGGCGCAGAGGACGCCGTACAGCGGGATCAGCTTATGTGCATGATGATGGCGGGTTTTTAAAACCCGCCATTTTTTCTTACAACGCTCCCAACAGTTCCTCATGCACCTTCCCATTGGAAGCCGCAATGCTTCCTTTTCTCAGAAAACTCAGCGGTTCCCCCGCAAAATCCGTTACTGTTCCTCCGGCCTCCTCCACCAAAAGCATCCCGGCCGCAAAATCCCACGGGCTTAAGCGCGGCTCGAAAAATCCGCCGGTACGCCCACAGGCCACATAAGCCAAATCTAACGCCGCCGCCCCTGTCCTGCGAATATCCTGGGCCTTGTCAAACACGCGCTGCATCCGCCGGAAATTTTCCTCCGCCAGCTCCCTGTCATAGGGCGAAGTGCCCACGGAAATGATAGTCTCGCTCAAGGTTTCCGCTTCCGAAACGTGAATGGGCGTTCCGTTTAAGAAGCTGCCCTGCCCGCTCTGCGCATAATACACATCCTCCCGAAAGGGATCATAAATAACCCCCATCGTGATCCTTCCCTTTTCGTACAATCCCAGCGATACCACGCTGTGCTGGTAATCATGGATCAGGTTCGTTGTGCCGTCTATGGGGTCGAGAATCCAATAGGTGTCTGCGGCCATCTCATGCAGTCCCTCCTCTTCCCCCAAAAACTGGATATCAGGGAAACGGCTTCGCAGTTCGCGAAACAAAAACGCCTGAATGTCGGTATCCACCTGCGTCACATAGTCCGCCCGCCCCTTCGTCTTAATATGTCCCGCCTTTTCCCGGTTTTCCACAAAGGCTCTGGTTCTTTTTACCAGTGCAATGATCTCCTGAATTTCCATTTTATTTCTCCTTCCTGCCATACCCCGTCGCCACCGCAATAACCAGTACCACCAGCATACACAGAGAATAATAATTCACCAGGGGCACGGCTCCCGGCGCCACTGCATACCCTTCCCCGAACTGGGCGGACAGCTGCGCCGGAATGACGCAGTGTACGGTCCAAGGCGCCAAAAAGCAGAATACGCACCCGGTACAATCCATCAAATTCGCACGCCGGTATCTGTCTACCCCCGCCTTTTCCCCGATCTCATTGATCAGGTCGCCGAGGGCTACGATCGCTACGGAAATAACACCTGTTACCATGCTCAAAATTCCCACAGACAGAACAATGGTCGCCTCTGTGCTCCGTTCTCTTTTTGCCAGTCTGGCCAGAAGCCTTCCCACATCTTCGAAAAGACCGCTGCGCTCCAGCACCCCCAAAAGCGCAAAAACCCCGATCAGCATTGCCATCGTGCCCGCCGTACCCGTAATGGCTTCTATGACCACCCCGGACACAGAAAATCCGCCGGGAAACGCGATCAGATCCCCCACCGTATAGATCCCGGAAAGCAGTCCCGCGGCGATTCCCGCAAGAATCCCCCATGACAGGGCGGTGATCAGATGTTTTTTCATCATACAAAGCACAATGATCGTGAGGGGCACCACCAGCATAACCAAGCTGACCGGATTGGCCGCTCCCTCCGCCGTCTCCATGGCGGAACCTCCGTCTGTGGTTTTGGAAAACAGCAGAAACAGGAGCAATGCGCCCGCCGCAGCAGGCAGACTGTATCGTGTTCTCGTCTTCACAACGGTTCCCAGATCCGCGTGCTGTGTGGCGGAAGAAGCAATGGTCGTATCCGAAATCGGCCCCAGATTATCGCCGAACGCCGCTCCCGACACGATGGCGCCTATCATAAATTCCGGCGCCGCCCCGGCCATCACACCCACAGGAAATAAAATCGGAATCACCACAAAGTAAGCGCCAACCGAAGTACCCGTGGCAAATGCCAGCAGACAGGTGATTAAAAAACTGGCCGCCACAAAAAGCTTCCCTGTAAAGCCGGCCGCCACCACATAGGCCGCAATCGTCTGCACCGCACCGCTGGCCGAGATCAATTTCCCCGAAACGGCCGCCAAAATCACCGCCAGCACAATCACGGCGAACATGGGCTTACTCAGTCCGTATACCAGCGCTTCCCCATAAGCTTTTTCGTTCTTTGCAAAAATAACGCCCGTTACTAACGCTGCAAAAAATGCCAGCACGTATCCGTTCACATTGGACTGGCTGACAGCCGCCCAGAAAATCATCGCACCGGCAGCGATAAGCGGTGACAAACTTCCAACTCTCCCGAAGCGGTACTCTATTCTCTGCCTATTTCCATCCATCTCATTTTCCTCCCAAAACCGGAAAGCATCCGCGCCTTCTTGACCTTACGATCGTTATCCTTTTATGATGTGAGAAATGCCTCTCCAACATTATACGACCCATAATACGCTCCACACAATCATTTTTTGTCATGTGACCGTCACCTTTTTCCGTCCCCGTTCGTATATAGGGTAAGAGGCCTCGAAAGTAACAGAAAGGAGAAGACCGTGAGCGAAGAAAAAGAGCCTGAAATCAACCGTATCCTGCAAAACTACGGCGACGCGCTCTACCGCACCGCCTACCTGCTTCTGGGGAATCCCCATGATGTACAGGACGCCTTGCAGGAAACACTATTACGCTATCTGGAAAAAGCACCCGCATTTGTTTCCGGGGATCACGAAAAAGCATGGCTTCTGCGGGTAACCGCGAACTGCTGTAAAGACCTTCTGCGCTTTCAAAAGAGGCATTCCTGTCTTGATCTGGATGGACTACAGGAACAGCTTCCCGCGCCGGAAGAGCAGCACCTTGTACTGGAGCTCTACACCCTGCCCGTCAAATGGAAAACGGTGCTTATCCTACATTACTTTGAGGGATATTCCGTCAGGGAAATCGGAGCAATTCTCGGAATCACGGAAGCCGCCGCAAAGAAACGCCTGCAGAGAGCGAGGGAGGCATTAAAGCGGGAGCTGTCTTCCTAAAAAAAGCAAGCAGAAAATCCAGAAAAAGGAGAGTCCACTATGAATGATAAGGAATTAGAAAAAGAATTACTGCAATTAAAATATCATATCACGATGCCCGGCCAAGTGGCGGACGAGCTGACAGAAGCCTGTCTGGAAAACCGCCATGAAAAACGCCGCCCCGGCCATCACCCCAGCCGTTACCGCAAGCTATGCACAGCCGCAGCGGCCATACTGCTTTGTCTCTGCGCCGTCGGTTCTACTTCTTTTGCCTACAACACCTATCAGGAAAAACAGCTCGCTGTCTTTATGAACCCGGAGCTGACGCAGGCTCAAATCGAATCCCTCGGCAGTGAGCTCGCCGAAATAGCCGACGTCTCAGCCTGTCAGTATATCAGCGGAGACGAGGCATGGGCGGAATTTAAGGCCGCCTATTTCTCCGACAGTCCTGAGGCGGAAGCGCTGGCCGACGGCTTTACGGAAAACCCTCTCGCTGATTCCTTCAATTATAAGGTGAGTGTCCGGCTGGGCGCAGACACGGAAGCTGTCCGCAAACAGATCGAAAGCCTCCCCGGCGTGCGGAAAATTACCACCGTGCGGGAGGCAAAGCAGGAAATGCAAGACAGAAACTAAAATAAATAAATAAAGAAACAGATAAAAACCAAAGCGCGAGCAAAGTAAACAAAATACCGCTTCCACTGCTGATGCCAAAGGCGGTGGAAGCGGCTCTTTATCCCATCTGTACATGCTCAAAGGTAGAAATACTATTGATTTCTTCCATCAGCTGTATTTTTGTATTTCTAATGTCAATATCATCCTGAATTCTTGATACCGGAACATGAACTTCCTGCGCTAATCTATATGCGGATAATCCAAGCGGTGACATGAATTCTTCCGATAATATTTCACTCATTTTGGGAGTTTCAATATAATTTTCCATAGCCGCCTCCTCTCTAATGATAATCCACTATATAAAAGTTGTTTCATTTTACCCTTTATATGTGTATATGTCAATTCAGATTCAGCTTTTATAATTAGTACTTGACATTGTACTAATTCGTATGATGATATTATTCTATAACCAAAAACAAGTCAGATATGCCTTACAATATAAATTTGAAAAAAAAGAAATAGCCGTCCCGCTCACTGGCAATGACTGGACGACTATCTCTCAAAGTCTAATTTAGTTTTCGCCGGGACGGGTAGCGCGCACTACCTTCCGGCTGTCCTGTTAAGTATATTATATACAACCTGACAGACTTTTTCAATAACAGAAAAAGCACAATCCAAATTTTTACTGCCGCTTCACAAAATCCTCATACAGCGGTGACATATCCCGCAGCCGACCCACAATCTCTTTCAATGCCTCCACTGTCCTGTCAATCTCTTCCCTTGTATTTTCTTCCGAAAGCGTCAATCGCAGCGACCCGTGGGCAATCTCGTGGGGCAGGCCGATCGCCAAAAGCACATGGGAGGGATCAAGCGCTCCCGAGGTGCAGGCCGATCCGCTTGAACCGCAGATACCCTTCTGATCCAACAGGATTAACAGCGACTCGCCCTCTATGAACCGGAAACAAAAATTAGCGTTATTGGAAAGCCTGTCCTGCCTGTGCCCATTCAATCTGGTATAAGGAATTTCCGCAAGCACCCGGTCAATCAGATAATCCCGCAAGGCTGTTTCCCGCTCCATCCGCTCCTGCATCGTCTCTCCTGAAAGCGCCGCCGCTTTTCCGAAGCCCACAATTCCCGGTACGTTCAAAGTGCCCGCTCTACGTCCCCTCTCCTGTGCACCGCCGTGAATGAGAGGGCCAAGCCGCAGATTTTCTCTGCAATACAATATGCCGACCCCTTTAGGCCCGTTTAATTTATGTCCGCTGGCGGAAAGCAGATCAATATGCATCTCTTCCACGTTGATAGGAATATGCCCATAGGCCTGCACCGCATCCGTATGAAACAAAATGCCCTTTTCATGCGCGATCTGTCCTAATGTTTCAATCGGCTCGATCGTCCCGATCTCATTGTTGGCCGCCATAATGGAAATCAGTATGGTATCCGGCCGAATCGCCCGTTGCAGAGCCTCCGGCGCCACCTTTCCCTCCGCATCCACATCCAGATAGGTCACCTCATAACCCTGTCTTTCCAGATATTCACAAGTATGCAATATCGCATGGTGTTCAATTTTGCTGGTAATGATATGTCTGCCCTTATCCGCCAATCCTTCCGCTGTCGCGCGGATCGCCCAGTTATCAGACTCACTGCCGCCCGCTGTAAAATAAATCTCGTTGGGTTTCGCGCCGATCAACGCTGCCGCCTGCTCCCTCGCCTTTCCCACCGCCTTCTTCGCCTCCCCCGCGAAGGTGTAGATCGCAGAGGGATTCGCGTAGTTGTCCCGGAAATACGGCAGCATTTCCTGTAGCACTTCCTCCCGCACTCTGGTGGTAGCCGCATTGTCCAAGTAGATTCTCCGATTTTCTTTTTCTTCCATCATATCCTCCATTCCACACAGGCAAGTAATACTCTATTCCTATCTGTTTACTATACTATAAGATATTATAACAGGCTTGCAGAAATCCGCAAGCCCTAATCTGATATTAAAACTATGTTCAAATTTTCGATACAATTCAATTGAAATTTTCCCACCATAATGTTATGATAAACGGTAAGAAGAGCAACCGTGTTACAAGGTGGTAGCCTCCCTAAACTTGCAAAAGAGGGGAGGTGGTGCAGATGAGTACATACGAAGTTTTAACATTGTTAATTCTATTCGGAACGTTTCTTGTCGCGCTGCTTGCCTACATAGATAGGAACAACAAGCGAAAATAAATAAGCCTACCTTGTACTTGGCCGTGCAGGTAGGCTTATTATATAAGCATATCGGAGGCTAACCACTTTGTGGGCGGTTGCTCTTCTTATGTCATAATTATATTGCAAACAGAAGAAACTTTCAAGCCCTTTCCCGAAAAATTGATCCACACAATCGCACAGGCGGCCACATAAGTGACCGCCTGCGCATCCCCTTTTACACTGAATACCAGTGCTTTATTAGAATAGACATACGCCAAGTACAAACCTTGCCTTCGATCCCGCTTGGCCGATACGGGCATACATCTATCTAACCCTTTTTCATTTCTGCGTCCCCCGTTTATTCGGCGGCGCATCGTCCTGTTCTTCCGTCAAGCCCTTCCTGTCGTTCATGCGACATAAATACTTATTTCTATAGAATCTATCCAACTGATTCTGTAATCGGCTCTCTCGACCATACCGCCGATTCGGGCTGCTTGTACATCTGAAATCGATCATCTTCTGTAACCTTCCCTTCCGGCTGTGCCGCCAATGCGGCATCTATCTCTATATAATCGAACAATCTGAAGCGTTCTTCCTTCTGCCCATGCAGACGTCTCTCCAGAAAATCAAACTGATTTCAAAATCCTCCTTGCGGCTGTGCCGTCAGTGCGGGCATACATCATATTTACGCCAACCAATCTGTTCACCCAATTTTATAGTACCGCATTTACTGCATCTCTCCGCTTTATACTCTCTCACCACACAGCTTCCGTCCGAATTTTTATTATGCCTGTACTCCGTTCCCGGCACATAATCGTGATCACAGCTCCTATGAGGCTCCGCATCGGGAATATAGTAAATGTTGCCCTCCTCGTCGACAAACTGCCTGTCATACAGGATCTCAACCGTTTCTTCTTTGAACTCGATTGTCGTTTCCTCCCTTATGTCCTCCGGTGCAAACAGGATAGACTCAGATTCCAACGCCGCCTCAATCTCTTCCTCAGGCATATCTTCCGGCACAATCTCATTATGCCCATCCCTGTAAGCAAGTGCCGTCATGGAATTGGCGAAAATCAACGCCGCCACCAAAGTTCCTGTTGCAAAACGATTCCATTTCTTTTTTCTCATCAGATTGTCCACCCTTTCCTTCACTCTTCTCATGTTTGATCCAAAACCGGCCTTCCACTTAAGTGGAAACCGTTTCAACTCTTCCGCTTCCTGCGCCTCCTCAATCAACAGAAGCCCATATCCGGTTCTTTCCTCTTCGGTCAGTTCCCACACCGCTGTCTCATCACAGGATATCTCACAGACACGGTCGAACTCATCACACAACAGCCACATCATCGGATTGCACCAGTGCAAAAACTTCGCAAACTGTATCAGCATCTTCCAGACCGCGTCCAAGCGTCTGATATGTACCATTTCATGACGGACGACCAGTTCCGATTCCCGGCTTCCTATTTCCCTGCCGCAGAGAATGACCGGCCGGAGAACTCCGAATGTGATAGAGGGCCTTCCCGGCTCTCCCTGATACAGCAGCACACGGCGTTTGGTTCCGTACTGTTCCTTCAAACCGGCGAGAAACGCCTCATGCTCTTCCGTCATTGTCGTATCTACATAACCGGCAACCAAACGGGCTGTCCTGATATATTTCCGCAGTTCTCTCAGCATCAGCAAACAGGCAACCGTCAGCCATAGAAACACCAGTATGATCTGTAATTCCATATAGTTATTCACATACGTTTTTCCGTCTGTACGGACAATATATTTTGTCCGCGTAAGCGGTATTTGTGCGATCTCCATCTTGACCATTGCCATCTGTCTTTCCGGTACGATGATGCGAATCGCCTCTCCGTACCACCTTTTCAGAAAAGGCAGCGGAATCAGATAATATAGAATGGCCGCTTTTGCCAGCAAATAATAGTAGTTCGCACTGATTTTACCTCTCAGCAGGCGCCTCAGTATCCAACAGCATGCTGTCATCGTACTTCCCGAAGCCGTCATCATTAGTAAGTATTCCATGTACGCTCCTAGCTGTCTTTCAGAATTTTGATCAGTTCCTGTGCCTCACTCTCGTTTATCGCGTTTTTCCTGGCAAAGGCCGCCACAAATTTACTCAGCCTTCCTTCATACATAGAATCCACTGCATTTTTCATCTGCATGTAATTATATTCGTCCCTGCTGTACACGGCCTTAACCATTCTGTGGTCCCGTGTAACGAGCCCCTTTTCCTCAAGCCGGCTCAGGAACGTGTTTAAGGTCTGTCTTTTCCATTCCTTACCATCCGCCTCAAATAATGTAAGAAGCTGCGACTGCTTAATCGCCTCCTGCTGATCCCACAGCTTCTCCATCACCTCCTTCTCTGCCTTTGTTACGTCATAAAAGCCTTTCATACTCCCTCCGCTCCATGACCACCTTGCGTAGTCATTATATAATTATATTTGTCGTATGTCAACCCCTTTTCTCAATATGTTGTATATTTTTTAAGCTGACACACAAATTGCATACATGATGTAGATATAAATCGTATCCTTATCCTATTTTTTTCTCACGCCGTAATGGCATTCCCGGTATACAACTGGTAATATTTTCCCTTTTCCTCAATCAACTGGTCATGAGTGCCCCGCTCAATGATCCGCCCCTGCTCCAATACCATAATGCAGTCCGAATTTTTTACGGTGGAAAGCCTGTGGGCGATCACAAAGGTGGTCCTGCCCTTCATCAGTTTATCCATGCCGTCCTGCACAATGCGCTCGGTGCGGGTGTCGATGGAGCTGGTCGCCTCATCCAGGATCAAAACCGGCGGGTCCGCAATGGCCGCCCTGGCAATGGCAAGAAGCTGTCTCTGCCCCTGACTCAGGTTCGCACCGTCCCCGGAAAGCACCGTGTCATATCCCTCCGGCAGTCTTCTGATAAAACTGTCCGCATTTGCCAGCTTGGCCGCCGCACGCACCTCCTCATCCGTAGCGTCCAGCTTCCCGTATCGGATGTTCTCCATAACCGTCCCCGTAAAGAGGTGGGTATCCTGTAACACAATGCCGAGAGAGCGGCGCAGATCATCCTTCTTTATCTTATTTACGTTAATGCCGTCATAGCGGATCTTCCCGTCCTGAATGTCATAGAAGCGGTTGATCAGATTGGTGATCGTGGTCTTGCCCGCTCCGGTGGAACCCACAAAGGCAATCTTCTGCCCCGGCTCGGCATAGAGTTTCACATCATGAAGCACCATCTTATCATCATTATACCCGAAATCCACGCCGTCGAAAACCACATCTCCCTTAAGTTCCACATAATCGACAGAATGATCCGCCTGATGTTCATGCCGCCATGCCCAACGGCCCGTGCGCTCCGGCGTCTCCACAAGCGTTCCGTTTTCCTCCCGCACATTGACCAGCGTGACATAGCCATTGTCCACCTCAGGCTTCTCATCCATCATCTTAAAAATGCGCTCTGCTCCGGCCATCGCCATGACGATGGAATTAAATTGTTGACTCACTTGATTAATCGGCATATTGAAGCTTTTATTGAAGGTCAGGAAGCTTGCCAGTTTTCCAAGCGTCAGTCCCGTTGCGCCGGAAAGCGCCAGCGCGCCGCCCACCATGGCGCAGACCACATAGCTCACATTGCCCAGCTGCTGATTCACGGGCCCCACCACATTGACCAGATAGTTTGCCTTATCCGCGCTCTCAAACAGGGCGTCGTTTAAGACCCTGAAATCCTCAATATTTTTTTCCTCATGGTTAAATACCTTAACCACCTTCTGACCGTTCATCATCTCCTCGATGAAGCCGTTCACCTTACCCAGATTGGTCTGCTGTTCCAAAAAGTATCTGCCGCTTAACCCTGCCACCTTCTTGGTCACCACCAGCATCACCGCCACCATCAGCAAGGTTACCAACGTCAGCGGCACGCTCAGAATGATCATGCTGGCCAGGACGCTCACAATGGTGATCAGGCTGTTAAACACCTGCGGCATACTCTGGCTGATCATCTGGCGCAGCGTTTCCGTATCGTTTGTATAGGTTGACATAATATCTCCATGGGAGTGCGTGTCAAAATACTTAATGGGCAGCGTCTCCATATGGGAAAAGAGATCGTCCCTTACGTTTCTCAGCGTCCCCTGAGTCACATTGATCATAATGCGGTTCCATGCGTAAGCTGAAATCACACCGATCAGGTAAAAGCATGCCACCCGCGCAATGGCCCACGCTAACGGGGTAAAGTCCGGTTCATCCTGCGTGAGCATGGGTGCAATGTAATCATCAATCAGCCTCTGGATAAACATGGTTCCCTGCACATTAGCCAGCACACTCACCAAAATGAGCACCGCCACCAGCGCAAGATGAATCCCGTAATCTTTTGCCACATATCCCATCAACCGTTTAAACACTTTTCCCGGATTCTCGATCCGTTTTCCGCCCTGCATTCTTCCATGTGGTCCCGGCATTACTCCACGCCTCCTTTCTGTTCATCGAAGTCACCGCCGCCATTTGTCTGCGACTCGTACACTTCCCTGTAAATCTCATTGTCCCGCAGCAGCTCCTCGTGGGTGCCGAAGCCGTGAATCCGCCCGTCATCCATGACGATAATACGGTCCGCCTCCATGACGCTGGCTACACGCTGGGCAATAATCAGCTTCGTGGTATTGGGAATTTCCTCCGCAAAGGCTTTCCGAATCTTCGCATCCGTGGCAGTGTCCACCGCACTGGTGGAATCGTCCAGAATCAGCACCTTCGGCTTTTTCAGCAGCGCCCTTGCAATGGTCAGCCGCTGCCTTTGTCCGCCGGAGACATTGGTGCCGCCCTGCTCTATGTAGGTATGATACCCCTCCGGCATCTTCTCGATAAATTCGTCCGCGCAGGCCAGCTTGCACACCCGCCTGCACTCCTCCTCCGTGGCATTGGCGTCGCCCCATCGCAGATTATCCAAAATCGTACCGGAAAACAATACGTTCTTTTGCAAAACCACCGCCACCTGATCCCGCAGGGTTTCAATGTCATACTCCCTGACGTCCCTGCCGCCCACAAGCACACTCCCTTCCGACACATCGTAGAGACGGCTGATCAGATTCACCAGACTGGTCTTTGCACTGCCGGTGCCGCCGATGATGCCGACGGTCTCCCCCGCATGTATTTTCAGGTTGATATCGTGCAGAACCGCTTCGCTGCTCTCTTTATGGTAAGAAAAGCGCACATGCCGGAATTCAATCTCTCCGTCCGCCACCTCATACACAGGATCGACCGGATTGGTCAAATCGCTCTTTTCATTCAGCACCTCGCAGATACGCTCCGCACTGGCGATACTCATACTCATCATTACAAAGATCATGGCCACCATCATCAGGCTCATCAGAATATTCATGCAGTAGGTAAGCAAGCTCATCAGCTCACCCGTGGTCAGCGTGCTCTGTACGATCTGTTTCGCGCCCAGCCAGCTGATCAGCAGAATACAGCCGTAAACCGTAAACTGCATAACAGGCATATTTAACACCACATTTTTTTCGGCCTTCAGGAAAATATCATAGATGCCCTGGCTGGCGTTCTTAAATTTCTTGGTCTCATAATCTTCCCTGACATAAGCCTTTACCACACGGACCGCGCTCACGTTTTCCTGCACGGAAGCATTCAGCTCATCGTACTTCGGAAAGGCCTGTTTGAAATACTTCATGGCGCCTCTGATAATGAAAAACAGTACCACCCCAAGCAGAATCACCGCCACCAGATAAACCGACGCCAGCTTCGCGTTGATCAGAAACGCCATCGCCATGGCGCAGATCATGCTGACAGGCGCGCGGAAACAGATCCGCAGAATCATCTGGTAAGCCATCTGTATATTCGTCACATCAGTGGTCAGTCTGGTGACCAGACCCGCCGTGCTGAACTTATCAAGGCTGGAAAAAGAGAAGGTCTGTATGTTCTCAAACATCGCCTGTCTTAGGTTCTTCGCAAATCCCGTGGACGCCCTTGCCCCGTACTTGCCTCCCATAACGCCGCAGAAGAGCCCACACAGCGCCGCCGCAACCATGACTGCGCCCACCGTGTAGATATGCTGCATATTCCCGGCCTCCACACCGTCGTCAATGATGGACGCCATCAAAAACGGAAGCAGCATCTCAAAAATGACTTCCAATATCATAAATACCGGAGTTATGATCGAAGCTTTTTTATATTCCTTTATCTGTGCCGCAAGGGTCTTAATCATTGTCATTCCTCCCTCTGTCTATATATAAAGAACCATGCGACAAACGCCGCATGGTTCTATTTTTCTACAATAAAAATTTAATGTCAACGGTTTTCAGAAGTTTTCATAAAAATTTTACTCTTTTGTCTTCTCCTTGTTGTTCATAATCTCGAACACTACTGCCGCCAGGAGCACAACGCCCTTAACTACTTTCTGCCAGTTCGCGTCGATACTCATAAGGCTCATGCCCAGATTGATAACGCCGATCAGTGTTGCACCGATTACCATGCCGAACACAGTACCGGAACCGCCGTATGCGGACACGCCGCCCACCACGCAGGCGGAGATCGCGTCCATCTCGTAGTTGGTACCCGCCGTCGGATTTGCTGCAGACAGTCTTGCCATCGTCATCCAGGCACTGATTACGGTAAGAACCGCCATATTCAGATAAGCCAGGAAGAAAATCCTTTTTGTGTCGATACCGGAAAGTCTGGTGGCCTCCACATTGCCGCCAATGGTATAAAAATAGCGGCCAATGGTAGTCTTGGAAGTGATAAAATTATAGATCAGCACGATCACTGCCACCCAGATCAGATTATTCGGAATCCCGCCCGCCTGCGCCAGTTTGTAGGCAAACAGCAGGATCACCGCACACACCAGCACGCATCGCACAACCACGCTGGTCATACTCTCCGACTCATAGCCTCTTTTCACCTTGTCGTTTCTGCCCTTTAACTGTAAAATCACGAACAGCACGCAAGCAATCACGCCCACAAGAATACAGGTGATATTCAGTCCCGCGCCGCCAAACAAATCAGGTACGCTGCCGTTAAACATCTTGATAAAACCATCCGGCATAGGCGCGATGGTTGCGCCGTTTAAAAGCGCCGTGCCCCAGCCCCGAAAAGCCAGATACCCTGCCAGTGTTGCGATCCACGGTGGAATATTGATATAGGCAATCAAAAAGCCTTCCACAATACCGTATATCACGCCTGCCCCTATCATAAGCAGCATCGCCATAGGCACAGACATACCGCCCCGCACCATCATAATGCCCCCGATGGCGCCGATAAAGCAAACGAAGGAACCGACGGACAGGTCGATGTTACCGCCTGTAAGCATACACATCAGCATACCCGTCGCCAACACAAACACATAGGCGTTCTGCGCAATCAACGCCTGAAAACTGGAAGCCGCAAACATCTGTCCCTTTGTCATCACCGAGAAGAATATCACAATCAGGACAAGGACTATTTTCATGGTATGTTTTCTGAGAATTTCTATTGTTTTCTTCATTTTCATCCTCCTCCCTTATTTCTTCTCTCTCTTTGACAGTACGTCAAAGGCAACCGCCACCAGCAATACCAGCCCTTTCACTACCTTCTGGTAATTGGCATCAATCCCCATAATACTCATACCCTGGTTGATTACGCCCATCAGAGCTGCACCGATCACCACGCCGGTCACGGAACCCACGCCGCCGTATGCGGATGCGCCGCCGATAAAGCATGCGCCGATGGCGTCCATCTCATAACCCTGCCCGTAGGTGGGCTGGGATGTGGTCAGTCTGGCAATTGTCAAAATACCCGCTAACGCCGCCAGCAGACCCATATTTACATAGGCAAAAAAGTATACTTTCTTCGTATTGATACCGGAAAGTCTGGTGGCCTTTTCATTGCCGCCCACCGCATACAAGTATCGGCCCATTCTGGTTTTTGTCGTCAGATAGCCGTAAATCAAAAGCACCAGAAGAATCCAGATGAGCGCCGTCGGAATACCCTTGTGGGAAGCCAGCTTGTATGCGATCCATAAAATTACTGCACTGATCACTACCAGCTTTACGATGGTGCTGCCAAGGGGCGCCGTCTCATAGCCTCTGCTCTTGTTATTGATCCGGTTCTTCACCTGCATCGCAACCAGTATGATAACAGCGATGCACCCGGCGATCATACAGGTTATATTAAAACTCTCGCCACCGAACAGATCCGGCACATAGCAGTCGGCGCCACCGCCGAACACTTTAATAAAGGTCTCACTCTTGATCGAAACTGTCATACCCTGAAGCACCGCATTGGAAAGTCCCCGGAAGGCATACATACCTGCCAGCGTCGCAATAAAAGGCGGCACCTTTACATAAGCGATCCAAAAGCCCTGCCACATGCCGATCAGAATACCGATCACCAGCATAGCCAGAACCGCTACCCAGATATTGACGTCTTTATCCATCATCATCGCGCCCACCGCACCCGCGAAGCAGACCACGGAACCTACGGAAAGGTCGATATTACCGCCCGTCAAAATGCAGAGCAGCATACCCGTCGCCAACACGAACACATAGGCGTTCTGGGAGATCAGGTTGTTAATATTCTGCGGAAATAAGATTTTGCCCTCCGTCATAAATCCAAAGAAGACCACCACTAGAACGAGGGCGATAACCATGGTATATTTTCTGAGAACTGCCGCAACATTTGTCTTTTCCATATCCTCACGCCCCCTTTCCTGAATTTACAATGATGGACATGATCTTCTCCTGCGTTGCCTCCTCACTGGAGAGCTCACCGGCAATCTTTCCCTCATTCATGATATAGATTCTGTCGCTCATACCGAGCACCTCCGGCAGCTCCGAGGAAATCATCACCACGGACTTTCCTGCCGCCACCAGATCGTTAATGATGCAGTAGATCTCGTACTTGGCGCCCACGTCGATACCCCTCGTCGGCTCATCCAGAATCAATACGTCAGGGTCCGCAAACATCCACTTCGCCAGAAGCACCTTCTGCTGGTTTCCTCCCGAGAGATTACCCACATTTTGTTCCACGGTAGGACATTTTGTTTTCAGTTTGCTCCTGTACTCCTCAGCCACCTGATACTCTTTATCCTTATCGATGATCTTGCGGGGACTGATGCTGTCCAGGTTCGCCAGCGTCGTATTGATTTTAATAGGATTGGTCAGCACAAGGCCATTGCCCTTCCGATCCTCCGTCACGTATGCCAGCTTATTTTGAATGGCTTGCTTGACGGTCTTTAAGTGAACTTCCTTGCCGTCCAGATAGAGCTGTCCGCTGATGTTCGTACCGTAGGACTGTCCGAAAATACTCATGGCAAGCTCCGTGCGGCCCGCGCCCATCAGACCGGAAATGCCTACCACTTCGCCTTTTCTCACATTGATGGACACATTGTCGCACACCTTCCGCTCCGGATAAAGGGGATGATGCACGGTCCAGTTTTTCACTTCCATATTAATGTCGCCGATCTTTACATCGTGACGCTTCGGGAAACGGTCGGTAAGTTCACGACCGACCATGCCCTGAATAATTCTATCCTCTGAAATCTCTGTGGTATGCTTATCCATCGTCTCGATGGTGGAACCGTCACGGATTACCGTAATCTTATCCGCCACATAAGCAACCTCGTTTAACTTGTGAGATATAATAATCGATGTCATGCCCTCTTTCTTAAACTTCAACAAAAGATCGAGCAGCGCCTGAGAATCCTTCTCATTCAATGAGGAAGTCGGCTCATCCAGAATCAGAAGCTTTGCATGCTTCGCCATCGCCTTGGCGATCTCCACAAGCTGCTGCTTACCGGTACCGATATCCTTGACCAGTACCTTCGATGATTCCGAAAGACCCACCATCTTCAAATATTTGTCGGCTTCCCCATAGGTTTCGTTCCAGTCGATCGCCGCACTTTTTCCGCGCTCGTTTCCAAGGAACATGTTCTCTCCGATGGTCATGTAAGGGATCAGCGCCAACTCCTGATGGATGATAACGATTCCCTTCTCCTCGGAGTCCTTAATCTTATTAAACTTGCACACTTCACCGTTATATACGATGTCACCATCATATGTGCCATACGGATAAATGCCGCTCAAAACGTTCATCAACGTGGATTTGCCCGCACCGTTTTCACCAACCAATGCGTGAATTTCTCCCTCTTCCACCTTCAAATTTACGTTGTCGAGCGCCTTGACACCGGGGAATGTTTTGGTAATATTTTTCATTTCCAGTAAAATCTTTGCCAAAGTGTACTCCTCCCAACATTTTTTGTCTGCAACCCACTCTTTATTTTACCATATATTAGTAGATATTTCTACATTTTATAAACCAACAGGCGGGAAAATTCCCCCGCCTGCCATGGTTTATTATTCTCGAAATTTTATATGCGGAGAACGCGTTTTCTGCGTTCTCCAGTGCGAACTTGTTCGCACAGTTACTGGAGATCCGACTCCGCGTAGTAACCGGAATCAATCAGCAGTTCCTTATAGTTGTTCACATCTGCAAATACGGGCTCGCAAAGGTAAGAAGGAATCACGCCTGTACCGTTATCATAAGTCTCGGTATCATTTACCTCTACTTTCTCACCCTTCAAAATCTGACCAACCATCTTAACTACCTGAGACGCCAAAGTACGAGTATCCTTGAACACGGACATGGACTGCTTACCATCAATCATGTTCTTTACGTTAGCGATATCACAGTCCTGACCTGTAACAACAGGATAATCGCCTGTGTAGTTTGCTGCCAGAGCGTTCTCTACGCCGAGAGCGGTGGAGTCATTGGAGCAAAGGCAGATGTCAAGCTTTGTGCCGTCAGAATAGTTGGAAGAAAGGATGTTCTCCATTCTGGACTGCGCTGTCTCTGTAGACCATGCAGGTGTACCAACGGTTGCAAACTCGATCTGGCCTGAAGGAACAACGATCTTGCCGGCGTCCATGTAAGGCTTTAACACATCCATTGCACCATTATAGAAGAATGTTGCATTGTTGTCGTCAGGTGAACCACCGGTGATCTCCATGTTGAAGGGGCCCTCTGCGTTGTCCAGATCCAAGGTATCTACAATGTACTGACCCTGTGTCTGACCTACCTTGTAGTTATCAAAGGTAGCGTAGTAGGAAACCGCATCCGTGTTCTTAATCAGACGGTCATATGCGATAACAGGAATGCCTGCGCTCTTTGCGCCTTCAAGAACGGTAGTCAGGGACTCGCCGTCGATGGAAGCGATAACCAATACGGAGCAGCCGCCGTTTATCATGTTCTCAATCTGGGAAACCTGAGTCGCCACATCATTGGAAGCGTACTGAAGGTCTACCTCGTAACCTGCTGCCTCAAGCTCTGACTGCATATTAGAACCATCCTGATTCCATCTCTGCAGATCCTTGGTGGGCATAGCCACGCCTACCTTATTGCCGCTGGGCGCTGCTGCGTCCGCCGCGGGAGCCTCTGCCTCCGCCTCTGCTGCAGGCGCCTCTGCCTCTGCTGCCGGAGCCTCTGCCTCTGCTGCCGGAGCATCCGCTGCAGGCGCTGCCGTTTCGGAAGAGCCGCCGCCGCAGCCAACCAGTGTAGCCGCAACCATGGAAGTTGCGAGTACCATGCTTAATACTTTTCTTTTCATGTCTTAGTTTTCCTCCCTTTTAAGAATGTAATTTTGCGATATTTTTCTCGCACCCTCAATATATCACAAAAAAAATAGGAATAATTTATGACATTCTGTACATTTTTACCTTTTCAGGTTTTTATACGGAGGAAACTTTAGCACATTTTTGTTGCTTTTCTTTCCTTTGCCGCAAAAAAATGCTATTCCGGCATCTGTTCCGGCACGTTCAGGTACACATCCTCTTTCAGGTGAAAACCACTGCCGATGATCACCTCATCGATATTGTCCCGGTTGACGCTTATAGGTTTCAACGCGATATAGGGAACCTGGTACTTTCCGCTGACAATTGTGGTCACGTCATCCCCTGTGATCTCCTCACCCCTTGCCAGCGCCACAGCCGCCTCCGCCGCACGTGTTGCCAGACGTTCCACCGGTTTGTAGACCGTCATGACCTGAGTACCTTCCACAATTCTCTGGCAGGCAGCCAGATCCGCGTCCTGTCCCACCACAAGAATATCTCCCGCCTGGCGGGTCTCCGACAAAGCATGTACGGCCTGCGTAGCCAGGTCGTCGTTTCCGCACATGATGGCATCCGCCCTGTTTATGATCAGGGGATTTGCATAAATATAAGCCGCCGCTTCCTCTGCCCGCCAGTTATCCGCATGTACGGAATCCAGAATCGACACCCGGTGCTGCGCCATCACCCGCTTAAAGGCGCCCTCCACAAGGGGAACATTGTTGTCCGTAGGAGAACCGCCCAGCATGACCACGCTTCCTCCATCGATTCCCTCTTTCACAAGCGCTCTGGCCATCATATCCCCCACCATTTCATTGTCGAATGAGATATAGAGATCCACATCCGCGCCGTTGATCAGCCTGTCATAGGAAACCACTTTAATCCCCGCATCTTTTGCCTTTTTCACGGATTCCTGCAAAGATTCCGAATCAATGGCAATGATAACGATCACATCCATTCCCTTCTGAATAAAATAATCAATCTGCTTTTTCTGCTCCTCCACCATACCGTTGGCATTCTGCACATTGACTTCCGCCCCCAGTTCCTTGGCCACCGAGACAAACACGTCCCGATCCCTCTGCCATCTCTCGATGACAAAGGAGTCAAAGCTCATGCCGATCTGTATTTTTTTCTCTTCTCCGGCTTCGGTCTCTCTATCGCTTTCCGCAGTCCCGCATCCACTGAGAAGCAAAAGCAGCACTGTCAGAAGAATGCAGCTGATTCGTCTTTTCATCTTCCCACACCTCCGGGTTAAACGTTCTTCTCACATTTATATTCCGTGGGTGTTACGCCCACATTTTTCTTAAATGATCTGCTGAAATAGTTGGGATCCGCATATCCCACCATAGAACAGATTTCTTTCATGGAACACTCCGTTGTAGTGAGCAGTTCTTTGGCTTTATCCATGCGGATCTTTGTCAAATATTCCACGAAGCCTTCCCCGACATCCTCCTTAAATATCTTACTGAAATAATACGGGCTGATATTGACCGCTTGAGACACCTCATCCAACGAAATATCTCTGCTATAGTTGTTTTGGATGTAATTCTTGGCTACTTCCACAGCTCCCTGCGACTTCTCCGCGGCCTTGGTGCTCACATTTCTGGAAGCCGTCCTCATCTTGTCCACAAACCATGTCCGTAACGTCTGAATATCGTCTATCTCCATCACCGTGGGCAGATAATCTGCCCTGTCGCAAAATTCATAAGTCATACCGCCGGAATTGTAGGCAATATACTCCGCATAGAGCACAAACTCCAACACCTTCAGGCGGATGCTCATCAAATATTCTCCATACTGCTTTGCCACCATATCGAAATAGGTCTCAGCCGTGGCCGCCGCATGGTCGGCCTCCCCGTTTTTTACCTCCGCAAACAATTTCTTTTCCAGTTCCACGGGATAAGCCGCCTCGTGCGTACAGCCGATGGGCAGATCGTCCACATGTGCCACACTTCCCGTGGTCATGATAAGTGCATTTGTGGCCTCCTTGTAGGCCTCTCTGGCTTCCTCTAACGGCGCAATGGCGCTGATGCCGATGCGAAAGCTGATCTGTGTCCGCCTCTTTAGCTCCCTGACAATCTCTCTGGATCTTTCGATCAGGGCAATCCTCTCCTCGTAGGACATCTGTTTTTCCTCACAGGGCACCAGGCCCGGCAGCTTATTGGCCATAGACATCCCCAAAACCACACCCGGATAAACCTCTTTCAGATACTCCCTGAGCGCCTCGCCGTACTGGGACATCTTCACGCTGCTGCCCACGGCATTGGTCATGTGGTTTCCCTCCTGAGCCTCCCCGCAGACCACCGACAGAAGGTAGGCATAGTCCTGGTCAATCCCCAATAGCTGCTTATAATTCTCGATATCCTCGGTAAAATGTTCCTGAAAAAGCAGATTATAGAGCAGGCCGTTCTCTATGATCGGCATGACGGTCTCCAGCTTCTCCCGAATCAGCAGATCGTTGCTTCGCTTGTCCCGCTCCCTGTCAATCTGCTCCATCGCTTTTTTCAATGCGGATACGATTTTGGTTCTCTCCATCGGTTTTGTGATATACTCCAAAACGCTCAGTTTGATGGCTTCTTTCGCGTAGTCAAACTTATCGTAAGCGCTCATCACAATAAAAACCACGCTGCGGTTCGTCTCGCGAATCTCCCGCATGGCTTCTATTCCATTGATGCCGGGCATCTGAATATCCATGATGGCGATATCCGGACGGTACCTCTCAGCCAGCTCTATGACACTTCTTCCTGTCTTCGCATACTCGACGGTACAGCTGTCTCCGAACTCTTTTTCGATGATAAATTTCAGGGAATCAATCACAATTCCTTCGTCGTCCGCCAACATAATTTTATAGTGGCTCATGTTCCATCATACCCTCCGCCTTCTTCTCTTTCGCAGCCTTTGACAGATAGAGGCACACCTCCGTACCTTTTCCCTCTCCCTCGCTCTCTATGGTCATCACGTGATCATTCCCCGTAAAGAGTCTCATGCGGGAAATCACGTTATCCATACCGACGCCGTTTCCGCCCGACGCCATGTCCGCTTCCCTGTAGGTTCCGTTTAGCACCTTCTCAATCGTCTCCTCGCTCATACCGACTCCATTGTCCCTGACGCTGATGCAGACCATTCCCTCTTTTTCGTAGAGAGAAAGCTGAATCGCACCCCGGTCCCCCATCTCCCGTATGCCATGGTTGACGCAGTTCTCCACAATAGGCTGTAATATCATGCCCGGCATCTCCATCTGCAAAAGAGACTCTTCGATGTGCTTCTCATAATGAATATCCCCGGCGAACCGCACATTCAGGATGTAGATGTAGGAATCCGCCATCTCTATCTCCTCCGCGACAGTCACCGTCTCCTCACTTTTCTTCATATTATATCTGTAAAACTGCGCCACCTTCTGGATGTATTCATAGGTTCTGTCCGCGCCTTCCATCATAGAAAGCTGTGCGCCCGCGTTCAGCGTATTAAACAAAAAATGGGGATTAATCTGAGCCTGCAAATACTTAAGCCTTGCATCTTTCAGATGTCCTTCCATGAGAAGCTCCCTCTCCTTTAACGCCCGTTCCGCCTCCATACTCTCCCTGATCCGCTCGATATATCTGCCAATACTCACCACCATAGAGTTGAATGCACCCGTCACCACGCCCACTTCATCCTGGGACTCCACCGGAAGAAGCGCAATGTCAAAATTACCTTTGGCAACCTCGTCCGCCTGTCCTGCCAGCTTTTTCATAGGCCTGATCACCGCGCCCACAAAGCTGATAATGATACAGACATTACTGCACATTACAAGGACAATAGCAATAACGGACACCACCTCAAATAATCGGAAACGTTGCTGTAATTCGCTGTAACGCTCTGAATTGCTGCGAAACTGTTCCATGTTCAGATTGGAAATATAGGTGCCGATGTAATCATACATTCTGGTGGCATTCTCATAGTGGAGGCGGTACTTTTCTACATTCCGTCCGCGCTTGGCCTCGATCGTCTGCGCCACCTCCTCCAGATACCGCTCCGTCATATGCCGGATATTGCGTTCCATGCGGTCGAAGGAGCTGCCCGTAACCTCCTCGTTGAGATCCGCCGCCATGTCCCTGCAAAGGGCCTCGCTCCGGTAATAATCTTCCAGCGAATCGCTGGTTTTCACATTCAGATAGGACGTCATGTCGTCCTGAAGCGCATTGACAGCGTCGGAAAAATCATTTAAGTGGCGGTTGCCCTGATACACCATCTCCAACCTGTTCGACATGCTGTTGATGCCAATAATCAAAATAATGTTGACCATCACCACCAAAAGATTGGTGAAAATATAGATACTGCTTATCTTAAACTGGAGAGAAGCATTGTGTAGTTTACTCATCACCGTCTGTCTCCTCTCCCTGCAAATATTCCTCCACATTATCCCTTGAAATCAGATTGATATCCGCCGTAAAATACTGGCTGGTATATCCCAGATCATGATATTCCTGCAAAGCGTCAATACAGAAACCGCCCATCTGCGGCGTGTCAATATTCACAGTGGCATAAATCACGTTCCTGTCAATGGCATTGAGAATCGTATCGGAGACATAGTGACCCAGAATGCTGACAGTGCCTACCTTATTGTAATCCACCACCGCCTGATAGGCGCAGGTGGTATTCAACTCGTTCAGACAGATCAGGATATCCGGAATATTCTCCTCCATAAAAATTTCACGGACGGATTCTTCCACGGAAAAGGCGTTGGTATCGTCCACGGACCGCAGTGACAGTTCAATCACCTTCTCTCCCCGATCCTGTTCAATGGCCTCCTGAATACCGGAATAAATAATATACTGATCCAGACTGTTCGCATAGGAATTGACCAGTATAGTCACCCTTATGGGACGGGCCCTCGTTCCCACCTCCACCGTCTCCGATTCCATCACGGCATTACCATCGCCGAGGACGCCCACGAGTGAGCTTCCCGATTTTGCCTCCGTCTCATTGAAATTCTTGACTATAAGCCGCGTCTCTACCGCGCCGGCCAGTTTTTCCTGCACAATTTTAAGAGCCTGTCTGCCGTATTCCCTGCCCAGATTATATGCGCCGACTCCCACAAAGCTGCAGCGGGCGCTCCGGGTATTATCCCCATAAAGTGTCACCACAGGAATATTCTGCGCCACAGCCTGGTCGATGAGCGCTGTCATCTCCTCGCTCTCATCTGCTGTCACAATGATGCCGTCCACGCCGGAAGCGATGGCGATCTCCATCTGCTCTTCCACGCTGTAATCCTGAAACTGATCGTTTCCCAGCCAGTCCACATAAACATTTTCCTGAAGCGCCCTCTCACAGGCTCCCTGATAAACGGACTGCCAGAAGGTCGGCTGGTCGTCCTGCGTAATCATGATATAGTATCTGTCATAAGTCTCCCTTGCCGTCTCCTCCTGATAGCTGCCCTGATAAAACCACAGCACATACACTGCCATCGTCACCGTAAAAATGACACAAATTACAGTCAAAAATACGGGGAGAAGCGTAAGCCCCGAAAATTTTCTTTTCGGGGCCTGCATCTTTTCCTCTATTTGTTTGTTTTTCCTGTTATGTTTTTCACTTACCGTAATATGTATCATAGTTCACAATCTCATCTAACAGCTTCGGAATCTGTTCCTCCATCGTCTCATCCGTGAACTGGCAGGTTCCCACCGCCATGTGGCCGCCGCCGCCATACTTGAGCATCAGGCTTCCCACATTGACATGAGAAGTGCGGTTTAAAACGCTGTAGCCCACCGCCGCAGAACAGCCCTTGCCGCCTCGTCCGCTGACGATCCATACGGAAATATTCTGCTCCGGGTACATGCTGTAGATCAGGAAGCGGTTGCCGGAATAGATCGGGTCAACGCCCCGCAGATCGGAGATAATCACATCCTTCTCTACCCGTGTATGCGCCTTCACCATTTCCTTGAACTTCTGATCCTGCTCGTGATAAATCTCAATTCTCTCCTGCACATCGGGCAGGGCAAGAATCTCTTCCGTACTCATGGTGCGGCAGCATTCCATCAGCTTCTCCATCAGCTGATAATTGGAGATCGTGAAGTTGCGCCATCTGCCCAGACCTGTCCGGGGATCCATCAGAAAGCCAACCAAAATCCAGCCCTGCGGATTCTGTATCTCGTCTATAGTCAGATTGCCGGAATCCACCTTATCCACCGCCACCATCATATCGTCGAAATGGGAAAACCGCTCCTTTCCGCCGTAATATTCATAGATGATACGCGCACAGGAAGGCGTAATGCGGCTCTCGCCCTTATATTTTCCCTTCAGCTCATTGCGCTCATGCTCGCTGGAATGATGGTCAAACCAAAGCCCGCAGCCCTCCACAAAGGGAACGTTCGCCAGCACATCGTTCTCGTCAATCTCCACAAGACCGTCCTGCAAATCCTTGGGATGGGCAAATTTCCAACTGTCAATCAGGCCGATCTCCTTCAGCAATGCGCCGCATGCCAGCCCGTCAAAATCAGATCGTGTCACTAACCTCATCGTTTCTTCTCCTTTTTATCCGAAATTTGATACCCCTTGTACCGAATTATCTCACTATTTAAAATTATAAAGGAAGCGACCCTGCATTTCAAGAAAAAGATTCAAAGGAATATTCTTGTCGCTCTATCCTTTTTGGCTATGACGTTGATCTGTTCTCCCAGCTTGAAGGAATAGAGAATCCGTTCCTTCACAGGTTTTGACCCCCGCTCGGAAGGGTAGCCCGCAAGCTGTTCTAACGCTTCGCTGTAATAGAGCAGCTGCACCTGATAGCGTTTCACCAGTTCCTCCGGCGTCGACACGGCGTCCGTCTTGTAGTCCAACACCACAAATCCGTCCTCCTCCTCAAAGAACACGTCGATAATTCCCTGAATCAGCACGGTTTCCTCCGAGGGGAAGCCTTCCCCCAGCCGGCTGGCCGGAAGCCCCATCACAAACGGCTGTTCTTTATAGAGCTTTCCCGCGCGGGCCGCATCCGCCATGCGAAGCGCCGTCCAGCTTGTCAGAAACCTGACGATCTTCTGCGTCCCCACCGCCTCATAATATTCCTGAGAAAGCCGTCCCTCCCGGCGCATTTCTTCTATCTGCTCCCGCAAAAGAGCCTCCGCTGCCTCCCCGCTTCTGTTGACCTCTTTGGTCAGTTTTTGGAAATCAAAGAGCTCCATCACCTTGTGGAAGGCGCTTCCGCGCGTAGAACCGCTGACACGCTCGTCGCCTTTTAAAAATTTCGGCAGATAGGGTATCTGCGGCTTCTCCTCAAACAGCTTTGCGGAAAGCTCGTCCTGCTCGTGCATGCCGGCCATCTTTAACTCCGATACGGTGGTCTTGGTATAGAGATCCTTCAAATTTTCATGCGGATACTCATAGGCAAAACGGTCTGACAGCTCTGTCATGAGATTTTCATCCACCAGGCCGCCTTCGCCGGACGCAAGGAGCTTTCGCTTCGCCTCCATCCCCACAACCGTCTCCTCTATCTTTTCCTCTACCACATGATCCCAGCCGGTCAATTTTACACAAAAGCCCATATCTTCCTCGTATTCCGGTCCTTTTGTGTCCGGCTCCATCCCTACGGCCTCGTAGAACCCATCCAGACAATGATTGCCGGAAAGGGCTGATAAGAGCAGGGTCAAAAAGCTATCCTGTCCGAGAAGCGCATCATAGGAGAGCAGCCTTTTTTTCCGTCTTTGCAGAGGAAGCAGGGAAGCCGCCGCCTTTTCGGGTTTGTTGACCACGCTGGTCATAATCAATTTTTCCTCGGCTCTGGTCATAGCCACATAGAGAATCCGCAGTTCCTCCGCCATACTATCCCGTTTCAGCTTAACCGCTATGGCGTTCTTTCTCAGGTTGCCGCTTTTCACACGCCCCGCAAAGTCCACATAGTCCACGCCGATTCCCGCATCCACATCCGCCACCAGGGCGCCTCCGCTCTCCTTTTTACGGAAACTCTGTGCCAGCCCGGACACAAAACAAACAGGAAATTCCAGTCCCTTGCTCTTATGAATGCTCATGATCCGCACCACATCCGCATTCTCATCCTGCACGGCGGCCTCGCCGTAATCCACCTCGTACTTTTCCAGCTGTTCCATGTAGCGCAGGAAATGATAAAGGCCGGAATAGCTGGTCTTTTCATAGTCAGCCGCTTTCACCAGCAGCATTTCCACATTGGCCCGCCGTTTGCCGCCCTCAGGACTTGCCGCCACATAGTGCAGATAGCCGCTCTCACGCAGGATCGTCTGCAAAAGCTCATGGACAGAGAGATAGACGGAAAGCTCCCTGTATCTTGTCATTTTTCCGAGGAAATTTGTAATTTTTCCCCGCAGTTTCGGACTGATCAACTGCTCTGCGTTCTCCGCCTGCCCTGTTTCGCCGCCCGTCTGTTCCGTGGCGCAGGCCGCCAGCGCGTCAAAAAGGTACTTTTTCTTCGGAAAAGCCGCCCGCACCAGCGCGATCTCCTCCTCCGAAAACCCGCCCAGATAAGTATGCAGGGTCCCGTAAAGGGGAATATCCTGTAACGGATTATCCAAAATCCGCAGAAAATGCAGAAGCTCCTGCACCTCCGAGGCCGCAAAATATCCGGTTCTTGCGGTCACATGAACGGGAATGCCCTCCTCCTCCAGCACCCGTTTGAACACCTCGTCCCAGCCGGACAGGGTGCGAAGTAAAATCACGATATCGCGGTACATGGCCCGCCGCAGCGTCCCCGTCTCCTTGTCCGTGACCTGGAAATCCTTAAGGAGCCTCTTAATCCGCGCCGCCACACCATAAGCCTCCTGCTCCTTCGGCGTAAGCTGCGCCGCTTCCGATTCTGATTCCCGCGCCGCCTGTTCCGCGGGAACCTTCTCCTCCTGAAACAGAAGAAGCTCCGTCACATTGGAGGCCTCTGCGGGAAGTCCCTCTTCTTTTTGGGGATAGGACGCGCCAAGGTGCAGGGCCGCATTCTCATCGTAGACAATGCCTCCCATTTCCCTCCCCATAATCCTTGCAAAAACCGCATTTACACTGTCAAGCACCTCCCTGCGGCTTCTGAAATTCTGATGGAGATCAATCCGCATGGCATGATTTCCCGCCTGTCCGTAAGCCTCATGCTTTTCCAGAAACAGCTCCGGCCTTGCCAGCCGGAATTTATAAATACTCTGCTTCACATCCCCCACCATAAAACGATTGTACCGGCCCTGCGCTTCCCCGCTGATGCAGGAGAGCAGATACTCCTGCACCAGATTGCTGTCCTGATACTCGTCAATCAGGATCTCATGAAAACGGCTCCGGTAGTCAAGCGCCGTCTCCGTAGGCACATAACCGCCCTCTTCCTCCCGCACAAGAACCTGCAGGGCAAAGTGCTCGATATCGTCAAAATCCAGAATATTTCTCTCCCGCTTGGCTTTGTCAAAAGCCTCCTTAAAGGCTAACGTCAGATCAAGCAGCGCCGCCGCTGCCTCCTGACAGCCCTTCATCTGTCTGGATACCTGTTCTGCCGAGCCGCCGAAAAACTGCTTCCGCAGATCCGTCAGCGTTTCCTTCACGCTGTCCCGCAGTCCTTTGGCCGCCTCCCGTTTCGCAGGTAAGACACCCTCATCCCGCTTCGAGGGCAGTCTGTCAAAGGACACTGCGCCGAAGGCGCTGCATAGAGCATCGTAGCCGAGAGCCGTCTCCGCCTCCTCTCCCGCACCGCCGCAGGCGCGAAGAAGCCCTTCCGTCATTTCCCGCTCTTTCTCCAAAAGGGGCCCGTAAAAATAGGGCCCGTCCGGCTCCTCGCACAGCTGTACCGCCAAGGACAGCTTTTCCAGACAGCCCGAAAGCATAAGACGCACATGCTCCATAAACACCGCCGCCCACGGCAGACTGAGGATATCGCAGACAGCCGCCTGATAGTCCTGCTTCCGCTCTGCAAGCCATTTCTCCGGGAAGGGCATACTCATGGCAAAATCATAGAGTTTCAGCACTTCTTTTTCCACAGCCTCATCCCTGCTGCCAAGGGAAAAATATTCCATGCAGTTTAAGAAAGCCGGATCTTCTTCCGCATAAGCATCCTCGATGACTCCGGCCAGCACATCCGCGCGCAAAAGCCGCATTTCCCCCTCCTCCGCAATCCGAAAACCGGGGTCCAGTCCGATGGTGTGAAATTGATTTCGCAAAATAAAAAGGCAGAAGCTGTCTATGGTCGTGATCTGGGCATTGTACAGCAACGTGGACTGCCGCTGTAAATGCTCGTTTTCCGGTTCCAGGGAAAGTCTCTCATTCAAAGCGCGGCCGATCTTTTCCCGCATCTGGGCAGCCGCCGCATTGGTAAAAGTCACCACCAGCAGCCTGTCTATGTCCACAGGCTGCTCTCCCCCGCATACCATATCCACGATCCGCTCCACCAGAACCGCCGTCTTGCCGGAACCTGCCGCCGCGGAGACCAGAAGATTGCAGCCGCGCTGTTCAATCACTTTTCGTTGTGTTTCCGTAAATGTGATTCCCATGCTACTTTTTCGCCCCCTCTGCACTCTGTTCGGATGCTTCCTGCCCGCACTCTTCCCGAATTCGCTCCAACGCTTCCTCCGCCTTCAACTTTTCCAGCTTTCGCGGCCGATACCCCTGGGTCCCGGCAGAGAAACCGCAGACACGCTTGTAAGCACAGTAGGTACAGGCTTTTTCAGAGCCCAATTCACAGGGATTGACCGAGATAGTTCCATCCAGAATCTCCCTGCCCAGCCTGCGGATTTTATGGTTTACATAATCTGAAACCATCCGCATATCCTCCTCGGAAATGACACTTGAGACAGCAGAGAAGCTTCCATCTTTTTTCCGCTCCAGCGGCAGGATATCGGATTTATCCGTAAACTCCCCATCCAGCATTTTGACAGCTTCGTCATTTTTATTGACCATTCCAGTCATCTTTAATTCCTGTAAAATCCTGGCATTGACTTCCTCCGGCGTCAGATTTTCTCCCTCCACCACAGGGTCTGTCATCCGATAGTAGAGCATGGCCGCAGGAACCGCCTCCTTATCGGGATGCTTTTTCTGCACAAGCTCCACCGCCGCATTCATATATACCACCAACTGAAGCTGTAATCCGTAGTAGAGCGCCGCCAGATCAAACCGCCGTTCTCCCGATTTATAGTCAATGACCTTCACATAAACCCGGTCCCCGGTCTCGCCCACATCTATCCGGTCAATCCGGCCCCGCAGGCGCATCTTTTCCTTCTCACTCAGCGCTATATTGAAAGAATCCAGATTTTCCAGCACATCGAAGGAGACCTCAAAGGACTCCGGCAGAAACTGGCCCTTTTGCAGCTGGATCTGTAGCGTCCGCACGGTGCGGTTCATGATCCGCTCAATCCGCTTTAACAGATGCCGGTTCCTGGCGTTGCTGTAGAGAATGGTTTCCCCATAGGCGGCTGCGCAGGATTCCAGCGCTTCCGAAAGAATCCTGCGCCCCTCCTCCTCGGGAAAGTCAAACCAAGTGAAACCTTGCCCCGCAAGTTTTTCCGAAAAGTTCTCCAAAATGCTGTGGAAGAGATTGCCCATATCCACCGCCTCAAAGCTGTACTCTCCCCGCTCCCGCAAACGCAGTCCATATTGCAGGAAGTGGGCGTAAGCACAAGCCGCATATTTTTCCAGACGGCTCACACTGTTTAACAGGGACGCGCCGTAAAGAGCCGTCGCCACGGTCTTGGACAAGGGCCCATCCTCCCGTCCGGCAAAGGCCGTATCAATCAAAGCCCCAATCCGTTCCCGATACTGTGTGTTCCCATCATAGCAGCGGTAAAAGGTGTAAAAGGTCCTCTCCTCCTCCGCGTCCAGCCGCCCTGCCGCATACTCCCGCAGCATATCCGTAAAAAAGCCGACGCCGTCCTCCCCGTTCAAAATCTGTTCCCCGGCCGGTTCCCGCTCCGGCATGGAGACAGCAAGCGCGGGGAACAGGCCCCTCACTATATCCACCAAATAGGCGGGCCGAAGCGCCCTGCCGTCCTCCCCCACTCTGGCGTAGGAAAGATATAACGCCTCCGAGGGCTTGGTCATGTTCAGGTACAGATAAAGCCGCTGGATATACATCTGTTCTCTGGGAGAGGGCGCCAGCTCAATCTCCGATTCCCGCAAAAACTCCCTGTCCATGTCCGAAATAATGCCGCCGCCGGAACTCTTGGGAATATTGCCGTCGTTCACGCCCAGAAAGAACAGCACCTTTACCTGTTTCAACCGGGTTCTCTCAATATCCCCCACCAGAACCCGGTCCACATTTTGGGGAATCGTACCGACAGTGATCTCCATAAGCCCGGAATCCAGAATGTCCGCAAACTCTTTCAGGGAAATCTCCTCCCCCGCAAGCAGTCCCTCGATCTGGTCCAACAGATCTATCACCAGAGGATAAATCTGCCCGTACTCCTTGGCTCTGGACAGGTCGCCCTTCTCCTGAAAATCCTTCTCAAATGCGGCCAGCTTATCCTGTATCTCATTTTTCACCAAAAACTCGTAAAGCGCGCGCACCATATCATCCGCTTTTTTCAAGGGAACAAAAAAAGGCGCAAGCTGTTCCATCAAACGCTCCCGCATGGAATTGCAGGATGTAAGCAGCGCCAAAGAAGCCTCCTCTCCCTCAGGGTCCTCCTCCCGATAGGTAAAGACTTCGCTCCAGCGTTTCCGTCCTCTGATCCCGAACCGTCTAACATAGTTTTCCAGCCTGTCTACTTCCTCCCTCTCAAAGCCGGAAAGTCCCGTGCGCAGATAGTGAAAGACCGCGTCAAAGCTGAAATCCTGCAATATCATCTGTAGCGCGCTCCGCAGATAGGAGGCAAACGGATTTCCTAAAATGCCTCTGGTCTGATCCAGATAAACGGGAATGTCAAACCGGGCAAACACCTCCTCCACATCTTTGGCGTACACCTCCATATTTCCCGTCACCACAGCGATATCACGGTAACACAGTTCTTCCGATTCCAAGAGCAGCCTGCGGATGGCAATACAGGTCTGCCGCAGCTCCTGCGCCGGCGTCGAGGCTTCAAAAATGTGCAGGCTTTTCACGCTGTCTTCATAGACGCAGGGCGGATAGCGAAACAGATTCCGCTCCAGATGAGCCAATTCCGGGTTGTCCGCAAAGCGGGGCAGCCGTCCCCCCTCCTTCTTCCTGCACCAGACGGCCTCCTCCTGTGAAATCCCGGACTCCTTTGCCAGTCTTACAAGAGCCGCCACCGTCTTTTTGCTCAGATAAAAAAGATTCTGTTCCCCCTCTGCGGCATAGGGATTTTCCCGCTCGTCCATGGTAAGCGTGACAATCACCTTGTCCGCCAATCTCATCAGGTCCGAAATCACTTTGTTTTGAATGGGGGTAAAACCCGTAAACCCGTCAAAGGCAATCACGCTGTCTCTCACGATTTCGGATTTGGGCAGAGCCGCCCGCAGTCTGTCTAACGTCCCCTCCGTGGTGATAAAGCGGCCTTCTGTATAGGCACTGAAGGCCTGATATAAAAACCGCAGATCTTTCAACTTATAGCAGAGCGCGCCCCGGTCCTTCGCGTAAGCAATCAGCATATCCAGCTCCTTCTCGCCCACCCCGTACTGCATAAATTCAGAGAGGGCCGATTTCACCTCATGAATATAGCCGATTTTTTGCAGGTGGCTTCCGAGAACCGTGAGATTTTCCCGCTCCTTTCCCGCCACCTTGCGAAGCACCAGACTCTTTCCCGTATCATCCAGAACCGGCAGTTCCTCGCCGCCCACCTCTTCCATAATCCGATGGGTCAGTCTGCCGAAACTCAAAACGTCAATATTCATAATCGCGTGGCGGGGATGTTCCACCACCAGGTCCATCTGGGTCTGCATGGTAAACTGATCCGGCACGATAAGCAGGTAATTTTTATCCGGATGCTTCAGGGACTCGTCTATGATATGGTCATGCAGTTTTTTGCTCTTGCCGGCGCCCGAAGCGCCGAAATAAAATTGTAGGGACATTCTTTTTCCGTTCCGAAGCGCCTGCGCGGCTACTTCCTCTTATCCAGCTTCGCAGACAGCCGCATTCCCAGCGTCTGGAATATCTGTACCAGTATCACCAAAAGCACCACCGAAACGATCATGATCAACGTCTCATACCGGTAGTAACCGTAACGCATAGCGATATCGCCCAGGCCGCCGCCGCCGACCACGCCCGCCATAGCGGAATAGCCGAGTATCGTGCCGATGGCTATCGTCACACCCACCAGAATAGAGGTTCTGGCCTCCACCAGAAGCACCTTCCAGATGATGGTAAACGTGCCGGCGCCCATGCTCTGAGCCGCCTCCACCACGCCGTGATCCACCTCCTTGATCGACGACTCGATCATACGTCCGATGAAAGGAGCCGCCGCCAGCGTGAGCGGCACAATGGTCGCAGCCGATCCTGTGGTTTTCCCCACAATCGCTCTCGTGATGGGCATCACCAGAATCAGCAGAATCAAAAACGGAATACTCCGCATGATGTTTGCAATCACATCGAGGATTTTGTAGACGACGGCGTTGGGCCTGATTCCCGGCTTGTCGGTCACCGCCAGCACAATTCCCCAGGGCAGGCCGATCAGATAGCCGAACAAAGTTGACATTAATGTCATAAGTAATGTATCCCTCACGCCCTCCAGCATCATCAAAGTCAAATCGCTAGTCCACATAGCCGTTCACCTCCTCCACAGCCAAACCTCTCTCCGTCAGATAGGCTTTCATCTTCTCCTGCACCTCCCGGTCGTCAGGCAGGCTTAAAATCATTTCGCCTCTGGCAATTCCTTCCACATTTTTGGTGTCCGCCCGCAGAATATTGATGGGCTGTCCGAACCGCAGCACCATATTGGCGATCACAGGCTCGAAAGAAGAATTTACGGAAAAGACGATACGGATACAGCACTTGCCCTTCATCAGCTCCCGCTGGCGGTCCTCCAGTGTACGGCGGTCCGTGCTGTTTCCTTTTAAGATCAGTTCCTTCGCCTCCGGCGTCTTCGGGTGGGCAAAAATATCGGCAACCCGTCCCTGCTCCACCAGATGCCCCTCTCCGATAATCGCCACATGGGAACAGATCTCTCTCACCACCGACATTTCATGGGTGATGATCACAATGGTAATGCCGTAATTTCTATTGATATCTTGTAACAGCCGCAAAATCGACTGGGTCGTGCGGGGGTCCAGAGCGCTTGTCGCCTCGTCGCAGAGCAAAATCTTCGGATTTGCGGCAAGGGCTCTCGCAATCGCCACTCTCTGCTTTTGTCCGCCGGAAAGCTGGGCGGGATAGGCCAACGCCTTCTCTGAGAGCTCCACAATCTCCAAAAGCTCCTCCGCTCGTTTTCTCGCCTCTTTTTTCTTCATGCCGCCGATCACCAGCGGAAAACAAATATTGTCTATCACATTCTTCTGCATCAACAGGTTAAAATGCTGGAAAATCATCGAGATATCCCTGCGGATTTCCCGAAGCTGACTTTCCGTCAGTGTCCCCAGTTCCCTGCCTTCAATCTCCACCGTACCGGAGGTGGGTCGCTCCAGATAATTTAAGCACCGCACCAGCGTGCTCTTGCCCGCTCCCGACATACCGATAATACCGTAGATATCGCCTGCCTGAATGGACAGCGAAATATTTTGTAAAGCCTCCACCTTGCCGTCGTCGGTCTCAAAGGTTTTGCTTAAATCCCTCACCTCAATTATTCCTGACATTTTGTTTTATCCTTTCCGTGCCTCTTTTTCTCCAACGTTTAGTATAGTATGATCTCAGTAAAATAGCAAGGTTTGCACAAAACCAGATACGATTGCCGCTCCTTTGTAAATGTTCGCCCATTGTGTTAAAATATGTCCAAGACACCGCAAATGAAGGAGAAATCATGAAAATACTTTTTATAGAATGGGCAAGCTTCGGCAATGCCGACATCAAAGACGCTTTTACGAAGGAGGGCCACGAAGTGATCTGCTTCCCCTTCTCCAACAAAGACCCCCGCAAAGATGCGCAGATCGAAGGCGCTCTCGCCACCAAACTGCGCGAAGCTATTCCTGACGCTGTTTTTTCCTTTAACTATTTTCCTCTGATCTCCAACGTATGTAAGCGGGAGGGGCTTCCCTACATTTCATGGATCTACGACAGCCCATATGTGATGCTCTACTCCTACACGGCCATCAATCCCTGCAATACCATCTACGTATTTGACCGGGCGCTGTGCCGGGAATTTCAGGAAGCCGGCATTCCAACCGTCCGCTATCTTCCCATGGCCGCAAATACGGAAAGGCTTGACGCCCTCGGTTTCCCCGAGCCTGTGTACGATGTCTCTTTTGTAGGCTCCCTTTACACCGAGTCCCATAACTTTTTTGACCGCATGGAGAATCTCTCTCCCTACGCCAAAGGCTATCTGGAAGGACTGATGCGCGCCCAGATGCATGTGCAGGGTTATAATTTTATACAGGAATCATTGTCTCCTATTATGGGAGAGTTATATCAGGCTCTGCCGATGGACCCCAACCCGGACGGCGTGGAAACCAGAGAATATCTCTATGCCCAATATGTGATCAACCGCAAGCTTACCGGCATGGAGCGGCTCAGTCTGCTCACCGCCGTCACCAAGCGGCACACCCTTGACCTTTTCACATTGGACCCCGCCTTCACCCTCCCCAATCTGCGCAACCACGGCACCGCTGACTACTACACGGAAATGCCCATGGTCTTTAAAAAAAGCCGGATTAACCTGAATATCTCTCTGCGCAGCATCAAGAGCGGCATTCCTCTTCGTGCCTTTGATATCATGGGAAACGGCGGTTTCCTGTTAAGCAATTATCAGGAAGATTTTCTCGAAAACTTTACCCCCGGGGTAGACTTTGTATATTACGAAAGTGAAGAAGATCTGTTGCAGAAAATAGATTACTACTTAGCCCACGAGGAAGAGCGGCGGGCAATCGCAAAAAATGGCCACGATAAAGTTGCCAAAGCGCATACTTATCGTGACCGCGTGCGGGAAATGCTGTCCTGCCTGTAAACTTGCCTGCATTTTGCAAGACAGGCAGCCGGACTTCCATCTATTACCGCTTCGGTTCAAATTTTCTCGCCGGGTTTCCGACTACCGTAACGCCGGATTCCACATTCTTTGTCACAACGGCTCCCATGCCGATAAAACTGTCCGCTCCCAAAGACACCCGGTTGCGAAGCGTAGCATTCACGCCCACATACGTCCGCTCCCCTATGTCCACAAACCCGGCCACCGTAATTCCGGCAGTCAGTTCCGCATTTTTGTGCAGATGCGCTTCATGTCCTACATGGATCAGACCATCCAGCTTCACATAGTCTTCCAGAATGGTGTCCCCGCATCCGCCTGCCGCCACATTATTGCAGGCGCCGATCTCCACATGGTTTCCTATGATTACCCTTCCGAGCGTGGCAATTCTTTGTTTGTTCCCCGCCTCATCCACATACATGGTAAAGCTTGTGGAACCGATCACCGCCCTCTCGTTGCAGAAAAAATCATCCCCTATCACTGCGTTTTTAATCACGCTCCCGGCCAATATTCTGGCATTCTTTCCTATCACAACGTCATGCCCGATCAAACATCCCGGTTCAATGTACGCGCCGGAACCAATCCGCACATTCTCCCCCAGATAATACCCCTCCGGTGTGAGCTGATAACTTCGTTTTGCATCCGCATTGTTTTTTTCCTGCGCGAAATGATTGACAAACTCCGCATAGGACAGCTGGGGACTTTTACAAAACACAAAACAATTGCCCTCGCGCAGGCTGTCCTGTATTTCTATCCCCTCCTCTGCAAAGACAAGGCAATCTCGAAGCCCCTCCAAATTTTGAATCAAATGTTCCACCTTTTTTGCCACATACATCGCCGTATGCGGTTTGGGGCTGCCGATATAGGAGACGCCGTGTACCGTAAAATTATAATTAGCATCTATCTTATTTACCGAATATTCCATTTCCGCTCTCCCGTCAGTCCCCTCTCCTGTCCGCTTCTTCCCATTTCACCGTCGTTTCTCCGTCAAGGACTGTTTCTCCTTTTTGGTTTTTGCATAAAGTTCTCAAAGTGTATTTATCTTTCGGCAGACAGTCTGTCACCGTCACGGAAACCTCTATCGAATCTCCGATATAGACCGGCCGGACATACTGAAAAGTCTGCGAGAGCAAAATCGTCCCGCTGCCCGGCAGATAATTCCCGAGAATCATGGAAATCGCATTGGTACAAAAAAGACCGTGCGCGATTCTCTTTCCGAATCTGGACTGCTTTGCATATGCCTCGTCCAGATGAATCGGATTCCGGTCGCCCGACACCTCCGCAATCTTCTGAATGGTTTCTTCGTCGGCAACTATCACTTTTTTGTAACTGCTTCCCGTCTCCAGCATATTTTCTCCGTTTCAGTTCTAAGGCTTGGGAAATCTCCCCTGAAAATCTATCGTCGCGCATTCCTCCAGCGGGAACTTCACGCTGCATCCCTCCGCCGCCGACTTATAGATTGCCAGTACAAGCTCCAACGCTCTCTTGCCGTCCATAGCCGTCACATAAGGCTGTCTGTCATTTGTGATGGCATTGATCATATCCGCGTACAGAGGCGTATGGCCGTATCCGTACACATTCGGCGGATTCTCATGAAATTTTGCTTTCACCTCCTCGGGATCATCCAAAAGATCCGAAAACCGCCATTCCTCAATCACGTTGACAGATTGGCCACCCGCTTTGACCGTTCCCTTTTCCCCAAACAGATAAAGCGTCTCCTCCAAATTGCTGGGATAGATATCCGTCGTTCCCTCCACGATGCCATAGCTTCCGTTCTTAAACTTAATCAACGCGATCCCCATATCCTCCGCTTCAATATAATCATGGTTCAGCCTGTCCGTCATGCCGACCACCTCGTCGATCTCGCCGCCCATCATCCAACGCAGAAGATCTATGTTGTGAATGCACTGGTTCATAAGCGCGCCGCCGTCCTGTTCCCATGTGCCGCGCCACGACGCCCTGTCGTAATATTCATGGTTTCTGCACCATCTGATATGGGCTGTCCCGTAAAACAGCCTGCCGAAGCGGTTCATATCAATGGCTTCTCTGATAATCTGTACCGATTTATTAAACCGGTTCTGATGGCAGGCGCACACCTTCACATGCTGCGTAATCGCCGCCGCAATAATCGCATCCGCATCCGCAATAGAAAGCGCAATGGGTTTTTCTATGATACAGTTGCAGCCATGCTCAATACAAAACAGGGCAATCTGCGCATGCTTGCCGCTCTCCGTGCAGATCGCCACCAGCTCCGGCTTCTCTGTTTCTACCATCTCCCGATAGTCGGTATAGCGCTTCACACTCTCACCCAGTTTAAATTTCCGCACCTTATCCTCCATACAGGCCGGATCAATATCGCAGACAGCTGTCAGTTCCAATTTATTGTTCTGTGCCGCCGCAATATGATTCGGTGAAATGCGGCCGCATCCAATCAATGCATATTTCATTCGTCTTCTCCTTCTTTCCTCTTTTCTCTAATATCTTACCACAAATTAAGCCTTATAGCCAAAAAAATTATTCCTCGCTGTAGCAGCTAAAATATGTTACAATAATAAAAAATATCTTCGGAGGAGCCTCATGCATCCCATATCCGTATGTATTATTGCCAAAAACGAAGAATCCCGAATTGAACGCTGTCTCTCCTCGGTCAAGCCTTACGGCTTTGAAATCGTGGTGGTAGACACAGGCTCCACAGACCGAACAAAGGAAATCGCCGCCAAATATGCGGATCAAGTGCTTGATTTTACGTGGTGCGACGACTTTTCCGCCGCCAGAAACTTCTCTCTACAGGCAGCCTCCAACAACTGGATCTTCATGATAGACTGCGATGAAGCCATCAAGGAAATCGACGTGGAGGAGTTAAACTACTTCCGCAAACACCTCTCCGAGAATGTGGGGAGCGTATCAAGAGAAAATCTGGTGACGGAGAACGGCGTCCTCACCCTCAATAATATTGACTACACGGAGCGTTTTTTCAACAAAAAACTCTACCACTACACCGGTATCATCCATGAGCAGCTTACCCCCATCAGGGGCCGCGATATCTCCGCGCTTTTGCTGCACACCACTCTGGTTCACACAGGCTACGACTTGACCCCCGAGGAACGGAATGCCAAGTACCAACGCAATTTCAGCCTCCTTTTAAAACAGGCCGAGACAGATACCGAAAATCCCTATCTCTATTATCAGCTTGGAAAAAGCTGCGAGATTCTCGAAGATTATGCCCGCGCCTGCACCTATTATGATAAGGGACTGGAATTTGATCTGGATCCGGAACTGGCCTATGTGCAGGCCATGGTGGTCTCCTACGGCAATGCGCTTCTGCGCTCGGGACAGGCTGAGACCGCTCTCGGATTTGAGGGCATTTACGACGAATTTTCCTCCGTGACGGACTTTGTCTATCTGATGGGCAATATTTATAAAGATAACGGCATGTACGAAAAAGCTCTTGCCCAATTTCAGGCAGCCCTGCAGATGCCGATCGGCAGGCAAAACGGCGCAAACTCTTTCCTGCCGCTTTACCAGTCCGGCCAGATCTTTGAAAGCCTTCACGATACGGACACTGCCCGCGCACTCTACGAACAGTGCAGCGACTTTGCCCCCGCGGCCCGGCGTCTGGCGGCATTGAAATAAAAACTATCATGAGAAAAACGGAAAAACTATGACTCCCATATCCCTATGTATCATCGGAAAAAACGAGGAAAAACATATTGAGAATTGTCTGGCGGCGCTTGCGGACTGTCCTTTTGAAATTGTCTATGTAGACACCGGATCTACCGACCGCACAAAAGAGATTGTCAAAAACTACACCGACAACATATACGACTTCGCATGGATTGACGACTTTTCCGCCGCCAGAAATTTTGCCATGGAAAAAGCTTCTCACGAATATGTCCTTTTTCTGGACTGCGACGAATATCTGACCGATATCGACGTTCCGGCAATCACCCGGGCCGCCAAGGCCCATCCACAGGGCGTCGGCCTGCTTCTTCGCAATAACTACTATGAGGCAAACGGCACACCGACCAACTACCCTGACCGGGTGGAACGGCTTTTCTCTAAAAAGCGCTTTCACTACAAGGGAATGATCCACGAGCAGGTGGTCAAACGGGAGAATGACAACCCGATCTATGAGCGGTACGAAATCCCTCTGACCGTAGATCATGCCGGTTACAGCGGCGGCATAGAAGCCATGCGCGAGAAAGCCGAGCGCAACAACGCCCTGCTTTTTCGGGAAATCAAAAAAAATCCCAAGGATCCTTACCTTTACTTTCAGGTGGGGCAGTCCTACAATGGCATCTATGATTATGAAAATGCCTATACCTACTACAAAAAATCCTTTGCGCTCCCCCTAAATCCTGCGGAGCCATGGGTGCAGATCATGGCTACCGCCTACATCAATGCCCTGAATCACACCGGCCGTTCCGAGGAGGCGCGGCAGTTTTTTGAACCGATCTACGCGAATTTTTCGGGGGACGCCAACTTTTATTGCAGCATGGGAAACGTGTATCTGAATCTGACTCCCCCGCAGCCTTTAAAAGCTATGGCGGAATATGTCAAAGCCCTGCAATGCCCGACCGCAAGAGAGGAGGGGGCAAACAGCTTCCTGCCCTACTACAATATCGGTCTGGTAAACGAAATGCTGGGAAACAGGGACGGTGCTCTTAGATTTTATCAGAAAGCCGCCGATCTTGGCTTTGTTCCCGCGCTGGAAAGACTCTCCGAACTAAACGACATCTGATCGGCCTGACTACCGCCCGACCTGACCATGCCTGTCATACTGCCACTCTGCACGCCTGAAACGTGGCGTAAAAGATAAGCAAAATTATATAGAAATGAGGACAACAATCATGATTCCGATTTCCGTCTGTATCATAGGAAAAAACGAAGAAAAAAATATTGAGAAATGCCTGGAACCGCTCACCCGCTATCCCTTTGAGATCATCTATGTGGACACCGGCTCCACGGACGCGACGAGAGAACTTGCTTCCAAGTATACCGATAAGATATATGATTTTGAATGGATTGGCGATTTTTCCGCCGCCAGAAACTTTTCCCTGAGTAAGGCCAGCCACAATTACGTGCTGATTCTGGACTGCGACGAATATCTGACCGATCTGGATCTGGAGGGCCTGTACGAAGCCATCGAGACTCATCCCCGGGGAATGGTGGGACAGATCTTGCGAAAGAGTTTCTCCGATTCCCAATACCGAAAGGAATATTCCTATGATCGGGTGGACCGTCTCTTTCACAAGCGCAACTTCCACTATATCTATCTGATCCACGAGCAGGTAGCCGATATCAAAACCGGCTACACCGATTACGCGCGCTACGACATACCCGTGGAAGTGGATCATTTTGGTTACGTGGGCACCGACGACGAAAAACGCATCAAGGCGGAGCGCAACAACGCCCTCCTCTTTAAGGAAATTGAACAGAATCCTGAAGAACCCTACTTCTATTTTCAGATAGCGCAATCCTACAACCTGATCGACGACTACGAGAACGCCTATCTCTATTACAAGAAAGCCTTTGAACTTCCCTTGCTTTTGGAGAATGGATGGGTTCATGTGATGGCCAACAATTTTATCAACGTTATGGTGCAGACCGGAAGGGCCGCCGAGGCTTTGGAAATCTACAGTCCGGTTTATGAGGATTATGCCCACAGCCAGCAGTTCCTGTGCAGCTTTGGCGCCCTCTATCTGAACCAGAATCCGCCCCAGCCACTAAAGGCCATGATGGAGTGCGTAAAGGCGCTACAGTGCACCCCCGAAAACGAGGCAGAGGATTACAGCGGTGTGGCCCTTTTCACCATGGGCTATGCCAACGAGCTGCTGGGCAATCTCCCCGCCGCTGCTTCTTTTCTAGTGAAATCAGCTGAAAAAGGCTATCCTCTGGCACTGGAAAAACTGGCAGAAATAAGAAAAAATATGGAAGAACGGGGGACAGTATGATTCCGATTTCCGTATGCATCATCACCAAAAATGAAGCAGAAAATCTACAGAAATGTCTCGAAGCGCTAAAACCGTATCCCTTCGAGATCGTGGTGACGGACACCGGCTCTACGGATAACTCTCTGGAAATTGCAAGGCGGTACACAGACCGCGTCTACGAATTTGCATGGATCAACGATTTTTCTGCCGCCAGAAATTTCTGTATCAGCCGCGCCTCCCATAACACCATCCTCTCTCTGGACACCGACGAATTCCTCCGTCCCCTGGACTGGGAGGCCCTGCAAAAGGCTTTGGAAGAGCATCCGAAAAGTCTCGGCGCCATAGAACTGTTCAGCTATTTTGATGTGGAAGGGGAAACCAAGCATCAGGTCGTGCGTCTGGAACGGCTTTTTAACAGGCGTTATTATCACTTTGTCAATCCCGTTCACGAAATTCTGGTCCCTCTCGGTTCGCTCGTCCCCTCCTCCTACGATGCGCCTGTTTCTGTAGACCACGTAGGCTACCAGGGCACAACGGAAAAGCTGAAAGAAAAAGCGGAACGGGATATCGCGCTGCTTCACGATGAAATCAAGGCTGATCCCGAAAATCCCTACCTCTATTTCCAGTTAGGGCAAAGCTATATGCTGATGCGGGATCACGAAAACGCCCTTTCCTGGTTCCGGGAAGCGATGAAACGACATCCCATGCCCGGAGCTGACTATACCCTTGCGCTTCTTTGTAATTATGCCGGCATTCTTTTGGATGAGAATCAGGTGGAGGAAGCCGCGAACGTCCTTTCCTACCGTGACTCCTTCGCGGATAGCAAAGATTTCCTCTGTCTGTCCGGGCGCATTTATCTTCGCATGGGACAGCCCCTTAAGGCCCTCCCCGAATTTGTGCAGGCCCTGAGCGCCCCCAAATACAGTCTCGAGGATCCCCACACCCCCAGCTATTACATCGGTTTTATCTATGAAATGTTTGGCAAACAGGATATCGCCCGCACCCACTATGAGAACTGCGGGGAGTATCCGCCTGCTGTGGAGGCGCTGAAACGGTTATCTAGGCCTTAATTCTGTCTATTTCCGTAAGATTGACACCCGAAGAAGTCAATATAACCTTCAAATCCATATATCGCTTTCTCAGAGATTGATATATCGCCGAATCCCGATCCGCCAACTCCATCCAATCCTGTACTCTTGAAAATTCTTCTACCGATATTTTCAGCATTTCACTTTCCGTCATATGATTACCTCCTCTTTTCCTATTTCTTTCATGGGACACTCCCTGCAATCTTGCGACTATTGTACCAAGTCTCAGAAGCTGTAATTCTCGCGACGCAAGCTGCTGAGCTTGCGTCTATTATATCAAATTCCACTATGTTTTCAAGTATCTGGCTTCAAAAAAAAGACCCATCCAAACGGATGGGTCTTTCTGATAGCTTAACTTTGCAAATCCTGTTACAGCGATTAGCCAAGTAAGGACAGTGCCAGCTGGTTGCCCTGATTTGCCTGAGACAGCATAGACGTACCAGCCTGCTGAAGGATATTGTTGTTGGAGTACTGAACCATCTCCGTAGCGATATCCGTATCGCGGATAGCAGCCTCTGCGGACTGGGTGTTCTCCACGATGTTGTCCAAGTTGTTGATGGTGTGCTCCAGACGGTTCTGGATAGCACCAAGGTCAGATCTCTGAGAAGATACGATCTGCAGAGCGCCCTTGATGAATGCGTTCAGGGAGTTGAAATCCTGAGTCGTAGCAACAGTTGCCGGATCACCACCTACCAGATTCTGGAAGCTCTTAACAAGTGCAGTAGCAATGGTCTTGTTCATCGCTTTCATCTTGTAAGTGCCACTTTCAATCGTGGAATTGGACTGTACAGAGCTGCTAGAAGTAGAACCCTGAATCGTGCCGGATGTACCGGTTGAGTAGCTTGTCGTCTGCACATTGGTAGAAGCTACATTCAGCGCATTGTAGGTAATCGCGCCGTACAACTTACTGTTTTCGCTCGTGCCGTCTGTCCAGTCACCAATGTAGGTAGCCAGAGCGGAAATGCTCATGTTCTTGATGGAAATGTCAATGTGCTGACCTGCCTCAGCGCCTACCTGCACGCCTTTGATGAACTTACCATCTAACAGATTCATCTCGTTGAAGGTTGTGGTACTCTGTACACGGTCAACCTCGCTCATCAACTGAGAAATCTCAGCCTGGATGGATGCACGATCAGAAGTGGTCAGGGTTCCGTTCTCACCCTTAACTGCCAGCTCGTTCATTCTCTGGAGCATATCCTCAACTTCGTTCAGAGCGCCCTCTGCGGTCTGCACTACGCTGATACCATCCTGAGCGTTAGCGGAAGCCTGAGTAAGACCTCTTACCTGTCTTCTCATCTTCTCGGAAATAGAGAGGCCTGCTGCATCATCTGCTGCACGGTTGATCTTATAACCGGAAGATAACTTCTCTGTAGACTTAGCCTGAGAAGCTGTGGTCAGTCCTAACATTCTGTTAGAGTTCATCGCTGTAATGTTGTGTTTTACTATCATAGTATATTCCTCCTTGAATTTTCTGCGGCATCCTTGCCGCTTGTTTTGTTGTTGTGGGTCTGCCTCCGTCCCGTCCGCTGACATCTGCTTCTCCACTGCTTTCAAGTAAGTATTTTACTTTACTTGTATTATATATCGGTGGGAATCCGATATACTTTAGGCCCCTGAGAAAAAATTTTGGGTATTCAAAGTTTTGGAGGGT
>DKUO01000012.1 GCA_002490705.1 Lachnospiraceae bacterium UBA7202
ATTCCGGTTCTGGGCATTAGAACAGAGAAACCCTTATAATTACTATAGTCATAGTGATTATAAGGGTTTTGTCTTGCGTTTTATAAAAAACAGTGGAAGATAGCGCGTTTATGGGATATAATAAATCGAATGCTCTTTATATACAAAAAATGATAACGCACAGAGAATCAAATGGAAAATAATAAAATAACACAAATTTGTCCCGGCTGTGGCGCGGCGATTCCTGAACAGGGAACGGCAATTTGCCCATATTGTGGCAGAGAGTTAATTGATTTAAGCCGGGAACATACAGATCAAAAAATTGAAGAGGTAAAAAGGGCGCAGAAAAAAACAACGGCGGTTCCTAAGAGGCTGGGCCTTGTGGTGGCGGCTACGCTGTTTGTTTTGTTTGCAGTGTTTGCGCTTGTTCTCTTTTTGGACGTGCCGGATAAGATACAGGAAGCCCGGATGCAGGGAGCGATGGACAAGCTGTCCCGCGATATGGAAAAGGCTTATAAGGATGAGGACTGGGATCAGCTGGAGCAGTATTTGATTGATGAATGTGAAGATTATATCGGCGCGCCTGATTATTTCCTCTATCGCACAGCATGGTTTCTACATACGTATCCGCCGCTTTTCGACGAAGCCTGTCAGACGCATGACACAGAGGAAATGCTGTGGATTTACGAGACGTTAGCGGAAGATTACAATATGCGTGACGATGATATTTTCTTTCGGATTTATGAGACAGACGACACCATCGAGGCGGCTTTAAAGGAAGAAGTGGAACGGGAAACAAAAATATTGACCGAGGAAGGATTGGAAGATGAAATGTACAAACTGCGGCGCTGAATTTGCCAGCGATCAGCTGAGATGTCCGTATTGTGGCACGGTGAATGAATCGGCGCTAAAATTGGCGAAAGAGCTGCAAACTTACGACGCTGCCTATGAGCAGAAGCGGGATGAGCTTTTGGAGACCGGAACAAGTCAGGTGTTAAAGCATCTTACGGTTAAGCTGGGGATTGTTTTTTTGGCGATTGTTCTCTTTTCTTTCGGGTTTATCGCCGTATATCAGTATCGCTTTGGATTTCGGTCAACTTATCAGGTGAGGGGAGCGCGCCTTGAAGAAAATACGCAGCGGATTTCCCGCTATTTAGATGAAAAACAGTATATACGGGCCTATCTTCTCGCTTCCGCAACAGACCCTACAGGAGAGCTTTTTGGGAACTATCCGGAATATGCGAAAGAGCTTACTGCGATATATAATTACAGCCTTGTTTTGGTAGGCGTATTGCAATCCATGGATTCGATGAATGAGGGGGATAATTACCCTGCTCTTCGCGATACGGATTTGACCAGCATTCAGATTTTTTACCGCAGCGGGGATGAGGGGGAAGTCCAACAGGATCTGATACGGGAAGTTGACGGCTATTTGAAAAATTACTACCGGCTCACGGAGAAAGAGATCGAGACATTGAAGGGGCTGGATTACGGAGAGCAGTTTACGCTGGACGGAAGCACGGATATCGAGAGTATCACCAAAGAGAGGATGGAAGAGTATTTTGGAAAGTAAAGCGGGAAATAACGGGAAGACCAAATACTATGTGCTGATTATACTGTTTACGATCATATTCTTTATTTGTATGGCGTTCTGTTTTGTCAGGTTTGTAAGCCTTGCGCAAAAACACAGGGTACATTCCTTGTCTTACCGGATGGAAGGCATGGAACTGGATGAGAAGATGTTCGGGGTGGAACACACTTTTTCTTCCCTTTATTTTAATTATGATTATGAGGAAGAATTTGACGAGCGCTGGGCTTTTTGTGACGCTTATCTTGCCTATGTAAATGGGCGGATTTCCGAGGATAAGGAACCTTATATTGAAGAATTGAAAGCGTATCTGAACACATCGCCGGGAGGTGAGTGGGAGAAGACGGCCAGACAATATTTGGAGGAACTGGAAGGACGATAGTATGCCTGAAAATATGAAAAAATCTTTATCAGCCGTATTTGATCATATCAGCAAATGTATGGCGCCCATCATTCCGATTGTTCTGGCGGGCGGTATCTTTAAGATGGTGGTGCTTCTGCTTACGGCGGCTCACATTCTGACAGGTACGACGGAGGTTATTTTGTCGGCGATTGCCACGACTCCTTTCTATTTCCTGCCGGTTATGGTGGCCTATTCAGCGGCGAAGCATTTTGCCACGGACCCGATGCTTGCCATCGTCAGTGTGTGCGTGCTTCTTTTCCCGGATTTTGCGGCGCTTATGGAAAGTGGGGACAAGGTCACGTTTGCGGGGATTCCGGTGGTGCCCGCGACCTATGCCTACAGCGTGATACCAATTATTCTATTGATTTTCTGCATGTCACACATTGTGCGTTTTTTCAAACGTGTGATAAAAGAAAGTTTACAGCCGTACCTCTTGGCGGCGTGCACTATTTTTACCACGGCGCTTTTGGGAATTTTAGTGATTGAGCCGGCGGTAAGCCTGATCAGCAATATGCTGGCGGATGCTTTGAACATTATGCAGGACAAAGCGCCTATGTTAGCGTGGGGTATTTTCGCGGGGCTTACGATTTTTTTGGTATCGACGGGAATGCACTGGATTTTCATGACATTGGCGATCACCCAGATCGGACTCACCGGGGTGGACTATGGTATTATGGTAGCGCTGTTTATCTCCAATATGGGACTGGCAGGCTGCGATCTGGGTGTGTTTATCAAATCGAAGGATAAAGAAATGAAATCCATGGCGTTTAGCGCCATGATTACGGCGCTTATTCCGGGCATTGCGGAACCTTCCATCTTTGGCATTTGTCTGAAAGAAAAAACGCCGGCTATCGCCAATATTCTGGGCTGTATGGTGGCAGGTGTGGTGCAGGGGGCGATTACGGTTCACGCCTTCATTTATACGTTTCCGAGCATTCCCTCGATTCTGATGTTTTACAGTGACGAGGAACCGGGTAACTTGATAAAAGCGATTGTGGTGGCGGCGGTCAGTTTTATAGCGTGCGCGGTTTTAACGATGGCGTTTTACAGGGATAAAGCGGAAAGCGGAGAGAAGAAAACGGCGTAGGAACAGCGTGGTGACAGATATGGGGGATGGCACGGAAATGAAAAAGCTGCTGTTTTTTACAGGAGATATCGAGACGCAGGGATATTTTTCCCTACAGATTGCGGAGGCGATGAAACAGCTGGGTCATGAGACGTTTATCTATGATCTGAGCAGACCTTGGGAGAGCACGGAAAAGTTTTTTCATTTTTTTGAGAAGGGTAACACGGCGCTCATCAATTTTAATTTTCATGGGATGAGCGGGGAAGAATATTTTTTGGATGAAAATGATGTGACGATGTGGGAAGCGCTTTGCATTCCCAGCTTTGACATTGTGGTGGATCACCCTATGTACTATCATCATTTTCTGGAGAAGGTGCCTAAAAACTATTGTCACATCAGCATTGACAGGAATCATGAGGCCTATATGAAAAGGTTTTTCCCGGAGATACAGACCGGCCCTTTTCTGCCGCTTGCAGGCACCCAGTTATATCCCAATAAGACGAATGTGCCGATTGCATACCGCAGATATGATGTGACGATGGTGGGAAATTATTGTAAGCCATCCACTTTTGACAAATATATTACAAGGATCGACGATGAGTATACGAAGTTTTACCGGGATATGATAGACGATCTTCTGTCCAATCCTTACAAGACGGTGGAGGAGGTGGCAGAGGCGCATCTTAAGGCAGAGCTGGGAGATGTGCCGGAAGAAGAGCTGAAAAAAGTTATGGCGGCCCTTACTTTTATAGATTTGTATGTGCGATACACTTTCAGAGGGAGGGCGGTGCAGGAGTTAGCGGACGCAGGGATAAAGGTTCATGTGTTTGGGGACGGATGGGAGCTTTTGGAGTGCAGGCACCCGGAAAATCTGATTATTATGAATAATCTCAATTCAGAGGGATGTCTGAAAAAGCTGTGCCAGACAAAAATTTCCTTAAACGTGATGCCCTGGTTTAAGGACGGAGCGCATGACAGAATCTTTAATACTATGTTGAACGGGGCTCTCTGCCTGACGGATAGCAGCGTATATTTGGATGAAATTCTGCACGACGGCACAGACTGTAGTATCTATTCGCTTTCAGAGATGGAAAAACTGCCGGAGATTGCGAAAGAGTTATTGGCAGATTCGGATCGTATGCAGCGGATTGCGGATTGCGGTTATGAAATGGCAAAATCCGGGCATACCTGGGCGCACCGGGCACAGGTACTGCATAGACTGATAGAACAGAGCTGATAAAAAAGGGAGAGAATCATGGACTTGTTAAAGGGGTACAGGCAGAGGCGCAAGGAACGCCTGCGCAGGCTTTATGAGCGGCAGAAAAGAATCCACAAGCTGTTAAAGGAGCACGGAGAAGATATTTTACAGTCGGAGAATTTCAGGAGTACCAAGGCGCACATTCAGCACGGTACTATGACGGTGCACAATCATTGCGTGGACGTGGCGCGTTACAGTCTGCTTTTAAATAAAAAATTGAGAATCGGCTGCAATAAGCATGATCTGATTCGGGGCGCGCTTTTACACGATTATTTTTTATACGATTGGCATGATAAGGAATATCTGGAGCACAGGCAGCGGCTGCACGGTTTTCATCATCCGTTTACGGCGCTTCGCAATGCGGGAAAGGAATATCAGCTAAACGACACACAGCGCGAGATTATAAAGAAGCATATGTGGCCTTTAACGGTGGTGCCGCCCACCTGTAGGGAGGCATGGGTCGTGACGGCGGCGGATAAATATTGTTCCCTGATGGAGACGGTAGGTATTCACAAGGGGCATGGGGCGCAGGCCTCATGAGTGCTGGAGAAAGTCTGTATCAGGCTTTGTCCGCATATGGGGAGAGCGGCTTTTACCCCTGTCATATGCCGGGGCATAAGCGGAGCCCGCTGTGCGGCGAAATGGCGGATTTTTATAGGATTGACATTACGGAGATAGAGGGGTTCGACAATCTTCATCAGGCGGAAGGCATTCTTTTGGAGGCGCAGGACAGAGCCAACCGTCTTTACGGAGCAGACGAAACCTTTTTTCTGGTAAACGGAAGTACCTGCGGGGTATTGGCGGCGGTGCTGGCGGTCACGAAGCCGGGGGATGAGATTTTGATGGCCCGTAACTGCCATAAATCCGTCTATCACGCGGCGATTCTACAGGGACTGCGGGTGCGTTATTGTCAGCCCGCGATGATCGGGGAATATGATATTTGCGATGGGGTGCGCCCTGAGCAGATCGGGCAGCTTTTGGACCAGTATCCGGACTGTAGGGCGGTGGTCATTACCTCTCCCACCTATGAGGGAATTATTTCCGATGTGGCGGGTATTGCCGAAGCGGTACATCGGCGCGGAAAAATTCTGATTGTGGATGAGGCGCATGGGGCGCACTTTTTTTCTACAAGTGAGGGCAGCGCGGTTGCACAGGGGGCGGATCTGGTCATTCACAGCCTACATAAAACGCTTCCGTCCATGACGCAGACGGCGCTTTTGCATGTAATCGGCAGCAGAGTAGACCGCACAAGGCTGCGCAGATATCTCTCCATGCTGCAAAGCAGCAGTCCTTCCTACGTACTTATGGCAAGCATGGATTCCTGCGTGCGTTTTATAGAAAAGCATGGACGGGAACGGTTTGCAGCGATGCGGCAGTATTATGCGGCATTTTGTAAAAAAACGGAAAATCTTCAGCATATCCGTATTGGGAAAATGACAGAAGTGTCAAAAAATTGTGCGCTGGAAGATTGGGATATTGGGAAAATAGTAATTTCTGTCAAGGGAACGAATATGACAGGAAAAGAGCTCAGCAATGTTTTGCGGGAAAAGTATCATCTGGAGTTGGAAATGGCGGCGCAGACCTATGCGCTGGCCATGATGACGCTGATGGATGAGGAGCATGGATGGCAGAGATTGGCTGATGCTCTTGTTGAGATAGATGGTAGGATAGAGGAGAAGCCGGAGCGGACGGCTTTAAAGCGCACGGTTTTTTGTGAGGCAGAGCTGACTATGGCGGAGGCGTTCCACAGTCCCCGGGAGGAGCTTTCTTTGGAGGACGCGTCCGATAGAGTTTCAGCGGATTTTATTATGCCCTATCCGCCGGGAATCCCTTTGGTGGCGCCGGGGGAGCGGATCAATAAAGAGGCGCTAAAGGAAATCAAAGCATGTTTGGAGACGGGGCTTTCTGTACAGGGGGTTTCGCTGGAGGGCAGAATTGGCGTTGTAGTTGAAATTCCCGAGAAAATGTGGCATGATAAAAGTGAAAAGAAGTTCTAAATGTTTAAGGATAATGATAAAATGGGGAAAATTGTATGCCTGATGGGCAAGAGCTCGTCGGGAAAGGATACCATTTATAAAAGACTGTTGACGCAAAAAAGCGTTCCGCTTAAAACGATAGTGCCGTACACCACCCGTCCGATCCGGGTGGGAGAACAAGAAGGAGTGGAATACCACTTTACAGATGAAGCAGGATTTCAGAAGCTTTTCGCACAGGGAGTCGTGGTGGAAGACAGGGCCTACGATACCTGTTATGGTGTTTGGAGGTATTTTACTGTGGCAGATGAGGAAATCGACCTCTCAGAGTATTCCTATGTGATGATCGGTACGCCGGAAGCCTATTTACAGCTTCGGAATTTTTATGGCACGGACAAGGTGCTTCCTATTATGATCGAGCTGGATGATGGGGTGCGCCTTCAACGGGCGTTAGATCGGGAGAAAGCGCAGGATCATCCGAAGTACGAGGAATTGTGCCGCCGGTATCTGGCGGATGTACAGGACTTTTCGGAGGAAAAGCTGTCCCTCGCGAATATTGACAGGGCCTTCTACAATGATCAGCTGGACAGCTGTATCAATGAGATTACGGATTATTTGCAGGAACATTTACAGTAAGACAGGGGGTGACAGGGGTGGATATTAAAATAAATCAGGTACAGCAGACGCCGCAGATCGAGCAGCCGACGCAGGCGCAGGAGACAGACGGCACGTTTAAGTTTACTCTTGTCAGCAGGATTGAGGAGCAGGATCTGCAAAATGCCCTGCTCGGCATGATGGAGGAGATCACGAGGCAGGGCGACAAGCTTGCAAAGCACCGCGATATCAAAGATATGAAACGGTATCGGACGCTGGTAAAAGACTTTTTGAATGAAGTTGTCAACCGTTCCCATGCTTTTTCCAGAGAAAATTTTCTGGACAGGAGAGGGCGCCACAGAGTATACGGAATTATCCGTCTGATTGATCAGAATTTGGATCAGCTGGCGCAGGAGCTGGTGAAGGATGAGCAGGACAATCTTTCTATTTTGGAAAAGATCGGAGAGATCAGAGGATTGTTGCTTGATATTTTCACTTGATTTGCACGGCGCGGACAGGGACTTTACGGGGGGATACAGATGGCAAAGTTTTCGGATATTGTCGGACAGGAAGAATTAAAACAGCACATACAGAATGCGATTGCGACGGACAAGGTTTCCCATGCCTACATCATCAATGGGGAACGCAATGCCGGCAAGGAATTTATCGCCCGGCTTTTTGCCATGACGTTACAGTGTGAAAAGGGCGGCACGGAGCCCTGCGGGGAGTGCCATTCCTGTAAACAGGCCGAAAGCCGCAATCAGCCTGATATTATTTTCGTCAGCCATGAAAAACCCAACACCATTGGCGTGGAGGATATCAGGGAACAGATTAATAACGATATTGGGATCAAGCCATACAGCAGCCCGCGCAAGATCTACATTATGAACGAGGGCGAAAAAATGACGCCTCAGGCGCAGAACGCACTCTTAAAGACGCTCGAGGAGCCGCCGGCATATGCGGTTATCATGATTCTCACGTCCAATGTGGAAGCGCTTCTCCCGACAATTATCAGCCGGTGCGTGGTTTTAAATATGAAACCCGTGCAGGATGCGTTGATCAAGAAATATCTGATGGAAGAACTGGCTGTGCCTGATTACAAGGCGAATATCTGCGTTGCCTTTGCGAGAGGGAATGTGGGTAAGGCAAAGCATCTGGCGGGCAGTGAAGAGTTTGAGAAGGTGAAGGATGAAGCCATATCGCTTGTGAAATATATCACGGATATGGAGATCAGCGAGATCGTTAAGGCGATCAAAAAGATAACGGAATATAATTTAGATATCAATGATTATCTGGATATTCTGACAGTGTGGTACAGAGACGTCCTTTTGTTTAAGGCGACAAAGGATGTGAACAGCCTGATATTCCGCAATGAGTTTCAGCAGATCAGGAAAGTGGCGGACAGAAGCACCTACGAGGGCATTGAGACCATCGTAAACGCGCTCCAACAGGCAAAGAGAAGGCTGGAGGCAAATGTCAATTTTGACCTGACAATGGAGCTTTTGCTTCTCACAATTAAAGAAAATTAAGCGCAGAGCAATCCTACGGTGCATTGCGTGGGAGCTTACTGCGTATCGTAATGGAGGTTTATAGATTATGGTTAAGGTAATAGGCGTGCGGTTTCGGACCGCAGGCAAGATATATTTTTTCAATCCGGGTAATTTTGAGATCAAGCAGGGCGATCATGTGATCGTGGAGACGGCCAGGGGAATTGAGTACGGCACAGTGGTCGGCGCGCCGAGAGAGGTGGAAGAGGAAAAGGTGATACAGCCCCTCAAGTCGGTTCTTCGGATTGCGAACAAGAAAGACGATGAGCAGGAGGCTTCAAACAGACAGAAAGAAAAAGAGGCGTTTAAGATTTGTCTGGAAAAGATCAGAAAACATGGTTTGCAGATGAAGCTGATCGATGCGGAATATACGTTTGACAATAATAAAGTGCTTTTTTATTTTACGGCGGATGGCCGTATTGATTTCAGGGAGCTGGTGAAAGACTTGGCTTCCGTTTTTAAGACAAGAATAGAGCTTCGCCAGATTGGGGTGCGGGATGAGACAAAAATATTAGGCGGTATCGGTATCTGTGGAAGACCGCTGTGCTGTCATACGCATTTGTCTGAGTTTGCGCCGGTATCCATCAAGATGGCGAAGGAGCAGAATCTGTCATTGAACCCGACCAAAATCTCCGGGGTCTGCGGCAGGCTGATGTGCTGTCTGAAAAACGAGGAGGAGACTTATGAGGAGCTGAACCGGAAGCTCCCGAATGTGGGTGACTTCGTGACCACGGATGACGGCTTAAAGGGTGAAGTGCAAAGTGTTAACGTTTTACGCCAGCTGGTGAAGGTCATTGTGGACGTGGGGGATGAGAAAGAGATTCAGGAGTATCGGGCCGACCAGCTTCGATTCAAGAAAAGACATGGCAAGAACCGCAAGGCGGAGGCCAATGACGCTGAATTGAAGGAACTCGAAAAGCTGGAAAAGAAGGACGAGGCAGGAAAATAAATCGGAGAACAGGCTGTGTCGAAGCGGGATATCCTTTTGAAAGAAAATGAGAGAATAGACGATCTACAACGGAACGGGTACGGTATCATACAGGACCCGGATCGTTTTTGCTTCGGGATGGACGCGGTGCTTTTGTCCGGCTTTGCCACCGTAAAGGACGGAGCGCGGGTGTTGGATTTGGGAACGGGCACGGGGATTATTCCTATTCTGCTTGAAGCTAAGACAAAGGCGGCCCATCTGACCGGCCTGGAGATTCAGGCGGACAGTGCGGACATGGCCGGGCGCAGTGTGGCACTCAATGGGCTGGAAGAAAAAATAGATATTGTTACGGGAGATATCAAGGAGGCAGATCAGCTGTTTGACGCTGCTTCCTTTGACGTTATAACCTGCAACCCGCCCTATATGATCGGTCAGCATGGACTGAAAAATCCGGAGGATGCGAAAGCCATTGCCCGGCATGAAATTCTCTGTACTTTGGAGGATGTGGTGAAGCAGACGGCGAGGCTTCTTGTGCCGGGCGGAAAATTCTTTCTGGTACACCGGCCTTTTCGGCTGGCGGAGATTATCGTGACACTCAAAAAATATAAACTGGAGCCCAAGCGGATGCGTCTGGTTTATCCCTTTGTGGACAAGGAGCCGAATATGGTTTTGCTGGAGGCGGTCAGAGACGGCAAACCGCGTATGACGGTAGAAAAGCCGCTCGTTGTGTACAACAGCCCGGGCGTGTATATGCCGGAGATCTATGAGCTGTACGGGTACTAGTGGGAGACAGAATATGCAGGGAATGTTATATCTATGCGCGACGCCTATCGGGAATCTGGGGGACATGACGCCGCGGGTGATAGAAGCCCTTGGCAGTGTGGATTTGATTGCCGCCGAGGATACGCGAAACAGCATAAAACTTCTGAACCATTTCGGCATCAGGACTTCTATGACAAGCTATCATGAATATAATAAAATAGAAAAGGCGGACTACCTTGTGGGACAGCTGCTACAGGGCAAAAATGTGGCTTTGATTTCGGATGCGGGGACGCCGGCCATCTCTGATCCGGGGGAGGTACTTGTGCAGAAATGTCAAGAGGCGGGTATTACCGTAACTTCCCTGCCGGGGCCCGCAGCTTGTATTACAGCACTCACCTTGTCGGGGCTTTCCACCAGAAGATTCTGCTTTGAGGGATTTTTGCCTACGGATAAGAAGGAGAAGGACCAGATCCTCTCGGAGCTGAAGGAGGAATCCCGGACAATTCTTATTTATGAAGCGCCGCATCATTTAGTGCGGACGCTTCAGGAACTGTACGAGGCGCTGGGTGACCGCAAAATCACATTGTGCAGGGAGCTTACAAAAAAGTTTGAAACGGTTTTGCCTACAACCATAGGAGAGGCTCTTTTGCGGTATGAGACGCAGGAGCCCCGCGGAGAGTATGTGCTCGTGGTGGAGGGCAAGAGCCTTCGCCGGAAAAAGGAAGAGGAGCAGGCGGCGTGGCAGAGCATGACCATAGACGAGCATATGGCGTTTTATACGGCGGGGGGAATGGAGGAAAAGGCCGCTATGAAACAGGTCGCAAAGGACCGGGGCGTGCCAAAAAGAGAAATTTATCAATATTTATTAGCAAAGTGATTGACAAAAGACGCATAATCCGTAAAAATAGGATTGACAAATGCGTAGACAGATCATATACTTTGAATGTCAAACTATTTTAAATGACGAAAAGGAGAACAGGAACATGTTAGAAAGAGTTATCGAGATCATTCAGGAGCAGTTAAACTTGGACGGTGTGGAGATTACAGAGGATTCTTCCTTCAAGGAGGATCTGGGTGCGGATTCTTTGGATTTATTTGAGCTGGTAATGGCTTTTGAGGAAGAGTATGGCGTTGAGATTCCTTCTGAGGATTTGGAGCAGATCACAACGGTAGGCGCGGTTGTGGAATATATGAAGAGCAAGGGTGTAGAAGCGTAAATTGCGTCTTTTGACGCCTTTCGCAGAAAGACGGTTTATAAGAATGAAAACAAAAATAACAGAGCTTTTGGGGATTGCATATCCGATCCTACAGGGCGGTATGGCCTGGGTCGCAGAGTATCATCTGGCGGCGGCGGCATCGGAGGCAGGTGCGCTTGGCATTATCGGCGCTGGCGGCGCGCCGGCGGCTTTTGTGCGGGAACAGGTGCAGAAGACGAAGGAGCTGACAGATAAGCCTTTCGGCGTGAATGTGATGCTCATGAACCCTGAGGCGGACGACATCGCCAAAATGATTGTGGAAGAGGGCGTAAAGGTGGTAACCACCGGAGCCGGTAATCCGGGCAAGTACATGTCGATGTGGAAGGAAGCCGGAATTAAGGTGATTCCCGTGGTGGCAAGCGTTGCCCTTGCGAAGATGATGGAGCGCGCGGGTGCGGATGCTGTGATCGCAGAGGGTATGGAATCCGGCGGGCATATCGGCGAGGCGACTACCATGACGCTTGTACCGCAGGTGGTTGACGCGGTGAGCATTCCTGTGATAGCGGCGGGCGGCATCGCGGACGGCAGAGGCTTTGCGGCGGCGAGGATGCTGGGCGCGGAAGCCGTACAGATCGGGACAAGATTCCTTGTGGCAAAGGAATGTACGGTACATGAAAACTATAAAAAGAAAGTGATTGCGGCGAAGGATATTGACTCCGAAGTGACCGGCCGGTCAAACGGGCATCCGGTTCGCCAGATCCGCAATAAGCTGACCAGAGAGTATTTACAGATGGAGAAGGACGGCGCGTCCCTCGAGGAGATGGAAAAGCTCACATTGGGTTCTCTGCGCAAGGCTGTTGTGGAGGGCGATATGGTGGCGGGAACCATCATGGCTGGACAGATTGCCGGTATGGTAAAGAAGGAGCAGACCTGTGCGGAGATCGTTCAGGAGATTATGTCGGAGGCCGGTGCACTTTTAAACAGCTAATATAAGGCAAGCTGTTCGGCTTGCCTTTTTCTACAGACAATTACTTTGAAATTCAAAATATTTGGGAATACAAGGGGAAACCGACAGGAAAGGAAGGTATTTTATTATGGGAAAAACGGCGTTTATGTTTCCGGGACAAGGAGCGCAGTATGTGGGGATGGGGAAAGATTTTTATGAACAGATTCCGGTTTGCAGGGAAATGTTTGAGCTGGCGGGTAAGGCCAGTGGTCTTGATGTAGTGTCGCTTTGTTTTGAAGAGAATGAACAGATCAATATCACGGAATACACCCAGATCGCCATGCTGGCGGCGGAGGTTGCCATGTTAAAGGCGGTGGAGGAAAAGGGCGTGAAGCCGGATGTGACAGGGGGCTTAAGCTTGGGCGAATACGGCGCTCTTGTGGCCAGCGGCGTGATGAGTCCTGAGGATGTATTTCGAGTGGTGAGAAAGCGCGGCATTTATATGCAGGAGGCAGTGCCTCAGGGCGGCGCTATGGTGGCGGTACTCGGACTTGACACGGCAGTGATCGAAAAGATCTGTGAGGAGACGGAAGGGTGTGTGACCGTCGCAAACTATAACTGTCCCGGCCAGATCGTCATTACAGGCGAGGAGGGCGCAGCGCAGGCTGCAGTGGAAAAGCTGACGGCGGCGGGAGCGAAGAGGTGCGTCAAACTGAATGTGAGCGGGCCCTTCCACTCTCCGCTTCTTGTGGATGCGGGAAAGAAGCTTGCCGCAGAGCTTGAGAAGGTGGAGATCTGCGATATTGCCATTCCTTATATCGCCAACGTGACTGCGGATTATGTGACGGATAAAGGGCAGGTGAAATCCCTTTTGGAGAAACAGGTGTCCTCTTCCGTGAAATGGCAGCAGACTGTGGAGCGGATGATCGCGGACGGCGTGGATACCTTTATCGAGATCGGACCGGGCAAAACCCTGTCCGGATTTATGCGGAAAATTAACCGCGACATGAAAGTGATTAACATAGAGAAAGTGGAAGATCTGAGTAAACTGGACGAGTTGGTGTAAGGAAGGAGCAAAATATGCTGGCAGGTAAGGTAGCGCTTGTAACTGGCGCAGGACGGGGAATCGGCAGGGAGATCGCGTTGACGCTGGCGGAGTACGGCGCGGATGTGATCGTGAATTACAACGGTTCTAAAGAGAAAGCCGAGGAAGTGGCAGAAAAAATCAAAGTGATGGGGAGAAAGGCAGTTGCCGTGCAGTGCAGTGTGGCCGACTTTGAGGCCTGCGGGAAGATGATCACGGACATGCTTGCCGAGTTCGGGCGCATTGACATTCTGGTGAACAATGCGGGCATCACAAAGGATAATCTGATGATTAAGATGACGGAAGAGGATTTTGATGCGGTCATTGATACGAATTTGAAGGGTACATTCAATACCATGAAGCACATGTACCGTCCCTTCTTAAAGCAGAAAGCGGGCAGAATTATCAATCTTTCCTCTGTCACAGGTATTTTGGGAAATGCAGGGCAGGCGAACTATGCGGCTTCCAAGGCAGGGGTGATCGGGTTGACGAAGTCCATGGCGAGGGAGCTGGCCAGCAGAAATATCACGGTGAATGCGGTGGCTCCCGGCTTTATTGATACGGATATGACACAGGCCATGACAGATACGGCCAAGGAAGCGACGGTAGCCCAGATTCCGCTGAAACGTGTGGGGAGCACAAGGGATATTGCGGAGGCGGTTGCCTTTCTGGCAAGCGACAGAGCGTCTTATATTACGGGTCAGGTGCTTTCGGTAGACGGCGGCATGGCGATGTAACAGCCGCGAAAGAAAAACAAGCGGCTGCGAAGCAGACATTTGTTTTTCGGCGGCGTTAACGAGCAAACGTCCGATGGAATCGGACAGGAAGCGCGATAGCGCGTGTTTGCGAGTCTATGAAGCCGCGAAAGAAAACAAGCGACGCAAACAGAAAGGAGTTATCAAGCGAAATGAGCAGAAGAGTGGTAGTAACGGGTATGGGAGCGATTACCCCCATCGGATTGAGCGTCAACGAGTTTTGGGAGAGCGTGAAACAGGGGAAGATCGGTTTTGCACCGATCACGAGATTTGACACGACGGATTTTAAATGTAAGCTGGCGGCGGAGGTCAAAGGCTTTGATGGAAAGAATTATATGGACTTTAAGGCGGCCAAGAGAATGGAGCTTTTCTCTCAGTATGCGGTGGCGGCGACGAAAGAAGCCATGGAGGACGCAGGGCTGGATATGGAAAAGGAGGATCCTTACCGCGTGGGCGTGGCGGTAGGTTCCGGCACGGGTTCCCTTCAGGCGATGGAGCGTGCGCACAGCAGGCTTTTGGAGAAAGGCCCCGGCAGGATTGAGCCTCTTTTTGTGCCCCTGACCATTTCCAATATGGCGGCGGGCAATGTGTCGATCCAGTTTGGCCTTAAGGGCAAGAGCATCAATGTGGTGACAGCTTGCGCTACCGGCACGAACTCTATCGGTGAGGCGTTCCGCTCGATCCAGTATGGCGATGCGGAGGTGATGGTGGCAGGCGGTACGGAGGGAAGCGTATGCCCCATCGGGATCGGCGGTTTTTCCGCACTGACGGCCCTGTCCTTCTCGGAAGACCCGGAGAGATGCTCCATTCCCTTTGATAAGGAGAGAAGCGGTTTTGTCATGGGTGAAGGCGCAGGTATCGTGGTACTTGAGGAGCTGGAACACGCGAAGGCGAGAGGCGCGAAAATTTACGCGGAAGTGGCGGGATATGGCTGCTCTTCCGATGCGTTCCACATTACGTCCCCGGCGGAGGACGGCGCGGGCGCGGCGAAGGCTATGGAGTATGCGATCAAAGACGCGGGCTTAACCACGGACGATATCACTTATATCAATGCGCACGGAACCAGCACGCACCACAACGATCTTTTCGAGACAAGAGCGATTAAGCTTCTGTTCGGAGATCGCGCGAAGGACCTTAAGATTAACTCCACAAAGTCCATGGTAGGCCATCTTTTGGGCGCGGCAGGTGCGATTGAGTTTGTTACCTGTGTAAAGGAGCTGCAGGAGGGTTATATTCACAGGACGGTGGGCTATCAGGTGCCTGACGAGGAGTGCGACCTGAATTATTGCAAAGAGCCTTATGAGGAGGAGTTTGCGTACGCGCTGTCCAACTCTCTGGGATTCGGCGGACATAACGCGAGCCTGGTTGTGAAGAAGTTCCGTGGATAATTCTATGGAATTATCCACAGGTAAAGGAGGAAGAAAAAATGTCTTTGATGACGGCGAAGGAGATTATGGAAATTATTCCCCACAGACAGCCCTTCATGCTGATTGATACGATTGAAGAGATGGAAGAGGGCAAAAAAGTTGTGGCGAAGAAGTGCGTCTCCTACAATGAACCTTTTTTTGCGGGACATTTTCCGGGAGAGCCGGTTATGCCGGGCGTACTTATTATCGAGGCGCTTGCGCAGACAGGTGCGGTGGCGATTTTAAGCCAGCCCGAATTTAAGGGTAAGACCGCATATTTTGCAGCGATCAATAACGCGAAATTTAAGGGCAAGGTAGTGCCCGGCGATGTGCTGATGCTGGAGACGGAGATCATCAAGGTAAAAGGGCCCATCGGCGTAGGCGCAGGCAAGGCTTATGTGGATGGCAAGCTGGTGGCGCAGGCGGAGTTGACCTTTGCGATTGGTGAGGCGTAACGGAAATGGGGAATGTGAAACCTTTAAAGATAGGTGATTTGACTGCGCGTGTGCCTGTCATACAGGGTGGTATGGGAGTGGGTATAAGCCTTTCCTCCCTTGCAGGCGCAGTGGCGGCGGAAGGCGGAATCGGCGTGATCTCGACGGCGCAGATCGGGTATCGTGAGCCGGATTTTGACACGGACCCTATCGGAGCGAATCTGCGGGCCATCGGAAGCGAAATCAAAAGGGCGCGGGATATCGCCAAAGGCGGTGTTTTGGGCGTGAATATCATGGTGGCAACCAGAAAATATGAGGAATATGTCAAAGCGGCGGTGGCGGCGGGAATTGATTTGATCATTTCCGGAGCGGGCCTGCCCATGGATCTGCCGAAACTTGTGGGGGCGGCGAAGACGAAGCTTGCGCCTATTGTGTCCAGTGTGAAATCCGTTCAGGTTATCATGCGGTACTGGTGGAAAAAGTATAACAGACTGCCGGATCTGGTGGTGATAGAAGGGCCGTTGGCGGGCGGCCATCTGGGCTTCCATAAAGAGCAGCTTGAGGATATCGAGGGACTTCACTACGATGAGGAAGTGCAGGCGATCATAGAGAAAGTCAATGAGACGGCGGCGGAACATGAGGCTAATATTCCGGTTGTCATGGCGGGCGGCGTGTATACGCGCGATGATATGGAGCACTATTTGGAAATGGGCGCTTCCGGCGTACAGATGGCAACCCGCTTTGTGACGACCTATGAGTGCGACGCGGACCCGGCTTATAAGCAGAGCTATATCGACGCAAAGAAGGAGGATATCGTGATCGTGCAGAGTCCTGTGGGTATGCCGGGACGGGCGATTTTAAATCCTTTTATGAAGCGTGCGAAGGAGGGGCAGATTCCCCATGGGAAATGTCATCTGTGTATCAGCACCTGTAAGGGTGCGGACACGCCGTATTGTATCACAGACGCGCTTGTCAACGCGGTGAAGGGGAAGGTGGACGACGCGCTTCTCTTCTGCGGGGCGAATGCGTACCGCGCGACGCATCTGGAACATGTGGGGGAGATTCTGGAGGAGTTTTCATGAAAACAAGAATCATAGGAACGGGAAGCTGTCTGCCTAAGACGGTGGTGACAAATGACGATCTGTCAAAAATTATGGATACTTCGGATGAGTGGATCAGCAGCAGAACCGGCATTAAAGAACGGCATCTTGCGGTGGAGGAGACCACTGCCAGCATGTCTATAGAGGCGGCAAAGCGCGCCATGGAGAACGCAAATGTGCAGGCGCAGGAAATTGATTTGATCATTGTGGGGACGGTGTCGGCGGATTTTGTGACGCCTTCCTGTGCCTGTGAGGTTCAGGCGGCGATCGGTGCGGACAGTGCGGTTGCCTTTGACATTAACGCGGCCTGCTCCGGCTTTATGTTTGCCTTAAATATTGCGGATGCGTATATCCGGGCGGGAGTTTACAGGACAGCATTGATTTTGGGAGCGGAGACTCTTTCCAAGATTATTGACTGGGAGGACAGAAGCACCTGTGTGCTTTTCGGGGATGGCGCGGGGGCGGCGGTAGTGCGTGCAGATGAGACCTGCGGCCTACTTGCATTCGACCAGGGCTCTGACGGAAAAAAGGGGGAGGTACTTGCCTGTCCGGGCCGCACGAATAATAATCCCTTAGTCAAGACAGACCGAACGCTTCGCTATGTTCATATGGATGGACAGGAGGTCTACAAATTTGCGGTGACGACGGTGCCTGCATCCCTGCAAAAGACCATTGAGAAGGCGGGACTGACGGCGGCGGATATTGATTATTTTGCCCTGCATCAGGCCAATATCCGCATTATACAGTCGGTTTCAAAACGGCTGCATGTGAGTGATGATAAGTTTCCGATCAGTTTAGATCACTGTGGGAATATTTCTGCGGCCAGCGTGCCGATTCTGCTGGATGAAATGAACCGCAAAGGCTTGTTAAAGCCCGGCATGAAGGTGGCGCTGAGCGGTTTCGGCGGCGGGCTGACGTGGGCTTCGGCGGTAGTAGAGTGGTAAAAGTGTGAGAAGAACTTCTAGCCGCTCACAGCAGAGGCTGCTTCGCGGAGAAGTTCTAAATCTCACACAGGAGAATGCCCGTAAACAGGCATTCTCCGTATGGCTTTCGTCTTATCCGTCGTTTCTGATCCGGTCGATCAAACTTTCCTTTTCTACATTTTTTCGCATAAAGCGGGTAATTAAAAGCTGCCCGCCAAGTAAAACCACCGCAAGGCCGATACTTTCCCAGAGGGGATAGTGATAGCGGCTTACACTCATGAAGTGAGTGTCTTTTGCCCAGCGAAACAACAAATAACCTGCCAGATTGCCGAGAGTCAGACTGATCAGAAGTGTGCCTGTAGTAAAGACCAACCCTTCTCCCGCAAGCATGTTGACCAGCTGTCTGTCGGAAAGGCCAATGGCCTGTAAAATACCCAGTTCCTTCTTTCTGGTGACAATGCTGGTGATCATAGTGTTGATCAGGTTGATAAAGCCGATCACGGCGATCAGTGCCAGAAGCAGATAACACGGATATACGGTTAATCCCACAGAGGAGCGGCCGATCATCATCTCCACATCCATGGAATAAAGCTGGAAATGTTCATTTTCGGCTACGATATCTGTAAGCGCATCTTTTACGCTGTCATATTGGGAATCCTTTACATGCAAATAAATATCGGTGGTAGGATCACAGGTAAGCCCCAATTCTTTCCAGATATCCTCCGTCACGATCAGGAGAGGGTAATTACCATCCGGCTCTGTCAGGGCGGTGAGCGTTACTGTGAGCGGGATTTCCCGGCCGCCGTCATAAAGAGTCAACGGGAAGACGTCCCCGAGGGAAAGCCCGCATTCGTTGAATGTGTATTCATGGGTGCAGAGCGCTTCTCTGTTTGCAGTCATGCGGTCGTAGTCTATCGTACCCTGAACCAGATTTTCGTTTAATTCATCCAGATCCTCTCTGGTAAAGTAGGAGAGGGTGAGGCAGACTGGTTCCCCGTCCAAATCGATGTACAGTGCGGAACTGCCGTTGTCGGAGGAGGAAATCTCACCATGTGCCCGTTCTATTTTTTCCACACCTTCTATGGCGGATAGCTGCGCCAGAAAATCATCATTAAAATAATTCTGCTGCACCAGGTTTTCCAGATTGTTTTCCGGGTACTCCTTGTCATTGAGTGAGTAGTCCAGAGAGATGCGGAAATCACCCTCCGGGATTTCCCGCCTTGCCAAATCTTCTGCGCTGACACTGCTTAACACGGCGGATACGCAGATGAAAAGCACACAGCTCAAGCCCATGGTGAGGATGGTGACGGCGGTACGCCTTTTGTTGCGCGTCAGGTTGGCAAAGGTCAGAGTGGATACCTTGACAGCGCGGTGTCCCCTGCGGGTCTTGGCGTGGGTGGTGTTTTCCTGATAACGGATGGCTTCCACGGGAGAGACCTTTTTTGCCATGCGGATGGGCTTTAACAGGGATAACCATACGGTGATCAGCACCGCGATTGCCACAATCAGAAGGAAGGGCAGGGAAAACATATGGATCTGTCCAAGGAGATCTTTTGCCGCATCGCGTGCATTGGAGTTGATGGCGGAACTGGATAATTTCCAGACAACCACTGGAAACAGGAAGTAGGGCAGAAGGAAACCGATCAAAAGTCCAAACGGAATGGCAAAAGCGGACACAAGAGCGCCCTGACAGTAAAACAGTTTCGCAATCTGCCGCTTGGATGCACCGATCGCTTTCAGCTTGCCGATTTCCTGTATGTCAGTGATCACGCCTACATAGTAGATGCTGTAGATCACCAGAGTGGAAAACAGGATCACGATCAGACTGATGGCGGCAACGACGGCAATAACGTCCATATCCGGATCGGTCATGATATGGAGATACTCTTTGTTGAGAATCACATTTTCCTCGCTCAAACCGATATCTGTGCCGACCGTATGGATGCGGTCGGTTATTTCATTGTAGGTAAGCTCACCCTCACCGTAGACACGCAGGTGGGCATTGAGGATTGGCTTATACATGCCGTTCTGATTGTATTGATTAAGAAGCGCCTTGGAGACATGGGCGGAGTACATCACGCGGCTGTCGTCTATGCCCTCGGCAATTTCCACATCCGGCAAAAGACCGCTGATGGTAAACTCTTTGGTCAGGATTTCTCCTTTGCCGTTTACCCGGAAGGAGAGGGTTACTTTGCCGCCGATCACGGGCTCGGCGCCGATCCGTCTGAAAAAAACGGGAGAAGAGCAGATTTCGTCCTCTGCTTCGGGATAATGTCCTGATTCCATTTGTAACGGGCCGAAGACGCTGTCGTTATCTGTAAGCCGGTCGTCCCTGACGGGTTCCCGATAGATCAGGGCACCGTTCATTTTACCGTTCACAATGTCTGCAAAGATTTCCATGGTGCTCATGGCTTCCACGTTGATACGTTTGGACAGGACGTCGGCCTGATCGGGAGTCAGACTGTCAAAGACGGCATGGTAGTCCGATCCCAAAACCGCCTGCCGATTCATGTTGAAGGAGGCAATGCCGACGGTTCCGATGGCAGTAAGCAGCATGGTGGTGAGCATGATAGCAATGCCGGTGAGCAGAGTACGGCTTTTGTGGAAGCGCAGTCTGCTTATAGCGAGAGTGAATACCGTATTAGATTTTCGCATGGGCCGCCACCTCCTCTGCGTCACTGTTTTCGCGGGACGGTTCTCCGTCAGAGAGAATGCGTCCATCTGCCAGCATGATTGTGCGGTCGGCCATCTGAGCGATTTCCTCATTGTGGGTGATGACCACTAACGTCTGTCCGTATTTTTTGGCGGAAGCCTTTAAGAGCGCCATCACTTCATCGCCCGTTTGGGTATCCAGATTTCCGGTGGGCTCGTCCGCCAGAATAATAGAGGGCTTGGCTGCGATAGCGCGGGCGATGGCACACCGCTGCTGCTGGCCGCCGGAGAGGGTATTGGGAAGATTTTTGATCTTCCCTGTCAGGCCGAGTGTATTGATAATATCTTTGATAAAGGATTCGTCCGCCGGTTTACCGTCCAGTCCGAGGGGGAGGACAATATTTTCCCACACATTCAGGGAGGGAATCAGGTTGTAGGATTGAAAGATAAAGCCGATTTTGCGGCGGCGAATTTTGGACAGGGCGTCTTCCTTGAAGGTAGAAATATCTTCCCCGTCGAGAAAAACTTTGCCGGAAGTGGGGTTGTCCAGTGCGCCGAGCATGTGGAGTAGTGTGGATTTACCGCTGCCGGATTTGCCCACGATGGAGACGAATTCTCCTGCTCTGATCTGCAAGTCGACGTGATCTACAGCTTTGACGAGATTGTCATCTGCGCCGTAAAATTTACATAGGTCTTCTGTTTTTAAAATGATATCAGAATTTGGTTTCATAAAGAGAGCCTGCCTTTCCTGTCTTGTTATTATACTATAGATTCAGCATACGATAGAAATCTTACGGGAGACTTACAGATAAAAAGGATTTTAGCAGAAGGGAGTAATGGGTAATTTGTACAATACCATATCTTGTAGTACATACCTGTTATAGAATTTTGTGTAACTATATCTTGTTATACCGGCGTGCATTATCGAAATTACGTTTATATTTTTTCTACAGGGGAAATGGGTAAAGGGGGATTGTGAACAATCTCGCTTTATGGTATATCTGTTTTAGCGGGGAGCTGCTGCTCCCGCATACGGTAACATATCACATCAGGAGTCCTACATTCTGATCGGATTCCGACTATTTCCAAGGCGTGGGGATAGAACAGTTATTTTGGGTTTTACCTGACGCTGTAGGAGTCAAATTGAAAGGAAGGCATATCTATGAAGAGAGATTGGAATCAGGAATTTTTAAACGTCAGCGGACAGGTTCCCTATCGCATGATCAATGATTATTTGTTTCGGGCCGTCTTACAGTCAAATAATAAAGTGCTTCGGGGGTTGATCTGTGCCCTGTTGCATCTTGCCGAGGAGGAAGTGTTCTCCGTAGAGATCACGAATCCCATCGTGCTGGGAGAGACTGTAAAAAACAAGGAATTTCGACTGGATATCAATGTGGTTTTAAATAATCATACGCTGATTAATCTGGAAATGCAGATTGCAAACAGATTAAACTGGCGGGAACGGTCGGTTATGTACTTATGCCGTTCCTTCGATCAGTTAAATCACGGGCAGGATTATGCGGAGGCGAAGCCAGTTATACATATCGGATTTTTGGACTATACTTTGATGGAAGAATCTCCTGAATTTTGCGCTTCTTATAAACTGATAAATACGAAAAGTTATCAAAAGTACAGTGATAGTCTTACCTTGTATGTGATAGATTTGTTGCATATTGAACTGGCAACCGAGGAGGATAAACAGTACCACATTCATGAATGGGCTATGTTGTTTAAGGCAGCCACATGGGAGGAGGTCAGAATGATAGCATCAAAGGACGAATATTTGAATGAAGCGGCTCAGACTATGTTTCGGATGAGCGCCGATGATTTGATTCGCAAGAGGTGTCGCGACCGGGAGGAGTATTATCAGGACCTGCGCAATTACGAGCGCGTAATAGCGGAGAAGGAGCGGAGTATAGCGGAAAAGGAGCAGGAAAACGAAAAGCTTCGCGCGGAGATCGAGCGTTTGAAGAAATCTTGATTTTTATAGAGGAAGGCGCACGTCAAAGACAGAACCTTGTTCCGCAGTAGAACGTACAGTGACTGTGCCGCCCTGCTCCTCGATGATCCGTCTGGCGAGGTAGAGGCCAACACCCGATCCCTCAGATTGTTTTACAACCGGATGGCTGCCGCGGTAAAAACGCTTAAAAATCCGGTTGTATTCCGCTTTGGGAATACCGATGCCCTGATCGGCAATTTCCAACTGCATATAACTGTAGAATTTGTGAATACGAAGGCTAACTGTGCTTCCGGAGGGGGAATATTTGACAGCGTTATCTAAAATATTTGCAATTGCCTCGGAGGTCCAATGCCTGTCCGCAAGAAGTGATACGGATGTGTCGTCTTCCTGGTCCGATTCACAGATTTCTATGGAAATGTTTTTTTGCAGGGCTTTTTCATATACGGTATTAACGGCGTCGGTAAGTATGTCTGGCAGGGTAACTTTTTCCTGCCGCAAAGAGATCAGTGCAGTTTCGAGACGGGAAATGCTGACCAACACAGCTACCAATTTTTCAAGTCTATCCATTTGTAGAGCGCATCTTTGCAAAAAGTCAACACGCTCCTCTTCCGTGTCGGCTTCCATACACATAGCAAAGCAGCTTTTGAGTGCGCTGACAGGTGTTTTTAACTGGTGGGAAATGTCAGTCACAAGCGTTTTGGTATGATCCCGCTCTTCGGCTAGGGCCCGTGTTTTGGCCATCAATTTATTTCCCAGTTTAGAGAGAGTGTCTGTGAAGGAATCATTGAAAATAGAACCGTAGGATTCTTTCGGCTCCGAAACGGAATAATCTTCCGCCAGATATCTGTCGAGCAGGGCGTGAAGCTGCATTTCCTGTTCTTTTTGAGCTCTGGTAAAGCGAAGAAAGCAAACGGTTATGAGGGCAAGGTCGCAAAAAATAATCAGAGCCAAAAAGGAGAGAAGGTTTATGAAAGTGGAGTGGTAATAGAAGTTGTCACTCATCAGTAGATTTTTTCGATAGCCGTATTTTTGAAGAATGGAATAGCCTGCATCCATATGACTGTAGTGTGTATCCTGTAATGCGGATACAAGAGTAGTTTCCGCCTCTGGATATTCGGAGAGAACAGCACCGGTGATGTTGCTTATCTGCGAAATTTCCCGTGTATGCTGTGAGTCAAAAAAAGAGATTTCCCAGATTCCGCATAAAAGTAGGAAAAAGAGGGAGACAAATAAAATGAGAATATAATATTTTCGAATGTATAATGAAGGTTGTATATTTTTCATTGTTTTTCACATTTCCTTTCCCAGATATAACCAAGTCCCCGAACATTTTTCAAGAGGACGGGAGCGGAGGGGTTATCTTCAATTTTTTCCCGCAGCCGGCGGATATTGACGGAGAGAGTATTCTCATCGACAAAATTTCCGTCGATGTCCCAAATCGCTTCCAGAAGCTGATTTTTTGATAAAATCCGCATAGGATTTTCCATAAAAAAGGAGAGCAGGGAATACTCTTTGGCGGTCAGGTTTAAATAGACGCCGTTCTTCATTGCCCGCTTTTCGTCTGGAAAAAGAGTAATATTGCCGGAAATGACGGCCTGTGGTTCTTCCGGGGGAAAACGTTTTAGAAGTGCATTGACCTTGGAAACAAGAACAGGCAGGGAAAAAGGTTTGGTGACATAGTCGTCCGCGCCCCGCCTGTAGCCTGCCATGATATCCTCCTCTCTGTCGAGAGCGGTCAGGAACAGAAAAAGGATGTCGCTCTCTTTCCGCACGCGGGAACAAAAATCCAGACCGCTTCCGTCCGGCAGAGAAATGTCGCATATGATAAGAGAAAGATTTTTAGATAGAAAAAAATTGAAAGCGTCCTCTACGGTGAAGGCGCTGTAAACGGTGTAACCTTCCTTTTTCAGTTTCAGACTGACAGAGTGATTGAGGCTGTCGTCGTCCTCCAAAAGTAAAATTTCCTGTGACATTTCTATGCGTTCCTTTGCAAAGATTGAAAATACTCATTTATGAGAATATAATATAATAGCAGCAAAAGAAAAACAAGCGGTGTCAATAAAAGGTAAGCGACTTCGCGGGATGGTATCATATGGAACAGGAAACATATCGCGTTAAAAAGCCTAAACACAGTAAAGAGAATATCCGTATTACCTTCAACATGGCGTGGCCTTCCATCGTGGAGTCTTTTTTTGTAGCCTTTGCCGGGTTGGTGGATTCGCTGATGGTGAGCTCCTTGGGCTCGTATGCGGTTGCCGCCGTCGGTCTTACGACACAGCCGAAATTTATGGGCCTGTCTATGTTTGTGGCGGCGAACGTGGCAATTTCTGCCTTGGTTGCCAGGCGGCGGGGAGAGGAAAAGCCGGAGGAGGCGAACCGCATTTTGAGTACGGCGGTTGTCTTTATCTTTGCGGCGGCAATCCTTTTGAGCGTGTTATTTGTAATCTTTGCAAGTCCCATTATCCGTCTTTGCGGTTCCACGCCTGAGACGCATGACAGCGCGGTGGTCTATTTTCAGATCGTGATGGGCGGTATGCTCTTTAACTGTATTCAGATGGGAATCAATTCGGCGCAGCGGGGCGTGGGAAACACGAAGATTACTATGCGTACCAATGTGACCTCCAACACGGTGAATATTATCTTTAACTATTTGCTGATTAACGGGCATTTTGGATTCCCTGCTCTCGGCATTCGCGGCGCGGCTCTCGCCACGGTGCTCGGGACAGTGGTTGCATCTGTGATGAGCGTGCTCTCGATTTTAAATCCAGACGGTTTTATCAGTCTGCCTTATATCATCAAACATAAAATCCGGCCCGCACTGAAAACGCTTCTCAACTTAATCCATGTGGGCTACAGTGTGTTCTTTGAACAGGTGCTCATGCGGATCGGGTTCATGCTGACGGCGATTATGGCGGCGAAGCAGGGAACTGACGCGATGGCGGCGCATCAGGTAGGAATGAATATCATGGGACTTACTTTTTCCTTCGGAGACGGCCTACAGGCCGCGGCAGTGGCGTTAATTGGCCGCAGCCTGGGAGCGGGTGACGAAAAGCTTGCCAGAGAATACGGCGGTATCTGCCGTATGTTTGGCGGTATAATTTCCGCCTTCCTTGCCGTGATTTACTTTTTCGGAGCAGGGCCTCTCATGAGGCTGTTTTTTGAGGAGGAGCACATTGTGGCCATCGGTGTGAGTATTATGCGGGTGATCATATTTGTCGTGATTTTTCAGATCAGCCAGGTGGTTTATATGGGGTGTCTGCGCGGTGCGGGCGATACTTTTTATACGGCGGTCGCCTCCACAATCAGCGTTACGTTTATCCGCACGGTCGGATCTTATCTTGGCGGTTATGTGTTCGGGTTCGGTATTGTGGGTATCTGGCTTGGTGTGCTGGCGGATCAGATATCCCGGTTTATCTTTGCTTCCACGCGGTTTAAAAAGGGCGAGTGGACAAAGATTAAAATATAGTCGGACAGCAGGATGTTTCCTGACAGAAAGCAAAAGCGTTGCCTGGATGCTTTCAGATATGATAAAATTACTTATCATCCATTATATTTTTGCACCAAAGAAATAAATCCGTGAAGAAAGGCGGGCGGCACCATGAAGCAGATGCAATTTGAGTATCAGGAAAGAAAGTCTTTTACGGAAAAACTTCGGGCATTTCAAAAGGACAGCGCGGCAGGCGGTGGGGCAAGGCTGTTTCAGATTTATTCGGAAGTGTTAGATCCCTCTGTCATTCAGGACGTGACCGGCGCGATAGAGGAATGCTTTCCGGACACGCCGTACATAGGGTGTTCCACCAGCGGCAATATTATTGACTGTGAGCTGTCCGGTAATATTACAGTGGTGTGCACGGATTTTGAATTGCCGACGACCAAATTTGAAATCTTTCAATATGATATGGCGAAGCTGTCTGTAGATGAAATTACAGCGCAGATTGTGAAGGAGGCCGGGAACAGATCCTGGGTGAAAGCGGTTGAGATGTATTTCACAATTCCCGAGGGTTCCACGACTCGTTTTTGCGACGGCTTGAAGGAGCTCGGGGAGGATATTCAGATTTTTGGCGGTGTTACCTGTAGCGACGATATTACCAGCGATGATTCCTGCGTGTTTACAAAGGCGTATGGCTTTTCAGAAAGCTCTATTATTATCGTGTTCTACGGTGGAGAAGACTTCTATGTAGATTCCATCAAGGTGACCGGATGGAAGCCTCTCGGCAGGAAGTTCCATGTGACGAAGTCGCAGGGTTCTCTCTTGCAGGAATTGGACGGGATACCCGCCTATGATGTCTATCACAAATATTTAAACATTAAAAATGACGAGAACTTTTTTTATAATACATTGGAGTTTCCGCTGTTTTACGAACATAATGACACAACGATTCTGCGGACGCCTGTGTCCAGTAATGCGGACGGTTCCATCAATATGACGTCGGATATGGATATCGGTTCTGTGGTGAGGATTTCTTATGGCGATCCCAGTACCATCGTGGAGAGCATTAAGCATGACAGCCGGAGAATCGCGGAGTTTTGCCCGGATGTTTTGCATATTTTTTCCTGTGCGGCAAGGCGTACTTTCTGGACGAACAAGGAGCCGACCTACGAGATTCAGCCCTTCCATGATATCGCTCCTTCCTGCGGATTTTTTTCTCACGGAGAATTTTTGCGCACGAAAGGCAATCTGAATCAGCATAATGTGACGTTGGTGATAGCGGCTATGAGAGAGGGCGCTAAAAAGGCGGCGACCGTTATGCCGGAAACGCAGGACATCAACACCCTGTCCCGGATGCCGTTGGTTTCCCGGCTGGCGAATTTTATCAGCGCAACTTCTCTGGAGCTTGAAAACAGTAATAAACAGTTGGAGCTTGTCAATGAGAAGCTGAAAATGGCGGCCATCATCGACGGGCTCACAGGCTTGTATAACCGTAAGGAAATTCAGAGCCAGATTGAAGACGCTCTTTCCAGAGTTGAGAAAGAACAGTTTTCTCTGGTTATGCTGGATATTGATAATTTTAAGCAGGTAAACGATACCTATGGACATCAGGAGGGCGATACCGTTATCGTGGCGTTGGCTGATATTTTGCGCAACAGACGGATCGGCCACAAGCAGAATGTTTCCTCAGGCAGATGGGGCGGAGAAGAGTTTATGGTACTCTTGCGCGGTACGGATGCGGATTCGGCGGCGTATATTGCAGACCTTATGCGGGAGAGCTTCGCAAATACTAAGTTTAGCGGCATCCGGCCGCAGACGGTGAGTCTGGGTGTGACGCAGGCAAGACAGGAGGATACGGTGGATTCGCTCTGTACGCGTGTGGATATGGCGCTATACAGGGCGAAAAAGAACGGGAAGAACAGGGTGGAGGTCGAGTAGGAAAGGATTGCCGACATGCGTATTTTAATTGCCGAGGATGAAACAGAATTGGCAAAAGGATTAAAATTTCTGCTGGAAAAAAATATGTTTACTGTGGATATGGTCCATGACGGCGCGGAGGCTCTTTCATACTTTCGGTGCAGGGATTATGATGTGGTGATTCTGGATATTATGATGCCGAAGATCGACGGGTTGGAAGTATTGAGACAGATCCGGGAAGCAGGTTCTGGAGTCCCGGTACTGATGCTTACGGCCAAGGCGGAGATCGAAGATCGGGTAATCGGGTTAGAGGCGGGAGCGGACGATTACCTTCCAAAACCTTTTGCCAGTCCGGAGTTTATTGCCAGAGTGAGGGCTCTTTCGCGGAGGAATACCGGATATACGGAGGCTTGTCTCTCTTTTGGCAATGTGAAGCTTGATTGTAATCGATATGAAATGTCCTGTGGGGGAGAAATGGTACGGCTGAACAATAAAGAATTCCAGTTAATGGAGCTTTTTATGCGCAATCCTCGTTTTGTGTTTTCTACGGCGCATCTGATGGATAAGATATGGGGACAGGATTCGGAAGCGGATATCAGTGTGGTTTGGACTTATGTGGGATTCCTTCGAAGAAAACTAAAGGAGCTTGAGGCGGATATTGAGATCAGGACAGCTCGTGGCGCCGGATATTTTCTTGAATTATGAGAAGATCAATTTCTAAGGAGAATACATGCTAAAAAGGATACAGAGGCGGTTTGTTTTAGCGGCGATGGCGGCGTTTGGCACGGTTATGCTGCTGATCATTGTCGGGATTAACGCGGCAAACTACTACAGGACAACATTTATGCAGGATCGTCTTGCGGAAGCGCTTCTGGAGCATGAACAGGCGGTTTTTTCCCGGCAGGAAGCGCCCCCTCCGCCTGACAGGGGCATACCGGGCAGAGACCCGGAGGCGGCGTTTATGACCCGTTTTTTTACGGTTCGTTGTGATGCGGACGGCAGGGTCAGAGCGGTTTCAAGGGATTATATCTCTTCTGTGGACGAGGAGGAGGCGGAGAGATACACGCAGGCGGTTCTCGCAAAGGAGAGAGAAAAAGGATTCTATGGGAGCTACCGGTATCTGGTGAAGAGGGATGAAAGGGGAATCACCGTTCTCTTTTTGAACGTGGCATTTCAGATACAGTCTATGCGTACCCTTTTCTTTGTGTCTCTTGCGACAGGGCTTGGCAGTCTTTTGACGGTATTTAATTTAATCCTTCTCTTTTCGAGGCGCGCTGTCAGACCTTATATGAAAAATATGGAGAGGCAGAAGCAGTTCATTACGGATGCGGGGCATGAGCTTAAGACGCCGATTACATCTATCGCGACCAGCGCGGATATCGCAGCGATGGAGCATGAGGGGGATGAATGGATTGACAATATACGCAGGCAGGCGGCCCGGCTTACAAAGTTAGTGGGGGATATGGTTGCGCTGTCCAGATTGGATGAGGAGACGCCCTTTCCGGAAAAGAGCAGATTTTCCGTGAGTGAAGCGGCATGGGAGGCGGCCGAACCTTTTGCGAATCTTGCAAAAGCGAAGGGGAAGAGTTACAGCCAGCATATTGAAGAGGGTTTGATATTATATGGGGACAGGGGTTCCGTTCAGCGGGTGATATCTATTCTGCTTGATAATGCGGTCAGATATTCCGACGACGGCGGTGAAATTCAGCTGCGGATTTACGGCAGGCGGGGCAGGATATGTGTAGAGGTATTTAATACTTGTGATCTACCGGACGTCTCGGATCTGGACAGGTTGTTTGATCGGTTTTACCGGTTGGATGAATCCCGGTCAGCCATAACAGGCGGCACAGGAATCGGTTTGTCTATGGTGAGGGCGATTGCGGAAATATATGGGGGAAAAGCGTCTGTAGAAAGCGCTGATGGGAAGGAAATATGCTTTAAGGTGGTACTGTAAATTGAATAGAGTATAAAGGGAATGCCAGCTCTGTCTGGCATTTTCACGTTTTGTTCATCAAAAAAACACATCTGATTTTAAGTACATTTCAGGGAAGTCTCCTATACTTTACCATGTTTCAGAAAGAATATTTATGTTTGTTTTCGATGGAAGCGTAAGGACGGAACAGACAGAAGCAACAGAGAAAGGAGAAAAGCGGGTGAATCAGAAAGAAACATTCCGGCATGAATTGAAATACCGCATCAGCTTTGCGCAGTATATGGAGCTGAGGAGCCGTCTACAGACAGTGATGCAAAACGACATACATACAGGCGCGGACGGCAGATATTTGATACGGAGCATTTATTTTGACAATTATATGGATAAAGCTCTGCGGGAAAAGACGGACGGTGTTGCCAGACGGGAAAAATTCAGGATCAGATATTACAATGACGATTTTTCTTATCTCACGTTGGAAAAGAAGATAAAGGATGACGATTTGTGCATGAAAATCGACGCGCGGATTTCGGAGAGCATGTGCAGAGAATTGTTGGAAGGCAGAATAGAGTGGATGATAGAACATTCCGAGCCGCTGGTGAGGGAGCTGTATGCGAAAATGCGCTATCAGATGCTTCGTCCGAGAGTGTTGGTATCTTATATGCGCGAGCCTTATATTTATCAGGCGGGGAACGTGCGGATTACCTTTGATTTTGATATTCGGACGACCCTGTACCATAGGGATTTTTTGGAGGAGAGAGTTATAGATATAGACACGGCAAAAGAGCCGCAGGACATGATACTGGAAGTGAAATACAACGCCTTTCTTCCGGAGATGATACGACGGCTTATTCAGACAAATACACTGCGCCAAACGGCGTTTTCAAAGTATGAGGCGTGTAGACGGTTCGGTTAAAAAGGAGGAAAAGAGAAATGACATTTAATGATGTTTTTAAATCAAGCTTTTTGGAGAATGTGACGCAATTTTCGGCGGTTGATACCCTGATCGGAATGCTTTTTGCGATTGTCATCAGCCTGTTTATTTTTGTGGTTTATAAAAAGACTTTCAATGGTGTAATGTATTCATCCGGGTTTGCGTTGACTCTGGTGGGACTTTCGCTTGTGACGACCTTGGTGATTATGGCGGTGACATCCAATGTGGTGCTCTCCCTCGGTATGGTGGGCGCGCTTTCCATTGTCCGTTTTCGGGCGGCGATCAAGGAACCGATCGAGATTGTGTATCTGTTTTGGTCAATTGCGGCGGGGATTGTCATCGGCGCGGGCATGATTCCGCTGGCGGTAATCGGTTCTGCGATCATTGGTGTAATCCTGATTCTCTTTGCCAATCGGAGGATGCATGAGAATCCTTATATTTTGATCCTAAACTGCGTGAATGAACAGGCGGAGAATACGGCGACACAGATGGCGCAGAGGGTGCTGAAAAGGTTTCTGGTAAAATCCAAGACGGTGAGCGGTGGCGGCATCGAATTGACGGCGGAAGTACGCTTGAAGGATGCGGCGACCTCTTTTGTCAACGATATGCAAGGCATTGAGGGCGTAAACCATGTTACGCTGGTAAGTTATAACGGTGAGTATATGTCTTAACAAAGGGGGCATTTATGATTTCCTATAAACATATTACGAAGATTGTCTGTGCGCTGATGGCTGTTGCAGTAGTTTTCTGCTTCTGGTCAATGGCACATGCGCAGGAGGCGGTGGAGACGTTGGGCAGTGTTAGCGTGTCGATGGCATATGAGTCGGCATTGTTTGGTACGGATGAACCGATACAGATTGATATCCGGATGGCACAGGAAGAATGGGAGGAGATGCTGGACACTGCTACAGCTGAGGAATATCACTCCTGCGACGTGTTGATCAATGACCAGCAGATATGTAATGTCGGAGTCCGCCCGAAAGGGAATACCAGTCTGTCGGCAATCGCTTCAGATCCCGACACGGACAGATTCAGTTTGAAACTGGAATTTGACCATTATGTGGAAGGACAGACTTGCCTCGGACTCGACAAATTAATCTTAAACAACAATTACGCGGATGCCACCAACATGAAAGAGGCAGTGGTCTATGATATGTATCAGTATCTGGGAGCGGACGCATCCCTGTATAACTATGCCGAAATATCAGTGAACGGGGAATATCTGGGCGTGTACCTTGCTTTGGAGGCTGTGGAAGAGAGCTTCCTTCTGCGAAATTACGGAACCGGGGACGGCGAACTGTATAAGCCTGACAGCATGAATATGGGAGACAGTTCCAAGCGTGGAGATTTTGACGGACAGCCGCCGCAGCCCGGAGAAAACAGGAAACCGCCGGACAGGAAGACCATGCCGGGCGGCGGTCCTTCTATGGGCGGCGGAAACGGAGCAGATCTCAACTATGCTGATGATGAGCTTTCCAGTTATTCCGACATATGGGACGGCGAGGTGACAAATACGGGTAAAGCGGATCACAGAAGGGTGGTTACGGCTCTCAGGAATATCAGCGAGGGAACGAATCTTGAGAAATATCTGGATGTGGACAATATACTGAAATATATGGCCGTACATGTATTTTCTGTGAATCTGGACAGTCTTTCCGGAAACATGGCGCATAACTATTATTTGTATGAATATAACGGTATGTTAAATATTCTTCCATGGGATTACAACCTTTCCTTTGGCGGCATGAACCAGGAACCGGATAGTAATGCGTCGCAAGTAGTGAACGATGCAGTGGACACACCCTTTCAGATGACGGCTTTTTTTGACGCTCTCTTAGAAAATGAGGAATATCGTTCGCGCTATCACGAGTATTTGAGGGAGCTTTCGCAGGAGTACGTTCTGGGTGGAAGATTTCAAGAGGTTTATCAGAGAATACGGGGGCAAATTGACACTTTGGTAGAAACAGATCCTATTGCGCTTTATTCCTATGAAGAATATGAGGCAGGGGCGGAAATGCTGTATCGGACGGTGATGCTGCGTGCGGAAAGCGTCAACGGACAAATTGGCGGAACTATTCCGGCGACAGACGAGGCGCAGCGGACGGACGCTGCTGATCTGGTGGACGCGTCAGAAATTGATATTTCTGTTATGGGAGTGATGAATATGGGAAAAAGGGCGGAACAGAAAAGCGTGAGAGCAGAGGATAGGAGGTAAACATATTATATTGGGAATTTCATAGAATGAAAGTAAGAAAATGATATTCTGTGGGAGTTTTCATGTTAAATTATATTTGGGCATTTATGATTCTGATCGGTGTTGTGTATGGCGCTTTCACCGGAAGGATGGCGGAGGTGACAAACGCGGCTCTGGATTCCGCGGGGGATGCGGTATCTCTGTGTATCACCATGATCGGGGTGATGGCGCTGTGGGTGGGGCTTATGGAGATTGCGCAAAAGTCCGGTCTGATAGCAAAGCTGACGAAAGGGATACAACCCTTCATCAGCTTTCTTTTTCCTCGGATTCCCAAGGGCCATCCCGCCAGGGAATACATTGCCACGAATCTGATCGCCAATGTGCTGGGGCTTGGATGGGCCTGCACCCCTGCGGGTTTGAAGGCGATGGAGGAGTTGGCGAAGCTGGAAGCGGAGAGAGGGACGCCGGGATATGGGAGTGCCGGCAGTGAAACCCACGGGACGGAGTCGGCAGCAGGAAGGGAGAAGAAAGGGCGTATCGCCAGCAATGAGATGTGTACGTTTTTAATTCTGAATATTTCTTCTTTGCAGTTAATTCCTGTCAATATGATTGCTTACCGCAGCCAGTACGGCAGTGTGAATCCCGCGGGAATCATTGCGCCGGCGATTGTGGCGACATTTGTAAGTACGGCTGTGGCGGTGGTGTATTGTAAGGGGAAGGACAGGAAGCGAAATAAAACCTGAGATAGAAGCGCTGTGTCCACGCTCCGTTTCCTGCATAGAATAAAGCAAAAGCCTACAGGAAAATTCTATGGAAATTTATGTGGTAAAATCAGGAGATACGGTAGACTCCATTGCCGAGAGCCATGGAGTTACGGTATCTTCTATTATTTATAACAATCAGCTTGTCGCCCCCTATCCTCTGGCGGTCGGGCAGGCGCTTCTGTTATCTTCTGGGGAGACTTCTGCGCCTTCCTATCCCGCATGGGTGAACGGCTACGCTTACCCTTTTATTCGGCGGGACGTCTTAGACGAAACGCTTCCGTTTCTGTCTTCCCTGTCCGTTTTTTCTTACGGCTTTACCACGGAGGGGGAGTTGGTTCCGCCGACGATCGACGATACTTTTATGATTGAGGCGGCGCTCATGCAGGGAGTGCGCCCGGTTCTCACCCTGACGCCGCTTGGGCCGGACGGAAACTTCAATAACTTTCTGATAACCGCTGTGGTAAATAATCAGGAGGCAAAAGACAATCTTCTCAACAATCTACTGACAACCGTGCGGGAAAAGAACTTTCAGGGAGTGGATATTGACTTTGAGTACATCCGTCCTGAGGATCGGGTTCCCTTTGCCGATTTTGTGGCGGATGTCAGAAATTTTCTTTCGCCCTACGGATATCATGTCTCAGTGGCATTGGCGCCAAAGACCTCCGATACGCAGGCGGGACTGCTCTATGAGGGGAAGGATTATGCGCTTCTGGGAGAAGCTGCCGACAGTGTTCTGCTTATGACCTATGAGTGGGGGTATACTTACGGTCCGCCCATGGCTGTTGCTCCTGTCAATCAGGTACGGCGGGTGGTGGAATATGCTGTCACGCGCATCACACCCTCCAAAATTGATTTGGGCATTCCAAACTACGGTTATGACTGGACGCTGCCTTTTGTGCAGGGATCTTCTCGGGCAACTACCGTCAGCAATCTTGATGCCGTGCGGATTGCCATAGAGGCCGGCGTCCCCATTCAGTTCGATGAAGTCGCCATGTCACCCTTTTTTCAATACGAAAAGGAAGGGCAGCTTCATGAGGTGTGGTTTGAGGATGTAAGAAGCTATCAGGCAAAATTTTCTCTGATACCGGAGTACGGCCTGCGCGGGATGGGGTATTGGCAGATCATGAGATTCTTCCGCCCAAACTGGCTGCTGCTTGCGGATACGTTTCAGATTCAGAAGCCTTGACAGGAGTTAAACGCAGCGGAAAGGGTGTTGAGAGCTGTTCTCTTTTGCGGTATATTTATAAAAAGGGAGGGCACTTGATATGACAACACCGCATTGTTTTTCTTCTCTGGAAAGCGCTTTATGCGCACTTTTTGGTGAAGGGATAAAAGTCGAAACCGCCAGCCGGATATCCGGCGGCGATATCAATGAAGTGTATGGACTGACGCTTACGGACGGTAAGTGTATTTTCATGAAAGCAAATAAAAAGGAAAACGGCTCCCTTTTTACGGCGGAGGCGGCAGGGCTTGACGCCATTGCACAAACGAAAACGATTGGCACACCGCAAATTCTCGGCGTCGGAACCGATGAGGAGAGAGGGGGATTTTCCTTTTTACTGCTGGAATTTATCTCCGGCAAAAGCCGCAGCAAGAATTATTGGGAGGATTTTGCAAGACAGTTGTCCGAAATGCACCGGGCGGAGACAGCGGGATTGGTTTCGGGTGGGAAATATGGATTTCGTTGCGATAACTATATTGGCAGGCATAGTCAGGTCAATACGGGATATGAAAGCTGGACAGGCTTTTTCCGTGACTGCCGTCTGGAACCGCAGTTTCGGGATGCCGCCCGATATTTTGACAAAGAGGAGTGGAAAAGGATCACCCGATTACTTGATCGGATTGATGAGATCCTTGTAGAACCGGAATATCCGTCCTTACTGCACGGTGATTTGTGGGGAGGAAATGTGATTGTGGGAAACGACGGCGCAGCATGGCTGATTGATCCGGCGGTCTATGTGGGACATGCCGAAGCGGACCTTGCCATGACAGAACTGTTCGGGGGATTTCCGCCGATTTTTTATGATGCTTATAAGGAGGCGGCACCTTTACAGCCGGGGTATGAACGCCGCCGGGACGTATATAATCTTTACCACCTGTTAAACCATCTGAACCTGTTTGGGAGGATGTATCTTCCGGAAGTGAAACATACAATAAGCCGGACTCTTTAGCGAAGCGTCCGGCTTTTAAACCTGTCTTTATTCGTTTTTTAAAGATTCCTGATGAATCGCCATGATTTTATCCGTGTATTCGCGAATCAGTTTCGTGGATTCTTTGAAGCGTGCCAGCTCTCCCGGCGTCATGTGAATTTCCAAAACGTCGGAGGCGCCCGTTCTGTTAAGAATGGTGGGAACGCCCGCGTAGACATTGGTTTCTCCATACTCGCCTTCCAACAAAGTGGAGACGGGAACGATGCGGTTTTCATCGTCCAGAATCGCCTTGATGATACCTGCGCAGGCCGTGGCTATGCCATAGTAAGTAGTGCCCTTCCGGTTGAGAATTTCCCAGCCTTCCTGCGTTGTTTTGTAGCGCAGGTCTTCTAAATCGACGTCGCCGACCAGCTCTTTATTATCAGCAATCACGTCATAAAAAGGCTTGCCGGCCACCGTTACCGTGGACCAGGGAACCATCTGAGAATCTCCGTGTTCTCCCATGGAATAGGCGTGGACGCTCCGCGGGTCTACTTTGGTGAGTTGTGCGATCATATTTTGCAGTCTGGCGGAATCAATCGCCGTGCCTGTGCCGATGACCTGATTTTTTGGAAGACCGGACAGGAAATGAACGTAGTGTGTTATGATATCTACCGGATTGGAGATCACAAGAAAGATGCCGTCAAAACCGCTCTGCATTATGGGATCCACAATGGACTTACAGATTTTGGCGCTGAGTTCCAGCGTATCCAGACGGGTCTGTCCCTGTTTGGGCGGTGCGCCTGCCGTAATGACTATGATATCTACGTCGCCGCAGTCGCTGTAATCTCCTGTGTATACTTTTACATTTTTATTCAAATATTCTATACAGTCTTGCAAATCGAGCATTTCCCCGTAAGCCCGTTCCTTGTTGATGTCTATCATCATGACCTCATCACAGATGCCCTGTGTGATCAGACTGAATGCTGTGGTGGAGCCCACCAGGCCGCAGCCGACGATAGCAACTTTTCTCTTTACAATTTTCATAAAAATTCCTCCTTTTCCGGGTTTCAATCTGTTGAAAAAATAAAAAGGCCGTGACCCATCTGGCCGCAACCTCCTCGTTGTTCTTTTCTATGATATACGGAAAAAACGGGTTTGTCAAATTTTACCTGAGGATGAAGAGAGTTAACACATTTTTGACGGTTTTATGGTAAAATAGGATTATCCGGAAACTGGAAGGATGAAAAATCGGAATCGGAGAAAGAGGATGAAAAACGGAATTTGCTATGTGGTTGGCGCGGGCATCAATTATGGCCTCGATTTTTGCCCGGAAGCAGAGGATCTGGTGATCGCGGCAGACGCAGGGCTGTGTCACCTGGAAAAACAAGGCATTTTGGCGGATCTTGCCATCGGGGACTTTGATTCTCTCAAAAGCGTGCCAAAACATTTGCATACAATTATATTAAATCCGGAGAAAGACGATACGGACATGCTGGCGGCGCTTCGCGAGGGCATAAAGGCAGGCTATGAAAACTTTCACATTTATTGCGGGACGGGCGGGCGGATCGACCATACGCTTGCCAATATACAGACGCTTGCCTGGCTGTCCGAAAACGGGATGCGGGGGCTTTTGTTTGACCAGGACAATATCATAACGGCAATTACGGATGGGACGCTGTGTTTTGAGAAAGTTTCGGATGGTTACTTGTCGGTGTTTTCTCACACAACAAAGGCCGTTGGAGTATACCTGAGAGGATTAAAGTATGAGCTGAATGACGCGGTATTGACAAATACCTTTCCCCTCGGAACAAGCAATGAGTTTATTGGCAAGGAGAGTAGTATTTCCGTCCGGGAAGGGACTTTGGTTGTTGTTTTCCCCAGAGGAGTCCGGGAGAAAATGATTTAAAAAAACAGACATTAGCTATTGTATTCTTTGCAAGAGAACAATAAATAGAAAGCGGAGAGACTTTAATCTCTCCGCTTATTTTACATGCTCATTTCTTTTCGCAAAACAGCCTATTTTGCGAAAAAATACAAATATAGAAAAAGAAATATGTACTGTAAACACTTTGATATATTACTCTTTTTTTATATAAAAATCAATAGTTTTGGCTAAAAAATGTGTTCAAGGAGGATTTTACAGGTAGCAGCGGCTCTTGTTTTGTGCTCCTGAGATTAAAATTTATGTTTTTAGCCGTCAAAAAAAACGTCAAAAGAAAGGAGTTTGTTATGCCAAAAAAAGGAGAAAACATTTATAAGAGAAAAGATGGGAGATGGGAAGGGAGAATTCAGAGAAAAGATATATTGACCGGAAAAAGCAAATATCAATCCATATATGGGAAAACATATAAAGAGGTCAAGGAGAAAATAATTCTTGCGCGGCAGATACAGAATATATCTTTTTGCCGTATGCCGTTTGGAAATGCGGCACAACTGTGGTTACAGTCAAAGAAAAAGGAGTGGAAACCCGGAACATATGCTTTTTATTATCAAGTGATAATGAAATACATTATTCCCTGCTTGCAGAATGTTTCGATTGATAAAATGAATAACCAGATCATGGAGGAATTTGTTATGCGCGTTAGAGAACAAAAAATTGATAAGCCGTTATCCAACAATTATTTGTTCCAAATTTGTGCCACTGTCTGTAGAATTATGGCATATGTAAATAAAAAATATGAAACAAATCTTTCTATTCCGGAAAATCCTGTTACCAGAAAGAGAAATACAAGACAAATGGTTTTTCCTGATGAGAATTCTTTGATTTTGCTGGAGCAGTATTTGATCAGCCATTGTCAGGACAATACCTGTCTTGGAATTTTGATAGCGTTTCATACAGGCATACGTATCGGAGAGCTGAGTGCGCTTATGTGGAAGGATATTAATGTAGAAGAGGGCATCATTTATATCAGGAGAAATCTTATCAGAGTAAAAAAGGATAAAAATGATTTAGCCGATGAGAAAAGCGCGACACAGATTATGGTACAGCCACCAAAGACATTCGATTCTGTCAGGGCAATTCCTTTGCCGCCGAGAATGGTTCCAATTTTGCAAATCTATAAAAAGGAAGATACAGAATATGTCATTAGCGGGGTAAAAAAATCATGGGCAGAACCGCGGACGATACAGTATCGATTTAAAAGTATTCTTACTAAATGTCATTTGCCATATTTTAATTTTCATATGCTGCGGCATTCTTTTGCAACCAGATGCGTCAGTATGGGACTGGATATCAAAAGCCTGAGTGAATTGTTAGGGCACAGTGATATTAAAGTGACGTTGGATCTTTATGTGCATTCCACGATACAGCAGAAAAGAAAAATGATGGAACAATATAATTTCCTATTTTATAAAACGTCAAATCTGCCGTCAATCAGACAATAAATGATTCCAAAAACGAGATTTCGGTGAAAATTCCTCTTTTTTCATAAAATAGGCTGTTTTATGAAAGAAATTTAATCTTTTTCATAAAACCTTGCATGTTGAATTCGGCGGATACGCAGTAGCTTGCGATACTGCGACGCAAATAAACTATTTTAAAAGGAGGAGAGAGGAATGAAATTAAGATTCATTCAAAAAATGGTGGCAGGCGCTCTGACGGTGGCTCTTGTGGCAGCGCCTTCCATGAGTGCATTGGCAAGCTCGGACTATGGCAATGACTATGGCAACAGCGTATCAGGTAATTCCAGTAGCAGTTCTGGCAGCAGCTCCAGCAGCAACAGGACAGCGAAGGACGAGGTTCTGAATGCGGTCAACGCGGCAATCGCAGCAGACGGCAACGGGTCTGCCGTAAGCAGTATTGCGGATATTCCGACCACAAGCTCTGTAGCAGGCGTTACAACCACTGTGCAGGGTGTGTATCTTGCAACCTGTGTGAGCGGAACGGCGATCACTACCAGTATTGCAGACATTTCCGGAAGCTACGGATTGACAGCGGGAGAAGTTCCTTATGCAAGATTTTACAACATGGACGCAAAAAAAAGCTATCTTGCGAAGGCCGTGATTGACAATGCCGCTGCGGCTGTCGGTGGGACGGTTGGCCCCTGCTTTAATATTGAGATTGGTAAGAAAGCGAATGGGCGGTTCAGTCTGCTGTCTCAGGAGGGTGGAAAGATTGCCGTTAAAGTCGGCATTCCGAAGTCCTTTGTACAGGATGGAAAGACGTTCGCGGTAGTTTGTGTACGTCCCGGCGGGACAGTATCCATTTTGCAGGATACAGATACCAACCCCGATACGGTTACCTTTGAGACAACGGGCGGCCAGGGCGCTTATGCAATCATTAAATACTAATGAGTTGTATGCAGAGGCTGGAAGAAGGGATCGTTTCTTCTTCCGGCACTTTCTGCTTTTTGTGGCGCTGCTTTTCTGCCTCTTTCAATTCTATATCTGCAAAATATATGGATTTATTATTTATCCGGATGAATTCGGTTACTGGGCGTGTGCCGGCAGACTACTTGGCTATGACTGGTCGGAGGCGGTTTCTCTCGGATATTATTATTCGTTTGGCTACAGTCTGGTATTGGCTCCTGTTCTGCGGATTTTTCGGGACAGCATCACAGCATATCGGGCGGCAATAGCGGTTAATGGGTTAATGCAGTGTGCCGCTGTCCCGCTATTGTGGAGCATTTACAAGAGATTATATGTCCCCGGATATTCGCATTATGAGCCGGAGGTGAACGGCAAAAAAAAGCAGATCATAGTGGCTACAGGTATAGCAGTGTTTTATCCGGCATGGTCATTTTACGCGCAGACAACCATGGCGGAAGCGCTTATGACATTTATGTTTGCAGTTGTATGCCATGCGCTGCTCGCGGTAATGGAAAAACCGAATATAACGAGAACGATATTGCTTATATTGTCACTGCTCTATCTGTATTTCATTCATATGCGGACAATCGGTGTTTTGGCAGCGGCAATATTGGCGCTTATATGTTTTGCATGGCGGATGCCATCCTATCGCAAGATATTGCTGGCGGGTGTGGTAGTGCTTGCGGCCGGGCTTCTGGGAGGTATGTGGATCGAAGGAGTGGTCAAGGATACGGTGTATGCAGCGACAGATGCTTCAAAACTCGCATTGAGTGATTATGACGGTCAACTGGGAAAACTCAGGGAGATATTGACCTTAAAGGGAATGAAACAGTTGGCTGTCAGTGCGGCAGGAAAGTTATATTATCTCGGACTGGCATCCTTTGGATTATTCTATCCGGCAGTATATGCGGCTGCCAAAGAGAGCAGAAAACTGATCGGTAGTTTTAAAAACAATACGCAGGAGGCTTATCAAAATAGGAACGGGTATTTTTACTTTTTCTTAATGCTTTCCCTGGTGGGACAATTTATGATCTCTGCGGTGTTCATGATGAATCCGGACAGATTGGATCATATTGTATACGGCAGATATAACGAATATCTGCTTCCACTTTTTATGGGAACAGGCGCTTTTGTACTCATGGAAACTGGATCTTCCGTGAGAATACTTTTGGGCAGTATTGGAATCTCTGCGCTCCTGTTTGCGGTGACTCTTTATGCGGCGCTGCACAGTGGGTTGAAATTTATGAAAGGGTTTATGGCGCCGGGAATCAGCTATCTTTCATATGACTGGGATTATAATATCGGCCCGGAGCTTGCGAAAGCGTTTCTTTTCGGAATCATGCTTATGTGCATTCTGGCAGGGTGCATCTGTATCGGGAAGCGGTTTGGGAAATACAGCTTTGTGCTGGGCACGGTTCTGATGATGGAGATTATGCTTACGTTCTGTCTTGGCAGGAAGTATACGCAGCTTTTTAATAATGTGAACGAATATGATTTGCAGGTCTGTGAATATATCGCGGACAGCAGTCTGCCGGTCATCTATCTGTATGACGATGATATCCCGTATATTGATCTGTTGCAGTTTGCCATGCGGGACAGGAAGATAGAGGTCATAACGCCGGAGGAGACGGAAGAAACGGCCATGGAGGAGTTCCTGCCGGAGGGTGGATACATCATAGCAGCTCCCGGATGCGGGTGCGTTGAAGAGATAGCGGAGAGATACAGGAAATGCTTTGCGTGTAAAGATTTCATCCTGTTTCGGGCGGAGTGAGAAAGAGGTGCATGGAATGAAGCTGATCATTCAGATTCCCTGTTATAACGAGGCGGAAACGTTGGAGGTCGCGTTGAATGATCTGCCGCGGACATTAGAAGGAATCGACGAAATAGAATATTTGATTATCAACGACGGCAGTCAGGACAATACCGTGGAAGTGGCAAAGCGGTGGGGCGTGCATCACATCGTCAGTTTTAAACAGAATAAAGGGCTGGCCAAAGGCTTTATGGCGGGTCTGGACGGGTGTCTCAGAAACGGCGCTGACATTATTGTCAACACCGATGCGGACAATCAGTATTGTGCCGATGATATCCGGAAATTGATTCAACCGATTTTGGACGGCAAAGCGGATATGGTAGTCGGCGCAAGACCTATTGACGATACGGAGCACTTTTCCTATATCAAAAAGAAATTGCAGCATTTCGGGAGCTGGGTGGTGCGCAGGGCGTCAAATACAGATATTCCCGATGCGCCAAGCGGCTTCAGGGCTCTCAGCAGAGAGGCGGCTATGCGGATCAATGTGGTGAATGATTATACCTATACTCTGGAAACGATTGTGCAGGCGGGGCGGGAAAGGATGGCAGTCACAAGTGTACCCGTGCGAACCAATGCAGAGCTTCGGCCTTCCAGACTTTTTAACAGCATATGGGGCTATGTGAAGAAGAGTATGCTGACAATCCTGAGGGCATACATGATGTACAAGCCTTTGAAATGCTTCACTTATCTGGCGGTTGGACCTTTGGCGGTTGGATTTTTGATCGGCTTTCGCTTTCTGTATTATATGACGCTTGGAAGTGCGGGAGGACATGTGCAGTCGCTGATTTTAGGTTGTACGTTGATTATTATTGGCGTCATTACTTTTATGATCGGTCTTGTGGCGGATGTGATCGCGGCGAACAGGAAGCTGCTTCAGGATACCCAGTATCACGTGAGAAGAGCGGAGTATGATGCGATATCCATACGACGGGAAACGGAGAAAAAGACGGAGAGAAGTGATTAACAGATTATGAGAAACATCGTTTTAATTGGGCCGGTATATCCATATAAAGGCGGTATCGCTCATTATTCCGGCCTTTTATATAGGGCATTGTCCAAAAAGTATAATGTGGAAATGGTATCGTACAAAATGCAGTATCCAAAAATTTTGTTTAAAAAAGATCAAAAAGATTTTGGAAACGACATGTTTCGTGTGGAGGGAACGGAATTTCTGATCAATACGGCAAATCCGTTTAATATTGCAAAGGTTGGGAGGAGTCTCAAAAGAAAACGGCCTGATTTAGTGATTATGCAGTGGTGGCATCCATATTTTGCACCATGCTATTGGATTTTGGAGAGAACGCTTGGAAAAGAGGTTAAAAAAGTATTTATTTGTCATAACGTATTTCCACACGAACGTTTTGTATTTGACCGATTCTTAACGAAACTGGCGTTGAAACGGGCGGACGCCTTTATCGTACATTCCATGAGCGATGAAAGAGATCTTCTGACAATTAAGAAAAATGCGGATTTCAGATACAATCCGCATCCGACTTATAATGCGTTTAAACTACAGAATATGTCAAAACAACAGGCACGGGACAGGCTACATATTTCATACGATGCAAGAATATTGCTTTTTTTCGGATTTGTCAGGGAGTATAAAGGGCTGAAATATCTTTTGCAGGCAATGAGGGATATCAGAGCTAATCTTGCAAATATCAGGCTTTTGGTGGTGGGTTCCTTTGACAATGATAAACAGGATTATATGAAAATAATTGCAGATAATAACCTTTTCGATTGTGTGGAAGTATTTGACCATTATATTCCCGATCATGAGGTGGAACCGTATTTTGCGGCAAGTGATTTGGTGGTATTGCCATACGAATCGGCGACTCAGAGCGGTATCGTACAGATTGCGTATGGATTTGAAAAACCTGTTGTTGTTACGGATGTGGGCGGCTTGCCGGATGTTGTAGAAAATGGCAGGACAGGATATGTAGTGAAAGCCAAAAATCCGAAAGCATTGTCTGAAGCAGTGGTCGATTACTTTTTTCAGAATAAGGAGCAGGAGTTTGCCGAGAACGTCAGGAGGGCGGCGGATCGGTTTGACTGGGACAGGATGGTTGAGAAGATAGACAGCTTCGTGCAGCAGGAAATACCGGTGCAAAGAGAATTGCAGGTCGAGATGTAAAAAAAATATGTACTTTGACAATTTCATATCTTACAGGGGAAATCCAGAATAAACGAAAAAACGTTTTAATTAAATGGGACTTGCGTTTCCTCCTGACATATGGTATAGTGAACGCATGAAATCAATTCCGCACAGTAAATTCTTACGTCAGATGTGCGTTGCGCCGATTGTTTTGGCGTCCGGCTTTTCGCCAGAATTTCATGTACAGACAATGAGAAGGCGGAGAGCAGATGATCCGCCTGCACACACCAAAGGAGGACGAAGGAATGGTAGACAGAGAAATGTTATCGGCAATATCAGAGTTGCTGGATCAGAAGTTGGAAGAAAAACTGGAAGAGAAACTAGAAGAAAAACTGGAAGAGAAACTAGAACAAAAACTGGAAGAGAAGTTAGAACAAAAGCTGGATGAGAAACTGGATCAAAAATTAGAACAAAAGCTGGATGAGAAACTGGATCAAAAGTTAGATGAAAAATTTGATGAAAAACTGAAACCGATTTATGACAGGCTCGATAAGGTGGAGTCGGAAATCAAATATGTCAGAGTAGTGCAGTTGGAAAATTCTGTAATACCGCGGCTTAATACATTAGAGCAAAGTTATCTTGACACATCCAAAAGATATATGGAGAGTACGGAACGTATTGAGGAAATGAGTTCCGATATTGATGTCTTGAAGCGTACTGTTGAGAAGCACAGTAGCATGTTAAATCAAATACTGGCATAAGAGAAGTACAGAAAACGCAGTTATCATAAAATGAAACGGGAAACTCCCAATGTGAGATATGAGATTATCTTATGTTGGGAGTTTTTTATTGATAGAAAAAGGAACAAGCGAAAGGGAATAGTTTGAGAAGTGAAAATATTAGTGACCGGTGCAACGGGATTTGTAGGAAAGCATTTAGTTCCCAAACTACTTGAGAACGGGTTTGATGTAACTTGTCTTGTAAGAAGTAAAGAAAAGGCATATGAACTAAAAAAGGATTTCAACGTAGAAATTATCATCGGGGATATTACGAAAGTTGAAACGTTGAAAGGATTGTCAAATGGAATTGATTATGTTGTTCATCTGGCAGCGATGGGGCATGTATCATCTGTTACGGAGGAATCATTTAATCATTTTGTCAGCATAAATGAAGAAGGAACTGAAAATTTAGTATCAGAATTTGCGGGAAGTACACAATTAAAAAAATTTATACACTTTAGCAGTACGGCGGCAATGGGATATATTAAAACTCCGATACAAAATGAAAAATCCATTACTAATCCGGTAACTCCATATCAAAAGAGTAAAAACAGGAGCGAATTAATTGTAAATAAAGCATACGAACAAAATAATTTTCCATCGATGATAATAAGACCATGCATGATATACGGCCCGGGTGGATATGGGGAATTTTATAAATTTTGTAAATTGATGAAAAAAGGTATTTTCCCGAAAGTAGGATTAGGCTTAAATTTGACACCGCTGGTCTTTGTCGAAGATGTGGTAATGGCAGTGATACAGGCAATCAGGAACGGACAAATAGGTAATACATATATAATTGCATCTGAGAAGTCTATTCCTATGGACGAATTGCATGATTTGATTATGAAGTCAATGGGTAAAAAAGCGCCATACATTTATATACCGGTTATTTTTGCTTTGATCGGTGCGAAATTAATTGAAGTGTTATTTCCAATGTTGGGAAAAGAACCGCCGGTATCGTATCAAAATATTAAATCAACAATTACGGATAGAACATTTGACATTAGTAAAGCTGTGAATGATTTAGGATATCAACAAAGGTTTTCTTTTGAAAAAGGGATAGAAGAAACGATTAAATGGTATAAAAGTCAGAACAAGTTATGAAGAGGATTAAATTAGATGAAAAAAAGTGATCTGTTTACAGTTTTGATGCCATATTTAGTAAATTACAAATTAAACAGATGGTTTGGATACAAAAATTTCACCCCAATGACATTGACATATTCGGTAACTGCCGCATGTCAATCAAGATGTAAAACCTGTCAGATCGGAGCTATGTTTTGTCAGGACCCAACCCGGTTGGAGAAAGATTTGAACTTAGAAGAAATTAAAAAAATTTTTCAGTCTATGAATCCGGTTTATTTTTTTAATATGAGCGGCGGAGAGCCATTTATGAGAAATGACTTGCCGGAAATCGTTGAGCTGGCGTGCAGATATTTGAAACCTCAGGTGATACATACGCCGACAAATGCAATTTTGTCAGAAAAAATCATCGAAAATGCAGAAAAAATCATTCAGATTGTGAGAAGATATGATGCAACGGTTCCTTTTACGGTGAAACCGTCAATCGATGGCGTTGGGGAGCTGCACGATGAGATACGTGGCGTGAAAGGAAATTTTAATTGTCTCTTGAAAACAATTGACGGCTTAAAGAAATTAGAGGATAAGTACGACAACTTTCATCTGGAATTAGGAACTGTTATTTCGAACTTTAATATTGACTATTTGGAGGAGATAGAAGATTTTGTGCATTCACTTGGAGTGGAAAGTTATCGGAATGAAGTGGCTGAATGCAGGACGGAGTTTTTTAATTTGCAGGATGAGATTACCCCGCCGGCGGAGGTTTATCAAAAGCTGATCAAAGATTTCGCAAGGAAAGTGGAAGAAAACATTGGGAAAAAGAAAAAGCTTGCGAGAACAACAGAAGCGATGCGTGTTGTTTACTATGATATTGCCGGAAAAATATTGGAGGAAAAGCGGCAGGTGATTCCGTGTTACGCAGGGGTTTCCAATGTACATATCAATTATGATGGCGGTGTGTGGCCGTGCTGTGTGCTTGGATATGAGAAAGAGATGGGTAATCTGAGGGATTACAATTATGATTTTCAAAAGCTGTGGCATTCAAAAGAGGCTGAGAATGTCAGAAAATATATAAAGGCAAAGAAGTGCGCTTGTCCATTGGCGAATCAGGCGTATAGCAATGAACTGTTGCATTTACCGAGTTTGTGTAAGGCTGGAATAAAATCTCTGCAATACAGCTTGCGATAGGAGAAAAAATGATAGATGAGTTTACTGGTGCAATTAAGTATGATGGTTTCAAAAAAGCAGGTTTTTTATCAGAGATAAAGGCAAAAGTTGTACTTCGTAAAAGGAGAAAAATATATCGCCTATTTATGAAATATATCAATCCGTGTGCAGAAGATAATATTTTGGATGCGGGAGTGGCGCCAGTAAAAGGAATTGCAGGAGTAAAAACGGTAACAAACAATTTTTTTGAGTTTTTTTATCCTTATACGACTCGAATAACGGCGACCAGTATAGAGGATGCAAGTATTTTGGAAAAAACTTTTAAAGGATTATCTTTTATACAGACGGAAGCGTACCATACTCCATTTGTTGACAGGCAATTTGATGCTGTCTTTTGTAATGCTGTAGTGGAGCATGCAGGCTCAAGGGAACAACAGAAAGCCTTTATATGGGAGTATTGCAGAGTAGCCCAAAAGTTTTTCTTCACTACGCCTAACAGATGGTTTCCGATAGAGGTACATTCCGCTTTACCGTTAATTCACTGGTTACCGCCCCGTTATTTCCGAAAGGTTTTAAGACTACTTGGGAAAGAGGCTTTGGCGGATGAAAGTATTTTGAATTTACTTACGGAAAAGGAGTTTAAGGCATTGTTCCCCAAAAATGTCAAGCTACAAACAATCAGAATTAGAACAGCGGGATTTGTGTCTAATTTGATAATATGCGGAGAATGGACAGATAATGAGTAAAAAACAAATAGTGATGAGATGCCTGAAATTTTTAGGGAATATCTTAGCCGTCTTTTCTATTTTATTTGTTGCTTATCGTTTGTATGAAATGGATTTTGAGTGGGATGGTTTTGAGAACCATTTTCAGACATATTTGTTTCTGTTTTTATTATCATTTTTAGCCATATTTAATAACTTTATAAATGCGTTTGCATGGAAAAAATATATCGATTTTTTTTCCGGTGAAAAAAACAATGTGTTTGTTTTGAGCGGTATTTATCTTAAGGCTAATATCCAGAAATACCTGCCGGGAAATGTGGTACAGTATGCCGGAAGAAATTTATTGGCAAAAGAATATGGGATCAGTCAAAAAAGTATAGCGGCAGCAAGCGTTATGGAACTGATCTGGATTAGTGTTTCCGCAGTTTTCTTTTCCGTCGTAATTTCTCTGCAAAATACTAAGATTGTTATAAGGCAGTTGTGGTCTCATCAAATAGTAAAAGAAAATATAAAAATTTTTTTGGCTTTGAGTGTAATCATATTATTTATAGGATTCGTTGTCTTAAAAACATCTAAAGATAAGAAAATGATAGTTTCTTATCTCAATAGAAAGTTTTTCATTTTACTGGGTGTAACGGGTTTGATTTATATTTCCAATTTTATCATTTCAGGCTTATTGCTTTTCCTTATTCTTGTGCTGATTTTGCATTGTGAGGTTAGTTATATCAGCATTGCCTCGACGAATGTTCTTGCATGGCTTGCGGGGTATATTGTGCCGGGAAGCCCGGGTGGCATTGGAATAAGAGAGACTGTGCTGATTTTGCTGCTTGGTACTGAGCACTCAAGGGGAACAGTTACATTAGCGGCTGTATTGTTAAGGGTATGTGGAATTGCCGGGGATTTTTTTTCCTATCTCATGGTATTATGTGTAGAATTTTTTAAGACCAAAAGGAAAACCAGATATGTATCGTAACCTGTTAAATAAGTTAATGACGAAAACCGGACTTTTTTTCATTGTCTTTGTAATCCAGATTGCAACAATCCCCATGTATCATATTCCAACAATAGCGGATGGCCTTAATCCGTTGGCGCTGGGATTTATGGCGAGAGGGGAAGATTGGAGCCAATATTTAACTGCCGACGGATACTTTTATAAGTATGGACAATTAATTTTTTATTTTCCGTTTATTTATTTCATTAGAAATAATGTTATATTGTACAGAGTTTTGCTGGCGGTAAATGCTGCGATCATCAGTTTTATTCCTGTTATTATTTATGAAATATTAACAGGACATTTGAAAAGCGAAAATAAAGAAATAAATTATTATATTTCCCTGCTTACGGCAACAATTCCGGTTATTACTTTAAACAGTAAGTATACATGGGCGGAACCGATTTTAATGGCGTTGCCCTGGGTGATTCTCTTATTACTTCTAAACAGTATGGAAGAAGGTGTCAGTAAAAAAAGAAAATGCGTTTATAGTGTATTGATAGCGGTAGTGCAGGTTTACGCATATATGGTACATGCGAGGGGAATCGTTATTTTGATAGCAACACTACTCTGTATATTCCTGATACGGATTGCTTTTCAAAATAAAAATATTTATATAAGCCTTTATTCTATTACTACATTAATTTTATTACTTTTTGATAGGAAGATGGGGGCAGTCTGTAAGAAAACATTATATGGAAACGCAGAGGGATTATTGGGAGGATCATTTGAATTTTTAACCCCTGAATTTGTAAATAATCTTTTTTCTTTCAACGGATTTAAAATTTGGGGAGAAGAGATGATTGGCTGGCTGTTTGCAAGTGTGGCAAGTACGTTTGGGCTGGTAAGTCTGGGTCTGGTGGCTTCCTTTGTTATATTGCTCAAATTCAGAGAATGGAAGACAAACAGGCAGGAAATGCTTATCGTTATTTTTTCTCTTTTATGCTTTTTCGGCGCTTTGGTTATGGGGACATTTTTTTTCTTGGATGATCTCCTTGCCGTTAATGTTGTAGAAATAGCAAAAAGAGGTGAGAGGCTTGTCTATGCCAGATATTTGAATGGAGCAAATGTTTGTCTAAGTTTTATTGGATTATATTTTATCATGCTAAAGGAGAAGCTATGGACGACAGCACAAACTTTCTGCACAATGGGTATCTTTATTTTCGTGCATGGCTTTTTTCTGAGTGTGATTGCGAAAAGGATTGATCATACAATTACCTGGCCGCACATTACGATTACAATTAATTATTTCTGTGATTTAAGGAAGTGTGTCAGAGGAGGAATGTATTCTTCCATCAATTTTTTTTCAGGTGGTATAGCAGTTTTCAGTTTGGCTGCTTTGCTAGTTTTTTTCATTGCTCTAAAAAATAAAAAGAGAAAAAAAGTATTTATGAGCCTTTATTTGGCAGCATTTTTAATGGCATATGGATGGAATTCTTACAATGCTCTATATAGAACGGATACATATATGATGCAAGTCTTAGAGGAGTATGACGACGTCATAAAAACCGTTCGGGGAAAGAAACAATTGACCAATATTTATTTAGATGATGAGATTCTGCGATGCGGCTTTCAATACTACTTCTCCGATTATTATGTCCTTACAAAAAGAGATAACAATAGGGGGAATGTGAAGGATATGTTTATCATTTCAACGAATGGTACATACAACAAAGAATTATTTGATGATGACTATTATGAAGTGCTTGATGTGGGTGGAGAAGATTTGGACAGCCACATATATGTAAAGGGCAGCACCCTGAATGAAAGCTTACAGGAGAAGGGTTACAGGACGCAAAAGATTGAAAGCGCAGGTTTCATAAATGAATCTGAATAGCGGAAAGGGCCTAAAATGCAAAAAAAGTTTTCCTATACATATCTGACCGATCTGTGTATCTGCCTGTTGCTTAGCATCACTATGCTTTTCAGATCAGATATAGAGATCGCGGGCTTCCCCGTGTATACAATTCTCCTTTTCCTGATCGTTCTGGCATGGCTGGCAGGCAGGATAATCTGCGCAAACAGAAAAGAAAAGGCGTTTTTGTCGATACACTATTTTGCGGATACGGTATCGGTGACAGCAGTCATTTGTACGGTGTGTTCCATCATAGGTAAATTGTTCAGAAATCCGGAGGAAGGAGCCATTGATTTTTCATGGAATGCAGAGGCGATTGCGCTGGCACTGATCTGTCTGTTGGTGTCTGCGGGTATACGGTTTCATTTTCTTTATCTGAATGTGATTTTGTATAGCGGTCTTTTTGTTTCCGGGATGTTTATGCTGACCTATTTTGCGAATATACAAATTGTAGGGGCATTTAACGAAGTGTTTGCTGATCCTGAGAGCATGGCGTCGTATTTTATGCTGATCGGCATGATCAGCGTTTACGGTTACTGTGTCAGCCGGGACAGGCTCCGGTCTGTATTCTATTGTTTGGTATCGGGCATTGCATTTTTTGCACTTTTTTTAAACAAGAATATAGTTAGTTTATGGTTGATGGTTATTTATTTTCTGGCAGTGCCGGTTGTGCTGCGCCCTACGGCGGCACTAGTTAAAAGAGTGATGCAGATGTTCTTTTTATACGGATTCATGTTGAGCAATATGTGCCTTCTCACAGAATATACACAGGTTTTTTATAAAGACGTTTCCTACGCGTCGGAATTGAGCGTGTATTATGACCTGCTGATGGCGGTGGCCGGGACTGCGTTTTTCAAATATTGGGATCGGATTCCGGAGAATGTTGACGGGGAGAGACTGGTGCTGCGGAGAATGCAAAAAAAGTATCGGTTTTTGTTGAAGTTAACACTTTTTTTATTCATTGTAATCATACTTGGCGCAAACGGATGGAAGGAACTGACAGGCGGGTCCGGTGCCTGTACGGAGCTGCTGCGGTTATTAGCAGTGCCTCTGGCGGATGAAGCGGGAAGCGGAGCGAGCCTGTTTCTAAACTGTTTTCAGAATACAGGCGCAGTCTCTGTTTTCTTCATCATGTTTTATGTGCTTGTTTTAGCGGAACGCATGCGGATCAATTATCGGGAAGATAAGGAGCTGACGGGTATTCTGATTCTGATTTCCGCAGTTTTTATACTACAGATTCTGTTTTGGGATCCGGGAATTCACAATACGGTCGTTTACGTTTTCCTGTTAGCGGCAGCCTGTTTTTATCAGGAAGAATACAGGAAGATAACGGGCGTCAGGTTAAATGCGGATGAGCTGTCTGTAGAGATTCAGGAAATAAAATAAATAATGGGAGGACAAGAATATGAAAAGAACAATAAGCGTAAAGATGCAGTTCATGTTGTTGGGAATGTTGTTGGGGATGCTTTGGATAAGGCAGAGCAGCATATCATCTGTTCTGGCGGCAGAGAGTGCAAATGCGGAAACAGGCCGGCTTATGACGGCAGAGCGCAGGGTTGAGATGAAGGAAACGCCTGATGATAAGGCGGTTACAATTATGACCTTTGAAAAGGGAAGCTCTGTTTTTTCCTTAGGAGAATCTGCAAACGGATGGTATCAGGTTATTTATCAGGACAAAGTGGGATATGTGCCGGAGAATGCATTGCGGTCACAGGAGATGGATGTGGAAGGACTGAATGCGGAGATGGCGCAGGAAGCGGAAGAAGCCAAGTTTATGATAGAGACAATAGAGCGATACCGCAGTGAAGCAAGACGTTCTAAAATTTGGGGAAGTGTAATTGTGATACTTGTAATCGGGGTTTTCGCAACTGGTATTATCGCGGAGATCAGAGGAAGAAAAAACGGCGGGAGTGAGAGCGGCGACGGAGAGTGACTTTCTGCCGGCATGATTCGGGTTCAGAATTTTACAAACATAATAATCCGAAAACGGTTGTCTTCACAGTAACAGTCAATAGTGCCGCCGAGCTTATCGCAAAACGCCTGCACACTCTGCATGCCAAGACCGTGGCCTTTTCCCCTTCTGCTTTTTGGAAGTCCGGTTGTAGAATCAAACAAAATTTTCTGTGTGCATTCATTTTCCATATCAATCAACAGATGTTCGGCGTTGCAATGCACTTTGACATTGATAGAACGCTTGGCGGGATCCAGATTTTTTACGCTGTGTATCGCGTTCTCCAGAAGGTTTGCGAGAACCATGGCAAATTCGTACTCATTGACAGGAATCTCACGGGGGATCATGATATCTGAATGTAAGGCGATTTGAAAGGACTGCGCCTGTTCGGCCATTGTTGTAAGAATTGTATTGACAACCAGATTTTCACAATAGCGGGAAAGTCTGTTTTCGTCAACCACCTCTTTGATATGCCCGGTTATATTTCTGATTTCATCATATTCTTTCTGGTTGAGCAGGGAGTCTATCGTCATGGAGTAATGCCGCATATCATGCCGCAGTATCTTTAAATTTCGTTCGGACTGTTCTACCAGATAGCTTTGGCTTTCCAATCCTTTGATATAGGATTCAAACATTACATTTTTCCAGTATTCTTCTACCTGTTTGGTCTCGCTGTCCATATAGCGGAGCACCACCACATAGGATACTAACATGGTGATCATTAAAAAGATGCTGATCAGGATATTTTCAGGATGCTCATAGAGCGTATAGGGGAAGAAGGCAATGCTGGAAAAGCTGCAATAAAAAAATACGGGAATCAGACATAATTCCCATTTGTTTTTACCCAGATCCCGTTGACAAAACCGGGAAACCACATCTCCGGTCCGGCAATAGAGTACTGTCAGGATAACAAGGTGCGCCAGAAGGTTTCCCACAAGCGCAAGGCTGACGCTGCCCGTGAATATATACAGGATAGGAGCGAAGATGGTCCCCACGAGTATGTAATTGGAGGCGCTCAGGCCAAGGAAGAGCGTTTTCACGGTTCTTTTTTCGGAGAGGAAAAGGGCTGTAAGCTGCGTTATGGCGATCTGCGCGATTGTTGTAAAAAAATAAAACACGGGGCTGTCCGAATACAGATGCAATTTGAAATAGTCCATCAAAGTCATCAGCAGGCAGGAGAAAAGGCAAATGCTAAAAGTTTTTCCTCTGGAATAGCGCTGTGGTATAAACAGACAAGTGAATACCAAAAAGAAGATATGGCTCAGTATATAGGATATACTTTTCACGTAGATCATTTCGTTCACCTACCAACCTTTTCCGAAACAAAGAGAAGATATTCCCGCTTGACCGTGGACGCTTTTGCCCTGCTGACAGGAAGCTGTTTCCCGGAGTTCATAATTACATTGTCCGTGGTTAATTGTTTCACATAATCCAGATTCACCAGAAAGGATTTGTGAGTTTGTAAAAAATTTCCGTGCCCTATAAGCGCCTGTACTTCTTCCTCGAAAGATGTTCGAATATAAAGAGTTTTCACAAGCTTGCCGTCAGACAGATGTACTTCCAATTTTCGGCCCACGCTTTCGATGTATTCGATTTTGGAATAAGCTATGGGAAGCAATCCGTTTTTGGTTTTTATCATATACGTGGGTTCTGTTTTTGCTTTGGTGTAGGAAAGAGCATAATCCAATGCTTCAAAAAACTTGCCCTCGTCTACCGGTTTCAGCAAGTATCTGACCGCATGAACTTCATAGGCGTCCAGTGCATAATCCTCGGAGGAGGTAATGTAGATGATTACATTGTCGTTGCTGATGGTTCTGATTTGATGGCCGAGGTCGAGGCCCGTCCGCCGCGGCATGAGCATATCCAAAATATAAATATCGGTCAGTTTTCCCTCCGCTATTCTGTGATATAATCTGGACGGGTCAGAGTATTTTTCCAGTTCGAAAGTTTTATCCGGATAGCGGTTTTTATATTTTATCAATAATTTTTCTATGTCGAGCAAATCTTTAATACTGTCGTCACAAACGGTTATTTTCATGGTGCTTCGTAAATCCCTTCATCTTGATCAGATCCCTTCCCCCGAAAGGTATACGGCGCTTGCGCGGTATAAATAAAATTATATCGGGCTCGGGGCGGTTTCGCAACCGGTTCAGCCGCCGAAGTTTACGCTCGGTTGTGAAAAAATGGTGGGAAAACGCGAAAAAGAGAAATTGACGGTAAAATACCCTCTGTAATGTGTTTTATGGTAAAATGAATTAGCAGGAGGCATTGGGAAAAATTATGGAGATAACGGAAATAGGTGCATTACAAATTGCAAAGAAAGTGGATGCGATTCTGCACGTCCCCGGGAATTACCGGGGCGGCAATCTGGAGATGACGATTGTAATTGATACCTCTCTGGAATTGAACAGCTTTACAGGGGCGGTAGCTGCTGTGGCGCGGTCTCTGAAAAGAGAAAATGAAATTTTCAGAAATGTCCGGTTGAATTTGGTCTTTTGGGGACAAGAGACAGAGGCGAAGGTAGTGCCGATGGCTATGCTTATGATGGGCAGTGTTTTTGACGGGTATCAGTGCGATCCGCATAAAAAATATTATGAAGAGCTTTTTGCCTATTTAAAAAAATTTCATGCAAGGAGTAAAGTGATTCTTGTGTTTGCGGATGAACAGAACGAGGTTTTTGACAGGCAGGCGGCAAGGGAGGCGCTCTCTCCGTTTTTGAAAAATAAACTTTTGCTTATCTCAGAGCAGATTGTGAGCGGCACAGAACTAATGCTGAGATGTATATGAAAATGATTTAGGTGAGGAAGCGCTTGCCACATAGAAAGGCAAAATGGTAAAATAAAATGGAACTAAGCGGAAATAAACAATGGAAGAGGAAGACCCTCAGACAAATTATCAGTCAATATATGCGGCTGTTGACCATTATTATGGCAGTGGTCATACTGAATGTCATTGTGTATATTCAGGTTGTGAATGAACAGCGGCAGGCCTATGAAAATGCAACGAGAACTTTTTACCAGATTGCACAGATGTTGGACAGCAATCAGGATGAAATTGAGGAAGTTGTGGCGCAGTACAGTGAGACCTGCCTGTCTAATGCAGAAGCGATCGCATATATTATCCAGAAAGATCCTTCTGTTTTGGACAGCGTGGAGGAGCTAAGGAATATTGCGCGGCTGATCGGTGTGGATGAAATTCATATTTTTGACAAGACAGGCCGCATTTTTGCCGGAACCCATCCGGAGTATTTTGATTTCACGTTTGATTCGGGCGAACAGATTTCGTTCTTTAAGCCGCTGCTGAACGATCATTCTTTAAAGCTGGTTCAGGAAATTGAACCGAATACCGCAGAGGAAAAAATGATGCAGTATTCGGCGCTTTGGAGTGAAAACGGAGAGTTTATTGTGCAGGTGGGGATGGAACCTGTCAATGTGATGAAGGTTACGGAAAAAAATGAATTATCCTATCTGTTTTCTCAATTCCGGGTGAATCTGGAGGCACATTATTACGCGGTTGATATAGAGAGCGGAGAGATTGTCGGTTCTACGGATCTGGACTGCGTGGGGAAAAACTTGACGGAAATCGGGTTGGATGCAAGATCTTTTTCAGAGTATGAAAAAGGCTTTCACGCGATTGTGGAGGGAACGAACTCGTATTGCGTTTTTCAGAGAGCAGGCGATAACTATATCGGACGTGTGGTTGCAAGCCGTGACCTTTACAAGCGGATTCCCCAGACTACTATTGCGTTTGTGATATGTCTGACCGCGATTGCCGCGGCCCTGAATTTTGCAGTCACCAGATACATGAATCGGTATGTGGTGGAGGGAATACATGATATAAATGAAAAACTTGCCAAAATCGCTGAAGGCAATCTCGATGAGGAGATTGCGATTCAGAGCAGCGTAGAGTTTGCGGAGCTGAGCAGCTATATAAACGCGATGAAGAAAAGCTTGTTGGATAACAACCGCAAGATGTCCTATGTTCTGCGCAAGACCAATATGTATATCGGTGTATATGAATATAATGAGCATATGAGACGAGTGCGGTTTACCGAATACACACCGAAGATTCTGGCATTGGATGAGAAGGAGACCGAGCGCTTGGGTTCCGACGTGACGGCTTTCCGAAAGTTTGTTGACGAAATTCGTAAAAACAGCGTTGAGGGAGAGTTGGATATCTTTTGCGTGAAGGACCAGTATGTCAAATTGGAAGAGATTGTCGATCATAACGGCGTGTTTGGCGTAGTGATTGACGTGACGGAGAGCGTCAGAAAACGCAAGGAAATAGAAGCGGAGCGGGATATAGACCTTTTGACAGGATTGTATAACCGCCGTGGGATGGAACAAAAACTTTCAGTGCTGTTTGAGAATCCAAAGGAGCTTGGCCGTAGTGCGATTGTTATGATTGATGCGGATGATTTGAAGGGCATCAATGATACCTATGGGCATGATATGGGAGACGTCTATCTGAAGGAAATTGCAGAGCTGATTACCGGCTGGGGTTCGGAGAATTGTGTGGCGGCCCGGTTAGGCGGGGACGAGTTTGTGCTGTTACTGTATCATTATGATGATGATGCCGGACTGGAAGCCGCAATCAGACGGCTTGCGGATATTCGGGATCAAAAAACAGCAGCCTTAAATGATGATATTGTTGTTACACTTAAGTTCTCTTTTGGCTATAGCCTGATGGAGGGGAGAAATCATTATCAGGAAGCGCTGAGGGAGGCAGATGAAAGAATGTATGAAGACAAACGGGAACGCAAAAACAGGTGACATGAAATACTGACGATAGAACTAGTGCGCAGGAAACGTCGCTGCCGGAGGGAGATATGAGACGGAGAGGTCTATACAGGATTGGTGTCTATATTTGTATGATCGGTATGCTTTTTTTGACGGCGTTTCCCTGCCATGCCGCAGAGATTGGCACGGGAGCTTTTCCGGCGGAAGAGAAGAGGCCGATCGTTACGGCAGTCAGTATTTCTCCCGGAACTGTTGTCGTTTCTAAAAATACAACCTGTGCTTTCACGGCTTCCGTGACGGGAGAAAATAATTACAGCAGAGAGGTTGCATGGAGCGTTTCCGGTCAGACAAGCGGCAATACGTTTATCGATGGGAACGGCGTTTTGAATGTGGCTTCGGATGAGGCGGCATCTTCTCTGGTGATAAAAGCGGTTTCCAAACAGGACAGCAATTACAGCGCCACAGCGTTAGCTTATGTACAGGCGTCTACTTATCACATACAACTACAGGCTTCCCCGGAAAATGGCGGAACTGTTTACGGAAGCGGGGAAGTGAAGGAGGGCGGTTATGTCGTGATTTCGGCGACGCCGAACGACGGATTTACCTTCGAGGGGTGGCTGCTCAATAATAACCGGGTGTCTCAGGATTCCCGTTATATTGCAGATAATATACGCGGCGACGCCACTTATGTGGCGGAGTTTAAACCCATTGACTGCCGCATTACGGTAAACGTAAGCGACAGTAATGCCGGTACAGCGACAGAGAGCAGGACTGTGAAGTACGGAGAAGGCGTGACGCTGGAGGCGTTTCCGAAGGACGGATATCAGTTTGACAGCTGGACGGAAAACGGAAATACGGCGAGCAAAAACAGCCGGATGCAGATAGATAAGATCACAGGCGACAGAACGTTCACCGCGGTATTTAAAAAGAAAGAGGCGCAAAATTATACCATCACGGCATCTGTGTCTTCGGGTGGCGGAACGGTGACGCCGGAGGGGAAAACGACCGTAAAGGAAGGCACGGCGGTGATGTATACGATTACGCCAAATAAAGGGTATGCCATCCGAACCGTGTATGTGGATGGCGTGGAGGTGGGAAATACGGCTTCCTTCAATTTTTCCAATGTGAGAGGAGATCATACCATTTCCGCGGATTTTGTAGAAGCGCCCGTGCAGGAGAATACAAACACCAAGGCACCGGAGCAGGCAGACCGGACGGGCGTGCAAGAAAAAACGGATAACGACGATGATCCTCAAAAGAAGCCGCAGGGGGAAGAGGCGCCGAAGAAGGAAGAGACAGAGCGGGAGGATAAGCCGGAACCAGAGAAAGAGAAGCGGACGGGAACTGGAGATTTGCAGATAAATATTTACAATGATTTTGCGGACGGCCGGCAGGAAAATTTTGGTGTTTCCGGTTTGGAGTCTGCGGCGGGACAGCTTTTAAGTGAGGAGGAGAAGCGCTTAATGTCACAGGGCGATCTGCCGGTGGCAATCGACTTTGCGATCAGGGATAGGGAGGGGAAGGTCTCGCAGGAGACCAAGGATATTTTTGAGGAAAGAAAACCTTCCGGTATGACGATCGGGCGTTATTTTGAGATTACTCTGGAGAAAAGGAAAAAGGGAGAAGAGAAGGAGAGCGTTTCAGAGCTTGCGGAGAAAATAAAAGTGGTGCTTCATGTTCCGCAGCCCTTGCAGGCCCAGGACAGGGAATTTTACATTTTAGGTTTACATACACAAAAGGATAGCGGCCCGGAATTTGTGCAGCTTTCGGATGAGGATGAGAATCCGGATACCATCACTTTTTCTACCGATCGCTTTTCTTCCTATGCGATTGCCTATATTGACAGGGAAAAGGAAGAGGAAGAGGAAGGGAAAACGGAACGAGAGGCGGTGCAAAACAGCAGGGCGAAAAATGCAGCCGGAGCAGTGATTGTCGTAATGGCTGTGATTGTGACGGCGACGGGTATATGGTATATTGCCGGAAAGAGGAGAAAGTGAATGCCGTTGTTTCCGGCGGCGGTTTATGGTAGGATGAAAACGGAGGACACTACTATGAAATATGACGTGATTATCATCGGCGCGGGGCCGGGAGGGATTTACTCGGCTTATGAACTGACGCGCAAAAGGTCGGATATCAAGATTGCGGTATTTGAGTCGGGGCACGCCTTGGAGAAGAGGCACTGCCCGATAGACGGCGACAAGGTGAAGTCCTGCATTAAATGTCCCTGCTGTTCTATTATGAGCGGGTTTGGCGGCGCAGGTGCTTTTTCTGACGGGAAGTATAATATTACCAATGATTTCGGCGGTACGCTTCATGAGCATGTGGGTAAGAAACAGGCGATAGACCTGATGCGCTACGTGGATGAGATCAATATGAAATACGGCGGCGAGGGGACGAAGCTATACTCCACGGCAGGCACGCATTTTAAGAAGTTGTGCCTGCAGAATAATCTGAACCTGCTCGACGCCTCTGTGCGCCATCTGGGGACAGATATCAACTATGTGGTCTTGAAAAATCTCTATGCGGAGTTAAAGGACAAGGTGACGTTCTATTTTGATACGCCGATCAGATCGGTGGAGCGGATGGAGAGCGGATTCCGTGTTCATACCGATCAGGAGTCCTACGAATGTGAAAAATGTATTATATCTGTGGGGAGAAGCGGCAGCAAATGGATGGAAAAGGTGTGCGAGGACCTTGCCATTAACACAAAGTCGAACCGTGTGGATATCGGCGTGCGCGTGGAGATACCGGCGGTGATTTTCTCCCATCTGACGGATGAACTTTATGAGAGCAAGATTGTTTACCGCACGGAGAAATTTGAGGATAATGTGAGAACCTTCTGCATGAATCCCCATGGAATTGTGGTGAATGAGAATACCAACGGTATTGTGACAGTGAACGGCCACAGCTATGAGGGCGCGGAGAAACAGACGGAAAACACAAACTTTGCGTTGCTTGTGGCGAAGCATTTTTCAGAACCTTTCAAGGATAGCAACGGCTATGGGGAGAGTATTGCAAGGCTCTCTAATATGCTTGGCGGCGGTGTAATCGTGCAGCGGTTCGGCGATCTGGTGCGCGGCAGGAGGAGCAACGCGAAGCGGATTGCGGAGGGATTGATTGAGCCGACCCTTGCCGCTACGCCGGGAGATTTGAGTCTGGTACTTCCAAAGCGGATTCTGGATGGCATTATCGAAATGATTTATGCGCTTGACAAAATTGCACCGGGAACGGCAAATGACGATACGCTGCTTTACGGTGTGGAGGTAAAGTTTTATAATATGGAAGTAGAAATTGATGAGCACCTAGAGACAAAGCACAAGGGTCTTTATATTATTGGAGACGGCAGCGGTGTGACCCATTCTTTGTCCCACGCATCTGCCAGCGGTGTGTTTGTGGCACGCGAAATCGATAAGACGATCGGCGCGTAATCATAGAGCGATAAGGAGGATAAGATATGATATTAGGAGCATTGGAAGCGGGCGGCACAAAGATGGTTTGTGCCATCGGCAATGAGAACGGTGAAATTACGGAGCAGGTTTCGATTCCCACAGAGACGCCGGAGATTACCATACCCAAGCTGCTTTCTTTTTTTAAGGGAAAGGGGATAGAGGCGCTGGGCATCGGGTGTTTCGGCCCTATTGACGTGAACCGGGATTCCGAAACCTACGGTTACATCACTACCACGCCGAAGCTGGCATGGCAGAATTTTGATATGGTGGGAGCATTTAAGAAAGAGCTTGGCGTGCCGGTCGGATTTGATACTGACGTCAATGGTTCTGCCTTGGGAGAATATACCTGGGGCATTGCGAAAGGGCTGCATAGCTGCATTTACATTACAATCGGTACCGGCGTGGGTGTGGGTATCATTGTGGATGGAAAGCTCTTGCACGGCATGCTGCATCCGGAAGGAGGCCATGTGCTTTTGAGCAAACTTCCGAACGATACCTACGAGGGCTTCTGTCCCTTCCATAAAAACTGCATGGAAGGATTGGCAGCGGGACCGGCTATTGAGGGCAGGTGGGGCAAAAAGGCCATTGACCTTGCCGATAGACCGGAGGTCTGGGAAATGGAGGCTGAGTATATCGCGCAGGCGCTTGTGGATTATACCCTGCTTGTGTCCCCGCAGCGCATTATTCTGGGCGGCGGCGTGATGCACCAGACACAGCTCTTGAAGCTGGTGCGTGAGAAATTTAAGACACTGCTAAATGGCTATATCAAGACAAAGGAGCTGGAGGATCTGGACAGTTACATCGTGGTGCAGAGCCTTAACGATAAGCAGGGTATTATGGGGGCGTTGAAACTTGGCTTGATGGAACTGGAGAGGTAAGAGAAAAAGGGCGGAGCCGGTCTGGCTTCGCCCTTTTTATCGGAAAGCTTTCAGGAAAAATAGTCCTGTAAATATTCTGTCAGCACTCTCGCCGCTCTGCGGTGTGAGAGTTCGCCGGGATGCTCATTGGAGCCGACCGTTTCTCTGGTGGTATTTGGAAGCTGTAGAAAGATAAGATTATGGTCGCCGTTCTCTTTGGTGTAGCGGTTTAGCGCTTCGTTTATGGCGGCGGTCAGGTCGTATCCAAGCATACCGTAGCACCAAACGATGTGTGCCTGCGGGTTGTGTCTGCGCAGCATTTTTAAGAAGGAAACGATTGCGTCCTTAAAGCGGTTCAGGTCATCCTCCTGATAGGTGCCGTCCGGGTTCGTATGCTGTTTAAAAGTCTGCCCTGTGGCGGGATCATGCCACTCGGGCTGCTGGAAGGCGGAGGCATCGTTTGTGCCCAGATTGACAATCACAGCGTCGGTTTTTCTTGTGGAGAAGTCATAGGGGGCAAAGGCGCCCAGACTCTCGTTTCTTTCGCCGCAGCAGAGGCCGCAGAGCTGCTCGTAGCGGGAGGGAATGTTAGAGTTCGGATTGTTGTCCCAACCGGAAAGAACGCCCCAGCCGCCTTTGGAGATGAGATAAGCGTCCGCACCGAGAGCTTCCGCCGTCATTTTTGCGTAATCGCGGCTGTAACTCATGTACATGGGAATCCAATCGGCTTCCCCTATTGCGCCGTAGGTGCCTTCGCCGGAGGTAATGCTGTCGCCTATAAATTCCAACGTGTATTTTCCTTTCGGAACAGGGTGAAACGCCCCGTTTGTCTGAAAGCCGTGAACGATAAGGCAGCAGTCTTCATCTTCTGTCATGGCTTGTAATTCCCTTGTAAGACGCACATTTTTAACCGTTTCCGGATTCATGCCGCGAAACAGGCAAAGTGAGTAGGTTCCCGGCATGAGCATCTGACGGCTCATGAGTTCCCCGTTTACTTCCACCGTAACCCACATTTCCAGATTCTGCCAGCTCACCTCCAGATCCGCCCACAGCTCAGGGCCGGATACATTCAGCTCCACAGCGCTTCCGCTGAAAAAAAGGGGTAAGGGACAGACGCCGGGAACAGTGCGGCCGTGCACCTTGTAGTAGGGAATTTCATGTAAAGCGTATTTTTTCAGTTCGTTCATAGTATCTGCCTTTCTGTTTATGATTTATTTTCGTTTATCATCTCATCCAGATACCCTCTGTCCCAGAGCAGGATTTTCAGTTTCTTTGCTGCTTCCACTGCGGGTGAGGTAAAATATTGATTGGTCATAATTGCGCCAACCATGCGTTCATAGTAAGCCAGCCCGCCGTAGGTGCGAAGCACTGCTTCTACCCCGACAGGATTATTGTAACGTTTGCATTGAATTGCGTAAGTGACACCATCTTTTTCCGCCAGAATATCAACACCAAAATCGCCGCTTCCCCGGGTCACTTCCACACCGATAAAGCCTTGGGCTTTCAAAAGATCGGCGCAGAAGAATTCAAAATCATGCCCTTCCAGCTCGTCCATCTTGCTGATGCGTCGTTCCTGTCTGTGGTGCAAAAAAAGATTGATTAGAATTATGAGGACCGCCATAAAGGCGATCAGGCCGATCAGGGCGGCCAGAACCGTTAAATTGGATTGTGGCATGATAGATGTCGCTTTCTGATGTTGTTATTAAAATAATTTCATTTTTATGGTAGCAGTATTTTTGTGATTTATCAATGTCGGAGGCGCAAATTTTTTAAATTATGCGAAGGGATAAACATGATTTTTTCTGCATAGATTTTATAAAAGCATTCCGTGAGCGTATCCATGGCATCTGTCCTGTCCAATATCTCGAATATTATTATTCCGGTCATTCTTTTTTATATTGTGGCTTATGGCATTTCCAACCATTGCAACGTATATGAAGACTTTATCCGTGGCGCGAAGGATGGTTTTCATACAGTGATACAGATCATGCCAACGTTGATTGGCCTAATGGTGGCGGTGGGTGTTTTGCGGGCGTCAGGTTTTCTGGAATTTGTCGGGGGCCTGTTTGGCGGTGTGGCGGGCAGGCTCGGCTTTTCCCCGGAGCTTGTACCGCTGATGCTTGTGAAGATGTTTTCCTCCTCGGCGGCGACAGGGCTGGTGCTTGATATTTTCAAAAACCATGGGCCGGATTCCCTGATCGGGCTGACCACTTCGATCATGATGAGTTGTACGGAGACGATCTTTTATACCATGAGCGTTTATTTCCTTGCGGCGAAGGTCACCAAAACGCGCTATACCTTAAAGGGGGCGCTGCTTGCTACCTTCGCGGGAATTGCGGCGAGCATTGTGTTGGCGGGAAAGATATGCGGGTAAGGGTATATAAGGGTTAAATACAGAAACGGCGCCTCGCGGGCGCCGTTTCCTGTGTGTGAGAAGGATAGAAATGTTGGTTCAAATATATGTCAACAGGCGTTTGGTAAAACGCGCTGTTATGGTTAGTCGAAGCCGGTCGGCACCGAATCAGCACCGGCGACTTCTTTGTAAGTGTAGTATAACCACCGCTAAAGAATCTTAGTATGTAATTCCTGCGGGCCGAATGTTTTGATCCGGCTCTGTCTTAACTACAATTTATACTATACAGGGCATTTGTGAATGGGATGTGTCAAAATTCGAAAGAAAATCGAAAGAAAATATAAACTGTTATTTTATAATTAGTACTTTAGGGAGAATAAAAAAGTTTGACTTTCAAACTATCTTTTGCTACACTGAATGGCGTAGTATGCGGTTCTGACATGGAGGCTGAGATGAGCATTAACAATACATTGAATGAAGTGTTGGTCAGACTGTTCCGAGATATTAACACGTTGGAGGAGCGGGCCGTCCGGACGGAGGAATATCAGGATATGACCTCGAACGATATGCATGTCATGGAGGCGATCGGTCCGGAAGGCGCGAAGAATATGACCAGTGTGGCGAGGGAGCTGGAGGTCACGACAGGGACACTGACCATATCAGTCAACGGACTGGTCAAAAAAGGGTATGTGAACAGAACCCGCAGTGAGGAGGACAGGAGAGTTGTGCTGATTTCCCTTTCGGAGAAAGGACAAAAAGCGTATCTCCATCACCGGAAATTCCACGAGGAAATGATCGATGCGGTTCTGAAAGATCTCACGGAGGAGGAGCAGGGGGCGCTGGAAAATGCGCTGTTAAAACTGACGCGCTTTTTCAGAGAGGTGTCCTGATCTTCCCATACAGCAAGCCGCTTTGCCAGTGTTCGGTAATCTGCGGGGCCGTTTTGCAGCAGGAAGGTATGAAAACGGTATAAAAAATCTTTGTCATCATAGGTGGCGGTCAACGGGTCGGTATCAGACCAGAGGACGGCTGCCTGTCTTTTTAATTCCAGGATTTCCAGATATCCCAGATAGTATTTCAGATAATTGCAGGGTTCCTCCGCGATATACTGGTAGAGGGCCGAAAGACCTGCGGTGTCATTTATGCCGAAGCAGGAGCAGAGCTTCGCAACATCTTCGAAGGAGGCGTTGTCATAGTGGATGGCGATATCCAAAAGAGAGTAGAGGCCAAGCCTGAACTGCCGGTCCAGACGGCATGCCTGATAGTAAGCCGCGGCTTCGGGATGCGCATCCTTCGCCAGCTCGATGGCCTTGTCGTAAGAGTCCAGTTCCACATACATTGCCCAGCCCTCGATAAAGCCGCCATAATACAGGACGCTTCCCAGGGGCAGCAGGTTTTCCTGTTCCTGATAACGTTTGCTGTATACGGTCTGATACAGATGACCGGGGTAACCCTCGTGTGCCAGAGTAGTGTAGAGGGAGAGGTCGTCCTGTGTGTCTTTGGCGTTTAAACAGATCAGGTTTTCGCAGATATTGTCAATGGGCGGCATCATATAAAAGGCAGGAGCACTGTATGCCTCCAGGCTTTCATCCACATATTTTATCGTGGAGTGGATGGGCGCATTATTCCGGCCGGCGGGAATGGGAGGATATTCTTCACCGATTTCTTCCTGTAAATCTGTGAGGATTTCTTCCGGCGTCATTTCCGGCAAAAGAGAAGGATTTTCGGAGATCATATTTTTAAGTTCCGGATTGGCGGAAAGAAGCGCAAACAAGGACTCATAATTGAGTCGGATATCTCTTGCCAAAAGCTGCTTGATTTCCGCGATATCACGGTAAGATCCGGTGCGCAGGCGGACAAGAGCCAGGTAGTATTCCCGGCCGTTTTCCTGCCCTGCCAGTCCGCAGGTATCTTTCCCGCTTCCTTTTAATAATGTCAACCCGTCAGCCAGCCGGTCATAGGCGGGAGCCACCACCGTAGTGAGCAGGCGGTCGTGTTCGAAAACGTAGGCAGCTGCCTCTTCGGCGGTCAGGACATTTTTGTTTACTAACTGCTGTAAGCGGTTCTCAAATGTGAGGTGTAAAAAATGCGTACCGTCTTCCAGAGCGGAGGGATTTAACAAATCGTGGCACTGCGCAATGACCCGGTCCGCAGTTTTGTCGGACATGAAAAGGCCGGCCTGCGCTTTTTCCTGTTCATAGAGGAGCAACCCGTCAAAATAGGCGGGAATCTGGTTCAAAATTGACAGATAATTCTCAATGTCGGCTTTGTCGTCCAGCCGGTATTCGGAGAATAAAATGGGCAGCTCCGAGGAAACACCGGAGGAGGGCGAGAGCGGTTCTGCGAGATAGGGATAGGCGGCGGTGCCGGCGGCAGCCGCGAGGTAACTATCCAAAAGGTCATAAAGTTTTTGATTCTCTTCGTTCAGGCTTTCGGGGTTAATGTCAGCCAGCCGCTCCCTTACCAGAGCCAGCGAAGCGGCGTCATTTGCGGCGCCCCCAGCCTGATAGACGGGCAGAGAAAGGGAGGATTCGTCAATATCATAAATGGACGGGTCATCTATGGTATAGTGAAAGTGGATGGGATTTGCCTGCACCTCTTCCAGAAAGAAGTCTTTCGTAAATGCGAGGAATTTTGTGTCCTGATGGGTACTGCTGTACCAGTGGAGAGTCAGGATACTTAAGAGTGTAAAGAGAGTAAAGGCAAGAATCCATTGCCGGGGGGAGAGAGATCGTTTCAAGAATGCACCTACAGAAAGAGATTTGTATTACTATATGAGAGAAGGGCATAAATAATGACCGGATCAGAAAATGACCCGGTCACGTCCGCTTTCTTTGCCGATATATAATTTCTCATCTGCCTCTTTTAGGAGGGTTGTAATGTCGCTGTGAAAATCATATTCCACAAGTCCGTAAGTCAGGGAAACGGTAAATTTTTCTGAGCCGCCGTCAAAGACGAGTCCTTTGATTTTCTGGCGGAGTATTTCCAGTGCGGTGCCTGCCTCGTCCCCGTTCATGTTAGGGAAAATCAGGAGGAATTCTTCACCGCCCCAACGGGAAATAAAAGTGTCAGGAGGCAGTTTTGTCCGAAAGGTATCGGAAATGGACTTCAAAACCACATCACCGGTGTCATGGCCGTAGGTATCGTTGACGTGTTTAAAGTGGTCGATATCACACAGGCAGATGCTGATCTGTGATTCCGCATCTTTAAGGAGCGATTCCAAATACTCCATTGTGCGCCGACGGTTGTAAAGGCCGGTCAGCGTATCGGTGTTGGCTTGTTTTACCAGCTTTCGGTTATATTCGATCAGTTTTCCTTCCATCTCCTGTGTGGTGGTGCTGAACAGATAGGCAACCAGTCCCAGAGATAGGAAAATAAAGAAGGTATTGACAATTTGCAGCGCGTTGTTCAGATCGGTGCCGAGAACAGTGTGCGGTTCATGGGAACGACAGTAATAATAAAAAATCAATCGCAGGACAAACAAAAATGACGCATAGGCAATCTTGGCGCGCTCGTGTTTGTATTTGGAAAAAAAGACAAAGACTAACAGTACCACCAGAAAGTGCTGGACGCCGATGTTCCAACCAAAATAGTATATATTTACAATGCTCCAAAACAGAATGCAGATATTCAGAATACAGTAAGAGACATATGTGCCGCAACGATATGACAATACAAAAAGGGCCAAAAACAAAACGGGAGAAAAAAGGGAAAAAGCGAGGGCTCCCGTGTGGCCTGTGAGAGAGACAAGGACGCAGCATACGAAGGAATAAACCAGCATGGTGAGGGTCAGCAGACGGACCACAGCAATCAACTTGGCGGATTCATTCTGCTTTCCGGTGTCCCGACAGATATTTTCATAAATGGTAGATAAAACGGACTGTTCTTTCATGTATCATGTTCTTTCATTTTACATTAAAATAGTTTATATTTTTTTCATCATACACCCTTGGGAAAAATAATGCAAATATGGATTTATCTTTTAGCGAAAAATTGGTAAAATAGAAAACAGAGGAGAAATACATATGCAGCCTGTAAACGTAAAATATTCTATTAAGTATAAATTGATTCTGTTATCCATGGCGGTGGGGATTCCGTTTTTGGTGATGTCCCTCTATCTGATTTATGCCCTGCACAGCTATAGCGGTGCCTATGAAGCGATTATGGATAACCTGACGGTGGCCAATAACTATAATCTGAATTTTAAAGAGGAGATGGATGAAAGTCTTTACAAACTGGTGGTGGGTGCAGTCACTTTTGATACGGTAGGAAGCGACGGTAGTCTGGTAGACCCGTATGTGCTCCTCCATGAACTGCGGAATGAGTTTGGCAACCTCATGAGCATTACCACGGATGGGGAAAGCCGTGTCAGATTACAGATTCTTTTGCGCAATATCGACACGTTAGAGGACCGCGTGGATGATATCAGGATGAATCTGGAGGCGGATGTTGGTTATGACACAAATATTGTAATGCTTGAAGACAATATCTATATCTTAACTGAGCTGATTCAGGACAATATTCAGTATTATATCTATTATCAGACTAAAAGTATGGAACACCTGACAAATCAGTTGAATGTGAAGGTGTATAACTTTACTCTTTTCTGTGGCGGGATGCTTGCTTTTCTAATTTTTATGGTAATGATCCTGATAGTCATGATTGTGTTAGATATTACAGGACCGATTAAAGAACTTTCCAAGGTGACGGAGCAGGTTGCAAAGGGGGATTTTTCTGCAAGAGCCAGAGTGGAGTCGCAGGACGAGGTGGCCGTTTTGGCGGATAGTGTAAACAGTATGACGGAGAGTTTGGAGGAATTGGTGACGAAGATTAAGGAGGACGAGAGAAAAATGCGCAAAGCGGACCTCCGGCTTTTACAGGAGCAGATTAATCCTCATTTTCTGTATAATACTTTGGATACCATCGTATGGCTGATTGAGGGGAACGATTCCGATAAGGCAGTAAATATGGTTATGTCTTTGTCGGAGTTTTTCCGTCTGGTACTCAGCAAAGGAAAGGAATATATTACGATACAGGAGGAAGAACTTCATATCAAAAGCTATCTGGAAATCCAGCAGATGCGCTACAGAGATATTTTGGAGTACGAGATCCGAATTGATCCGGAACTTTACCGATATCAGATTTTGAAGCTGACGCTTCAGCCGTTGGTGGAGAACTCGCTCTATCACGGTATTAAATATAAGCGGGCGAAGGGAAACATTCTTGTAACCGGCAAGCAGCGCGGAGATGAGGTGCGCTTTACTGTGGAGGACAACGGCGTCGGCATGGAGGAAGAAGAACTTCATAAGCTGCAGGAGGAGATCAAAAAACCATGCAAGGACACGGAGAAGGGGTTTGGACTTGCCAATGTCAATGAGAGAATCCGTATGAATTTTGGGGCAAAGTACGGTATGCGGATCGACTCTGCCAGAGGAAAGGGTACATGTGTGGAGATTGTAATACCGGCGGTTCCGTATACGGAGGAAAAGGAGGGCGGACATGTTTCATAAAAGATCTTATGGCGTTGTGGTGGCCGGAATACTCTTCGTGCTGATTTTGATGTTTATCATGTTTGGCAGCAGGCTCTTTACAGATATTGAGGAAATGAATCAGGTGGAGAAGGACAATCGGATTGTGGTGGGCGTATCGCAGCTTGGGAGTGAATCGGGATTTCGGACTGCCAATACGGAATCGGTGCAGAATGCGTTCACGAAAGAAAACGGTTATTTCCTGATTTATAATAATGCCCGGCAGAGGCAGGAAAACCAGCTTAAGGCGCTCAGAAGCTTTATCTCTCAGAGGGTGGATTACATTATTTTTTCTCCCGTGGTGGAGACAGGATGGGAGACTGTGCTGCGGGAGGCGAAAGAGGCTGAAATCCCTGTTATCCTTATGGACAGAAATGTCGATGTGGAGGATGAGAGTCTGTATGTGACCTGCGTGGGTAGTAATTTTGAGGAAGAAGGTGAAAAGGCCGGCCGATGGTTGGAACGGGAGCTGCAAAAGAGAAACCGCGATCAGGAATCCGTCAACATCGTGGTATTGGCGGGGACGGAGGGGTCTTCCTCGCAGATCGGTCGAACGGTCGGGTTTGATGCGGTAGCGGGAAAGCATGAGAATTGGAATATTTTGGAGCAGAAGTGCGCGGAGTTTACCTCAACCAAAGGCAAGGAAGTGATGCGTGGATTTTTGCGCAAGTACCGGGACATTGATGTGGTAGTGTCCCAAAACGATGATATGACTTTTGGGGCTATCGAGGCGATTCGAGAATCCGGCCGAACGGTGGGGGTGGATGGCGATATTATGATTATATCCTTTGATGCGGTAGAGAGCGCGTTGGAGATGGTGGCGGAGGGGACAATTAACGTTGATATCGAGTGTAATCCCAATCAGGGCGAATATCTGCTTCGGGTGATAGATATGTTGGAGACAGGGGAACAGGTTGAAAAACAATACTATGTGGAAGAGGATGTTTTTACCATGGAGAACGTGACAGAGGAAATTTTGGAAGAGAGAAGTTATTAGAAGGGAGAGGCAAATGCTGAAAGTATTTCTGGTGGAAGATGAGAGCGTTGTCAGAGAGGGGCTTCGGGATAATATCCCATGGCAGCAGTACGGGTATGAGTTTGTAGGTGAGGCCAGTGACGGGGAGATGGCGCTTCCCCTCATACAGAAGATGAAGCCGGACGTTTTGCTTACGGATATCAAAATGCCTTTTATGGACGGGCTGTCTTTGAGCCGTCTGGTGCATCAGGAATTCCCGGACATGAAAATTATTATCATCAGCGGCTACGATGATTTTGAGTATGCCAGAGGCGCGATTCAGGTGGGAGCGGAGCAGTATCTTTTAAAGCCGATCACCCGGGCGGCCATGCAGAAGGTTTTGGCGGAGCTTAAGACAAAGATTGAAAACGAACGGGAGCAAAAGACCTTTCAGGAAAAATTTCAGAGCGAGGCCAGAGAGTACGAGCAGTTTTCCAGGACGGACTTCTTTGTCAAGGTATTTGAAGGGCGTATGCCGGTTCAGGATATCTATGAGGAGGCGGCTAAACTCTCCCTCAAAATCAACGCGGCATGCTACAACATTTTGTTGTTTAATTTACAGGAAAAGCGGACCGGGGAGAATATGGGCATGGAATCCGAGGATTTTGCCAGAAAGAGGGAGGAACTCTTACATTATTTTGTGCGTTACCCGGAGAATCTGGTTTTCCGGTGGAATGTGAATACCTATGGCGTGCTGATGAAAGGCAGCATGGAGCAGATGCCGGAGCTTACGGCCAGAAGCCTGGAAAATGTAGAACGGATCTGCCGGCCGGCGCAGGAAACACTGGATTGGTATGTGGCTGTCGGAGAGCCGGTAGAGAGGCTGAGTCTTTTGGCACAGTGCTACAGCAATGCCAATCATCTTTTCGCATACCGTTTTTTGATGCCGGGACAGCATGTCTTTACCGGAGAGACGGTACGGTTAAGCGCACCCGGAAAGGAGGAAGGCGGCAAGATCGTGGATATTGACCCTGCAAAGATGGACGCGGAGATTATGAGAGACTTCCTGCTGCGGGGCGTGAAAGATGAGGTGGGGGACTACGTGGAGAACTATCTGCTGGCTCTGGGGGAAGCACTGCAGTCTGCTATGTTTCGCAATTACCTGACGCTCCATGCCTATTTCGTGACAGTGTCCTATGTGGAGGGCCTCGGCTGTGAGAAAGAGGAACTGATACAGCTTATGGGCGACAAGGGGCTTACGCCGGAGCGGCAGTATGATGTGGAGGAATTGCAGGAGTATTTATGCGGTCTGATTGAGAAGGCCCTGGAGCTTCGTGACCGGGAGTCGGATAACCAGAGCGAGCGGATCTTAAAAAAAGCGCTCTCTTATATAGAAGAAAACTATTCACAGGAAAGCCTTTCCCTGAATCTGGTGGCGGGGGAAGTGAATGTCAGCGCCAATTATTTCAGCGCGATTTTCTCCCGCGCCATGCAGGTGACTTTTGTGGAATATGTGACGGGAAAACGCATGGAGAAGGCGAAAAAGCTTTTGCGGCAGACCCAGATGCACACCGGCGAAATCGCACAGGAGGTGGGCTACAAAGATCCCCACTATTTCAGTTTTGTCTTTAAGAAGACGCAGGGATGCACGCCGAGAGAGTACCGGGCCGGTACAAAAGTTTAAGGGCGGGCGGGGCCGTCGCTCTCCCTGCGGACCAGCTCCCAGGGAATTTCCTGCGATACAGCCGGGATTCCCTGTAGCAGGCGAACCATAGTGTCAGCCACACAGTTTCCTATTTCGTGCGGCCTGTGGGTCATTGTGGTGATTCGGATCTTACTCAGTTCGCTCAGATAGCTGTTGTCAAAGCAGACTACGGAGACGTCCCGGGGAATCTGAATGTGAGTGTAGGAGAGCTCCTTCATCAGCCAGTAGGCGATTTCATCGTTATAACAAATCACAGCGGAACAGCCGGGCAGCTGCTCTTTGATAAAGGCGGCAAGAAACCGGGTGTCCTGTCTTTTTTCCAGCGCGTTGATCTCTGACGATTGAAACCAGCCCACATGGGAGTCTGCAAATTCCAACCCCAGATCTCGAAGGCAGGAGGCAGCACCCAGGTAGCGTTCAGGCCCCTGCTGGTCGTCTATTTTAAAAATCCCGGCGATGGAAGTATGTCCGAGCTCGGCAAGATGGCTGGCCAATAGATAGCCGCCATAGTAGTTGTCGTCCTTGATACAGACTTCTTCTGACAGGGCGCTATATCTATTATGTAGAAAGAGCAGATGAGAACCGCCTGCTTTTAGCTTGTCATAGAGGTCTGCGTTCGGTGTGGGCAGGGCGCTCTTGGAACCCTCCACGATCAGGCCGCGGGGCGGCGTGTTTAACAGGGAGAGCAAAATCTGCCTTTCCTTGGAGGTGTCGTTGTCTGTGGGGCAGACCTGAAGCTGATAACCTTTTTCGGTTAACGCTGAACGAATGTCCGCGAGCAGATGGGGATAAATATACTCCTGACTGCTGGCAATCAGGATAGGTATGAGGTTTTTCGAGGCGTCGGGAGAGAGGCCGGTGGCGTAGGAACCGCTTCCCTGACGGCTTTCGATCAGGCCCTTTTTGCGTAAGAGCGAGAGGGCGGCCCGCACGGTCTGACGGCTGACCCGGTATTGCTGGGAGAGCTGCGCTTCGGTGGGCAGTGCAGTGATTCCCTGTTGCAGATTCCGTGAAATTTGTTCCATAAGTTGTTCCGAAAGTGTTTCGTACTTGCTCATAGTAAAAAAATCTCCTTTTTTTGTTCATGGTTTGTTTACAAATTCCTCTAAAATTATTCACAAAAACACCCTGTAGGGAAGAAAAATGCCTTCAAAAAGATCGGTTTGATAAGAATCACTATAAAAGGCTGACACAAAAATGGGAAAAATCTCCGTTAAAATTAATAAAAGTAGAGTAAAATCGTAAAAAAATACCCTAAAATTTATAATTTGTATTTTTGTTTTTTATTATAACATAAATTTGTATTGTTGAACCCACCCAAAATGCACAAAAGGATGATTTTGGGTGTTGAATCGAGTCGTGCATTTTGCTAAAGTGTTTTCAGGGACGGGAAATAAACAATCCCGATCTCGAAAACATAGTTCTCTCACCGCAGAATGCGATGGGAGCAAACCATGAAAGGGAGGAAACTAGAATGAAGAAAAAATTAGCAGTATTACTGACAGGCGCTATGGTAATGGCTACTCTGGCAGGCTGTGGCGGCGGTTCTGAAGAGGCAGCGGCTCCTGCAGCAGAGGCACCGGCAGCAGAGGAAGCTCCTGCAGCAGAGGAAGCACCGGCAGCAGAGGAAGCTCCTGCGGCAGAGGAAGCACCGGCAGCAGAGGAAGCTCCTGCAGCAAGCGACGACCTGATCAAGGTTGGTATCATCAACAACGATCCCAGTGAGTCCGGTTATCGTACCGCGAACGACGCAGATCTGAAGGCTGCATTTACCGAGGAGAACGGCTATGACGCATCTTTTGCGTATGGCAACCCTGCAGTAGGTAATGCAAATGAGGATCAGGTAAAGGCGGCGCAGCAGTTCATTCAGGACGGCGTTGACTATCTGCTTCTCTCTGCGGCTGATACCGCAGGTTGGGATACCGTTTTACAGGATGCGCAGGACGCAGGCGTTCAGGTTATCCTGTTTGACCGTACCATCGACGCTGACGAAGGTCTTTACGCAGCATCCATCGTGTCCGATATGGACAAAGAAGGCCAGACTGCAGTAGACTGGCTTGCAAACCAGAATCTTGAGACCTACAACATCATCCACCTTCAGGGTCAGATGGGTTCCGCAGCACAGCAGGGCCGTACCAAAGCTCTTGATGAGAAGGTAGCGGCAGAGGATAACTGGAACATGGTTGAGCAGCAGACCGCTTCCTGGAACGCTGAGAACGCACAGCAGATCGTACAGTCTGTGATCAGCTCCGGCAAAGAGTTCAACGTAATCTACGCTGAGAACGACGATATGGCTAAGGGTGCTGTTGCAGCTCTGGATGCAGCTAACATCTCTCACGGCGTAGGCAAGGACGTTATCGTAATGGGCTTTGACTGCAACAAGTGGGCTCTTGAGGAGCTGCTTGCAGGTAACTGGAACTACGATGGACAGTGTAATCCTTTCCAGTCCTCTTACATCGATGAGGTAATCAAGACCCTTGAGAGCGGCGGTACGCCTGCTGAGAAGGTGATCATCATGGAGGAGAAGGGCTTTGATGCAGAGACCATCACTCAGGAGGATGTAGATAAGTACGGTATCTAATAGCTATCATTTCGAGTCTAACAGTTTGCTACTAAGCAAAAAATATGATATAATGTAAGAAACGAGCGCGGCGCAGCGAAAAAAGCCTGCCCGCGCTCTTTTTCTAAAATTTTTTACAAAAAAATTGGGAGGTGAACCTGAGAGTGGAAGGAAATGTTGTATTAAAAATGAGAAACATTCACAAAATCTTCCCCGGAGTACACGCTCTTCAAGGCGTGGATTTTACATTGCGCAAAGGTGAAATTCATGCGCTTATGGGGGAGAACGGCGCGGGAAAATCAACGCTGATCAAGGTTCTTACCGGTGTTTACGGCAAGGAGGAGGGGGATATCTTCCTTGACGGTACGGAAGGTACGGTGGCGATTCACTCGCCTCAGGATGCACAAAATATGGGTATCAGTACTGTGTATCAGGAGATTACGCTCTGTCCGAACCTTACTGTGGCGGAAAATATGTTTATCGGCCGTACCAAGGGCGCGGTACAGAACTGGAAAAAAATGAACACGGATACGGACAGGATTCTGGAATCGCTGCAGATACCCGCGAGGGCGTCGCAACAGCTTGGCACTTGTTCTCTGGCGGTGCAGCAGATGATCGCGATCGCCCGTGCGGTTGACATGGAATGTAAGGTTCTGATTCTGGATGAGCCTACTTCCTCGTTGGATGAACAGGAAGTGGAGAAGCTCTTTAAGCTGATGCGGGATCTCCGTGCCAAGGGCGTAGGCATTATTTTCGTTACGCACTTTTTGGAGCAGGTATATGAGGTCTGCGACAGAATTACCGTTATGAGGGATGGTAAGCTTGTGGGCGAATATGAAATCGAGAATCTGCCCCGCGTACAGCTTGTGTCCAAGATGCTTGGTAAGGAAGTGGACGATCTCTCCGATATCAAGAGCGAGGTCAAGACCTTCGATGCGGGTAAGGATGCGGTTCCTGTGCTGGAGGCGGAAGGCCTTGTCAGCAATGCGGGCATTAAGCCTTTTGATTTCCATATCAACAAGGGCGAGGTGAACGGTTTCACGGGACTGCTCGGTTCCGGACGAAGCGAGTGCGTGCGCGCGATCTTCGGCGCCGACAGGGTGACCGGCGGCAAAGTCAAGATGAAGGGCAAGGACGTAAAGATCGCGAAGCCGCTTGACGCCATGAAGAACGGCATTGCTTATCTGCCTGAGGACCGTAAGGTGGACGGCATTGTGGGAGACCTTTCCGTGCGCGATAATATTATTCTGGCGCAGCAGGTATTAAGAGGCTTCTTCAAACCTTTCTCCAGAGCGGAGGCAAATAAGGTCGCGGATGAATACATACAACTTTTGAATATTAAGACGGCGTCCAAGGATACGCCTATTAAGTCGCTTTCCGGTGGTAACCAGCAGAAGGTAATTCTGGCGAGATGGCTCTTTACCCATCCCGAGTATCTGATTTTGGATGAGCCTACCAGAGGTATTGATGTAGGTACGAAGGTTGATATCCAGAAATTGGTGCTGAAATTGGCATCCGAGGGTATGAGCGTAACCTTTATCTCTTCGGAGCTTGACGAGATGCTGCGGACCTGTTCCCGCCTGATTGTCATGCGTGACCGCAAGGCGGTAGGCGAACTGACGGGCGATGATTTGAACCAGGGCACGGTTATGGAAACGATCGCGGGAGGTGACAAGTAAATGGCGAACAGTGAAACAGCTAGAACATCGAATGGAAATATTTTAAAAAATTTAGTTAGAAATCAGTGCTTTATTCCGATTGCGGCGCTTTTGCTGCTGGCGGTCTTTAACCTGATTGCCGATCCTGCTTTCTTTAGAATTACATTGGGTTACAACAGCTCGGGCGATCCGGTGCTGTCCGGCTTTATCATCGACATTATCAACAATGGTTCCGAGCTGGCTATTCTGGCAATCGGCATGACCCTTGTGACGGCGGCTTCCGGCGGTCAGGATATCAGTGTGGGCGCGGCAATTGCTATCGCGGGCAGTGTGATCCTGCGGGTGCTGTGCGGCGGAAATGCCCGTCCTGAAACTTTACAGGCGCCTATCATTGTGGCGTTTTTGGTGGCATGTGTGGTGGCAATGCTCTTCGGCGCGTTCAACGGCGTGCTGGTGGCATACTTTAAGATTCAGCCCATGATCGCGACGCTGATCCTGTATACAGCGGGGCGCTCCATTGCGGCGTGGATTAATAACAACGAGCTTCCTGTGATCAGTGATCCGAAGTTTGCCTATTTCGGCGGGTTCATACCCGGCATACCGATTCCGACGCCCTGCTTTATTGCAATCGCATGCATGATCGTGATCGGCATTGTGCTGAAGGTGACAAACCTTCGGTTGTATACGCAGGCGGTTGGTATCAACCAGAGTTCTTCCAAGTTAAACGGTCTGAATCCGGAGCTGATCAAGGTGATGGCTTTCGTGATTTTAGGCTTGTGTGTAGCGGTTGCCGGACTGATCAAAGTAAGCCGTGTGTCTTCCATCAACTACTCCGTTATCGCGAAGGATATTGAGATGGATGCGATCCTGGCGGTTGCTCTTGGCGGTAATGCGCTCTCCGGCGGCAAGTTCAATATGACGGCTTCCATTATCGGCGCGTTTGTAATCCAGTGCCTGACGACGACACTTTACAAATTCGGCGTTTCCTCAACGGCGCTTCCCGCTTACAAAGCGGTAGTGGTTATCCTGCTGGTAGTTGTCAGCGCGCCCACTGTGAGAGAGTATTTTAATAAGATTACCAAAAAGATGAAACTGAGCAAGGAGGTGGCGTAAGATGGCAAAGACAGATAAGAATAGCCCGTCTGCGGGCAAGGGTCTCGGCGCAAAACTGATGGGCATGACCGATACCAATCTGCTCCTGACGATTACGGTCATTGTATTTTTTCTGATGTATATAGGAGCTGTCGTATTCCTGCGCGGAGGCTTTTTAAGGCCACAGACCTTTTTCCTGCTTTTAAATTCTAATGCTGCGCTCATTATTCTTGCCTGCGGCATGAGTCTTGTGATGATAACCGGCGGAATTGATATTTCCGTGGGCGGCGTGACCGCGCTGGTGAGTATGTGCTGTGCGGTCTATCTGGATTATAAGGGCGGTAATGTCTTTGGCGCGATCCTGATCGCGCTGGCGATCGGCCTGGCGTTTGGCGCCATTCAGGGATTAATGGTCGCGTATCTGGATATTCAGCCTTTTATCGTTACACTGGCGGGTATGTTCTTTGCGAAGGGTATGACCACCGTGGTGAACAGCTCCCCCTTTAATGTGGCGAACGAAGCGTTCGTTGCGCTCAAGACGACGCGTATCAATGTGCCGGGTCTCGGTTCTGTCAATAAAAAGGGAATTTATGTGCCCGCGTATGTGGAGATCGGCGTGTTGGTGGCGCTCCTGATCGTGATTGTGATGTTTATGCTGCTGCGCTGGACCAAAATGGGACGTAATTTCTACGCGGTGGGCGGCAACAAACAGAGCGCGTTGATGCTGGGTATCAACGTAAAGAAGACGAAATTCCTCTCGCATTTGATTTGCGGCCTTCTGGCAGGAATTGGCGGATTTGTTTACTTCCTGCATGTGGGTTCGGGCTCGCCCTCCAATGCGGCAGGCGCTGAAATGGATGCGATCGCTTCCTCTATTATCGGCGGCACCATGCTGACGGGTGGTGTGGGTAATGTGGCCGGTACGTTCTTTGGCGTACTCTCCCTGAGTACGATTCAGAATATCGTATCCTCTATCGGATTTGATGATGCGTGGTGGACGGGTATTACAAAGGCGGCTATGATCTGCCTGTTCCTTGTGATTCAGAGCGTGGTAATGTCTGTTAGAAAAAAGAGGAATTCCGCTGGCTGATTGACAGACGGAGGGTTCGCTATACGTAAATAATGCAAAAGAGAAACAGACTGCCGGATTGACACTATGTTGATCCGGCGGTTTTTTGTGAAAATGTTATAATGTATCGCATAAAAAGATTGTTCTTGTGCAACAAAATGTGGTATACTGAGCGTATGCGAATGATTAGATGTGACGGAGGGTTCTTTTATGAAAAAGATTGGTTTTAAATTTGCCTCGGCTATTATTGTACTCGCTTTGATTTCGATTATATCGTTGGGGTTTATGGCCAATAGCATGACAAAGATCACAGATAGCAGTCAGGATGTGATGAATAATGAGGTAGAGAAAATCAATTTGATTCACAGCATTTATGAGAACTATCTCGATATCTATATGAATGTTTATGCCCATGTGAACGCCAAGCTTTTGAGAACAATGGACCGGCGTGCGGAAGATGTGGCGGAGAGCCGCGCGAAGATGTGGGAGTCCATGGAAGCTTATAAAGCGAAGATTACTTCGGAGGAGACGGGGAAAGTCTATGTTGCATTGGAGTCGCGGCTTACCAGTTTTGACGATATTGTAGATACCGTCATTGAGACCAGCAGGGAGGGGGACAAGGACCGCGCCAATAACCTGATTTCAAATAACCTTGGTATGTTGAATAACGTCATAGACAATGGCATGCAGGATCTGTTGGAATTTTCTTCGCAGGACTTGGACAGCAGCAAAGCGTATTTGCAGGGAAAGGCGAACAGTGCCTATACGTTGATTGTGGTTGTTGTGATCCTGCTTGTAGTGGCAGCGGTTCTGGTTTTGATAATTGCAAACCATATTATCGTGGTCCCGATTCAGAAAATTGCTCAGGTCATTAACCAGATGATCGAGGATATACATAACAATAAAGGCAACCTGAACGAGAGAGTCCCTGTGCAGACGAAGGATGAGATTGCAACGCTGGCAAGGGGCGTGAATGAATTTCTGGATATTTTGCAGGGGGTAATCGGCGGTGTGATTTCCTGCAGTGAAGAAATTAACAGGCAGCAGCTGAATGTGAATGAAGTGGTGGAGGAGACGAACCAGAATGCGAATGATACCTCGGCTACCATGGAGGAGCTTGCGGCCAGTATGGAAGAAGTATCTTCTACCGTCGGCTATGTCAGTGATAATACCAGAGAGGCGGAAGCTTCTGTGGATCAGGCGGTAGACAAGGCTGTTAACGGAACGAAATTCGCGGAGGAGATCAGAAACCGTGCAGAGGAGCTCAGAAAGCTGGCGCAGGACAGCCGCGCTACCGCGAACAACATGATACAGAATTTTGACGTAACTTTGAATGCTTCCATAGAGGACAGCCGTCAGATTGAAAAGATCAGTAATCTGACTGCGGATATATTGGGGATCGCTTCCAAGACAAATCTGCTTGCCCTGAACGCTTCCATAGAGGCGGCAAGAGCCGGTGAAGCGGGCAAAGGCTTTGCAGTGGTGGCAGACGAGATCCGTCAGCTGGCGGACAGCTCGAAGGAGACTGCGGGAAATATTCAACAGATTTCGGAGAGCGTTGTTGCGGCAGTTATGACATTGGCGGAAAATGCCGGTAATCTGGTGAAGTTTATCAATGACCGGGTAATGCCGGACTACGAGATTTTGGAGCGCACCGGCGAGCAGTATTTGAACGACTCCATTACGATAGACCAGATGATGAGCGAAATGCGGGATTCTATGGAGAACATCGGTTCCGTGATGCGCACGGTGGCGGAATCCAACGAGAATATTACAAACAATGTGAGAGAGAGCGCACAGGGCGTCGGCGGTGTGGTGGATAATACAGCGGCGTTGGCAGAAAATATGAAAAATATCATTAAGGCGTTGGATCAGGTCTCGGATGTGGTGAGCAATCTGTCCGAACAGACGGCGTGCTTTGAAGGCTAGGAATTTCCAAGAGGGCCGTCCGAAAGGACGGCCCTTTGTGATTATGGCAGAGGTGTATGATGGAGAAGACAACCCCAAAGTATTTGGAGCTGGTCAAATGGATAAAAGAACAGATTGAGACAAAAAAGCTTGTTCCGGGACAGAAGATGTATTCTGAGAATACGCTGAAAGATATGTTCGGCGTAAGCCGCCAGACGGTCAGACATGCGATTGGCGTGTTGGAGAATGAGGGCGTTATCCGAAGGATTCAGGGGAGCGGGACTTATATTAACGATAACCGCCTTGCCAATTTGACGAGGCGTATGCGTGTTTCCGTTGTGACTACCTATGTGGACGGTTATATCTTTCCGAGAACCATTCAAGGGATTGAGAACGTTTTGATTGAGGCGGGATATTCCGTACAGATTGCGTTTACCAACAACCAACACGGCCGGGAGAAAACTATTTTGGAGGATATCATCAGCCGGGATGAGGTGTCCGGTTTGATTGTGGAACCGACCAAAAGCGGCATTCCGAATCCCAATCTGCGGCTCTATCAGGAGATTAGGAAGAGACGGATTCCGGTAATTTTTATTAACAGCTTTTATCCCCAGCTGAAAATTCCGCATGTGTCCATCAACGACCACATGGCTGGGTGGAAAATGACAAAATATTTGATCTCCATGGGGCATGAGAAAATCGGCGGCATCTTTAAGCTGGACGACGGGCAGGGGCAGGCCCGCTTTTCCGGCTATATGGACGCCATGATAGACGCCGGGCTGGAAGTGGAGGATGGGCAGATTGTCTGGGTGGATACCGAGGAGAAACAGCATCTGGAAAAAGCGGCGGATAAAGTGCTGGAGCGGTTTCAAGATTGTACGGCGGTATTTTGCTACAACGATGAGGTGGCCTTCGGGCTTTTGGACATTTTTAAGAAACATGGCATCCGGGTGCCACGGGATATCTCGGTGGCCAGTGTGGATGACTCGGAGCTGGCGATTTTGGGAGACGTGCCGATTGCATCGACGCCCCATCCCATGGAGAGACTGGGCGGAAAAGCGGCGGAAAATCTGCTTCATCTGATTAAAGATCCGTCTTTCGATGCGAACTATGAATTTGAGGTGGATGTGGTGCCGAGAAGCTCAGTTAGAAGGATAAAATAAATCGATATGTACAACTTGCATATTTGTATGTACAAGTAGTAAACTGTATGATAAGAAATACGGAACAAATCCTGTGAAATGAGAGGGAATATTGTATACAAAATTGTATATGTGTACAACTTGATGCTAAGTCGCAGGGAAACAAAAAAGAAAGAGAGGGTATTGTATGAGTGCAGCAAAGAACTACAAATTTTGGTTTTGCACAGGATCTCAGGACTTGTATGGGGATGAGTGCCTGAGAAAAGTGGCGGATCATTCCGCCAAGATTGTGGAGGGGCTTAACGCTTCCGGCAATCTGCCTTTTGAGGTGGTATTAAAGCCCACGCTGTTAGGGCAGGCTTCCATCCGCAAGGCTTTTAATGATGCAAACAATGATCCTGAGTGTGCGGGTGTGATCACGTGGATGCATACCTTTTCTCCGGCAAAGATGTGGATTCTCGGCCTGAAGGAGTTTCGGAAACCACTCTGCCATTTGCACACGCAGTTCAATGAGGAGCTTCCCTATGATACCATCGACATGGATTTCATGAATGAGAACCAGTCTGCGCATGGCGACAGAGAGTATGGGCATATTGTGAGCCGCATGGGCATTGACCGTAAGATCATTGTGGGACACTGGGCGTCCGAGAGGGTGCAGAAGCAGCTGGGGAGCTGGATGAGAACGGCGATCGGCGTGATTGAGTCCTCCCATGTGCGTGTCTGCCGTTTCGGCGATAACATGAACAACGTGGCCGTAACTGAGGGTGATAAGGTAGAGGCACAGATCAAATTCGGCTGGGAGATTGATCACTACTGTGTAAACGATGTGGTGGAGTATGTGGATGCCGTTCCGCAGGGCGAGGTCAACGCGCTGGTGGAGGAGTATTACAGCAAGTATAAGATTATCGACGAGGGCCGCGACCCGGAAGAGTTCCGCAGGCATGTAGCGGTACAGGCTCAGCAGGAAATCGGTATTGAAAAATTCCTGGTGGAGAATGATTACCACGCGGTAGTGACCCATTTCGGCATGCTGGGCGGCTTGAAACAACTTCCCGGTCTGGCGATTCAGAGACTGATGCAGAAGGGATACGGTTTCGGCGCAGAGGGTGACTGGAAGGTGGCGGCTATGGTTCGTCTGATGAAGCTGATGACGGCTGACATTGAAGGCGCGAAGGGTTCGTCCCTGATGGAAGATTACACCTACAATTTAGTGCCCGGCAAAGAAGGCATTTTACAGGCGCATATGCTGGAGGTATGTCCTTCTGTGGCGGACGGCGATATTGCGATCAGGGTATGTCCGCTGTCCATGGGTAACAGGGAAGATCCCGCCCGTCTGGTATTCACGGCTAAGGAAGGACCGGCGGTGGCCTGCTCGTTGATTGATCTGGGAACGAGATTCCGCCTGCTGATCAATGCGGTGGACTGCAAGAAGGTGGAGAGACCGATGCCGAAGCTTCCCGTGGGTACGGCGTACTGGACGCCGCAGCCTAATTTGGAGGTTGGCGCGGCTGCGTGGATTCTGGCAGGCGGCGCACATCATACGGCGTTTTCCTATGACCTGACTGTGGAACAGATGGTTGACTGGGCGGATGCAATGGGCATCGAGAGTGTGGTGATTGACAAGAATACCACGATCCGCGATATCAAGAATGAGCTGAGATGGAATGAGGCGGCTTATAAATAGGAGGTAGAGAATGGGAGCGAAAGAATGTATTGCAAATGGGAAAGCGGTGCTGGGCATTGAGTTTGGTTCTACCAGAATCAAGGCGGTTTTGGTGGATGAAAACAATAAGCCCATTGCGTCGGGGGCGCACGACTGGGAGAACAGGCTGGAGAACGGTATTTGGACATACAGTCTGGACGACATTTGGACGGGGTTACAGGACTGTTACAAAAAGCTGACGGAAGATGTGCAGGCACAGTATGGAGAAAAGCTGACCAAACTCGGTGCGATCGGCTTTTCGGCAATGATGCACGGCTATATGGCGTTCAATGATAAGGATGAGCTGATGGTTCCTTTCCGCACATGGAGAAATACCATTACCGAGGAGGCTTCCACGAAGCTGACAGAGCTCTTCAACTATCACATTCCGCAAAGATGGACGATTGCCCATCTTTATCAGGCGATCCTGAACGGGGAAGAGCATGTGCCGAATCTGAAATTTGTGATCACACTGGCGGGCTATATTCAGTGGAAACTGACCGGTGAAAAGATTGTCGGCGTGGGCGAGGCTTCCGGCATGTTCCCCATCGACATTGCCACGGGACAATTTAATGAGAGGATGATCTCACAGTTTGATGCGGCCGTTGCGGATAAAGGTTTCGCATGGAAATTGAAGGATGTGCTCCCGGCGGTTTATACGGCGGGACAGCAGGCGGGCGCGTTGACGGCGGAAGGCGCGAAGCTGTTAGATCCGACGGGGACATTGCAGGCAGGCATTCCTTTCTGTCCGCCCGAGGGAGACGCTGGAACAGGTATGGCGGCTACCAACAGCGTGGCGAAACGTACCGGAAATGTATCTGCGGGCACCAGCGTGTTTGGTATGATCGTCCTGGAAAAGGATCTGTCCAAAGTATATGATGCGATTGATTTGGTGACTACGCCTGACGGCAGTCTGGTGGCTATGGTGCATTGCAACAACTGTACCTCCGACCTGAACGCATGGGTGAATCTGTTTAAGGAATACTCGGAAGTCATGGGCATGAAGGTGGATATGAACGAGCTGTACGGCAACCTTTACCGCAAGGCGTTGGAAGGCGACGACGACTGCGGCGGCCTGCTTGCCTACAATTATTTCTCCGGGGAGCATGTGACGGGCTTCAATGAGGGACGTCCGCTGTTTGTCCGTAAACCCGATGCGAAATTCAATCTGGCGAACTTTATGAGAGTGCATTTGTTTACCTCGTTGGGAGCGTTAAAGACCGGTTTCGATATCCTGTTTACGGAGGAGAAGGTACAGGTGGATGAGATTCTCGGACACGGCGGTCTCTTTAAGACAAAGGGCGTAGGCCAGAGCATTCTTGCGGCTGCGATGAACGCGCCGGTGAGCGTGATGGAGACGGCGGGAGAAGGCGGCGCCTGGGGTATTGCGCTTCTTGCTTCCTATATGATTAACAAGGGCGCGGATGAAAGCCTGTCTGCATTCCTTGACAGCAAGGTATTTGCCGGGCAGAAGGGCGAGAAGATGGAGCCGAAGGCAAGCGATGTGAAGGGCTTCAATGACTTTATGAAAGCATATAGTGCGGGACTTGCGATCGAGAGAGCGGCGGTAGAAAATTTATAGGAGGAGAACGATGTTAGAGGAATTAAAAAAGCGTGTCTATGAGGCGAATATGCTTCTTCCGAAATACGGGCTGGTAACTTTTACATGGGGCAATGTGAGCGAGATCGATAGAGAGAGCGGCATTTTTGCCATCAAACCCAGCGGCGTCGATTATGAGAAGCTTTCTCCCGACGATATGGTACTGGTAGATTTAAACGGCAAAAAGGTGGAGGGGAAATACAATCCCTCCTCCGACACGGCGACCCATGTGGAGATTTATAAGGCGTTTCAGGAGGTAGGAGGCGTGGTACATACGCACTCTTCCTATGCGACGAGCTGGGCACAGGCGGGCAGAAGCATTCCCTGCTACGGAACAACACATGCCGATTATTTCTACGGAGAGATTCCCTGCCTGCGTTGTCTGACACAGGAAGAGATTTCGGAGGGATATGAGAGAAACACGGGCGTACTCATTGTCAACGAGTTTAAGAGAATGGACAAAGACCCTGTTGCCGTACCCGGAACGCTCTGTAAGAATCATGGGCCGTTTGCGTGGGGCAAGGATGGACATGAGGCGGTGCACAACGCGGTGGTGATGGAGGAAGTGGCGAAAATGGCTTATCGTGCGGAGACGATCAATGCGAGAATCCAGCCTGCGCCACAGGAGCTGCAGGATAAGCATTATTTCCGGAAACACGGGGAGAACGCCTATTACGGACAAAGATAGGTCATTTTGCTCGAGCACGGTGACAAAACGAAGGGTTTGTGCTACACTGTATTTAGCAGGAAATCAAGTATATTGTAATGGATGGAGGATTGCGATGAACAAATTAGAATTACAAAAAGCAGCTAATGAAGTTCGCAAGGGCATCGTGACAGCGGTGCACGGCGCTAAGGCGGGGCATCCGGGCGGCTCCCTGTCTGCGGCAGACATTTTTACCTATCTGTATTTTGAGGAGATGAACATTGACCCGAAGGATCCGAAAAAAGCGGACAGAGACCGTTTTGTGCTCTCAAAGGGCCATACGGCGCCCGGCCTTTATTCGGTGTTGGCAAACAGGGGATATTTCCCGGTGGCGGATCTGCCGACTCTGCGCCATCTGGGCTCCTATTTGCAGGGGCATCCCTGTATGCAGGAGACGCCCGGTGTAGATATGTCTTCCGGTTCTCTGGGACAGGGAATCTCTGCGGCTGTAGGCATGGCGCTGGCGGCAAAGATGGATAACAAATCCTACAGAACCTACACGCTTCTCGGCGACGGTGAGATTCAGGAAGGTCAGGTGTGGGAGGCATCCATGTTTGCAGGCCACAGAAAACTCGACAATCTTGTAGTGATTGTGGACAATAACGGCTTACAGATCGACGGCAAGATCGACGACGTCTGCTCACCTTATCCGATCGACAAGAAATTTGAGGCGTTTAACTTCCATGTAATCAATATTGACGGCAACGATTTTGATCAGATTGACGCGGCGTTCAAGGAGGCGAAGGCGACCAAAGGTATGCCCACCGCTATCATTGCAAAGACAGTGAAGGGTAAAGGCGTTTCCTTTATGGAGAACAATGCGGGCTGGCATGGCAAGGCTCCCAACGATGAAGAGTATGCAACGGCGATGGCGGATCTGGAGAAGATCGGCAGAGAGTTAGGAGGTGCGAACTAATGGCAGATGTGAAAAAAGTTGCAACAAGAGAAAGCTACGGCAATGCGCTTGCTGAGTGTGGTGCGGAATTTCCCGATCTGGTAGTTTTGGATGCGGACCTTGCAGGTGCGACCAAGACAGGCGTGTTTAAGAAGGCTTTTCCCGACCGCCATATAGACTGTGGTATCGCGGAGTGTAATATGACAGGTATCGCGGCCGGCCTTTCTACCTGTGGTAAAATACCTTTTATCAGCTCCTTTGCCATGTTTGCAGCGGGACGTAATTTTGAACAGGTTCGTAACTCCATTGGCTATCCTCATCTGAATGTAAAGATCGGTGCGACCCATGCGGGCATTACCGTAGGTGAAGACGGTGCGACTCACCAGTGTAACGAAGATATTGCCCTGATGCGAACCATTCCCGGCATGACCGTTATCGTGCCTTCTGATGATGTGGAGGCAAAAGCGGCTGTGCGCGCGGCGATTGAAATGACCGGACCGGTGTATCTGCGGTTTGGCCGTGCGGCTGTGCCTGTGATCAACGACAGGCCGGATTATAAATTTGAGATCGGTAAGGGCGTCCTGTTAAGAGAAGGCAAGGATGTGACCATCATTGCCAGCGGCATAACCGTGGCTTCCGCTCTCGATGCGGCAGAAATGCTTGCGAAGGATGGAATCGACGCTGAGGTGATCAATATCCACACCATCAAACCACTCGATGAAGAACTGGTACTGGCGTCTGCAAAGAAGACCGGTAAGGTTGTGACAGCCGAGGAGCACACGGTGATAGGCGGTCTTGGAAGCGCTGTCTGTGATTGCCTGTCCGAGAAGCATCCGACCCCCGTTCTGCGGATTGGTATGCAGGATAGGTTCGGCGAGTCCGGCACGGCGAATGAGCTGGTGGAGAAGTACGGACTGGACGGCAAGGGGATTTACGAGAAAGTGAAGGGCTTCGTAAAGTAAGCGCTGTGGCAGCGTGCATTGCGGAGGAAATAGAAATGAAGAAAAGAATTTTGTCTCCCTCGATTCTGGCGGCTGACTTCGCCAGATTGGGGGAGCAGATGAAAGAGGCGGATGAAGCCGGTGCGCAGTATATACATATCGATGTGATGGACGGTGTTTTTGTACCTTCCATTTCTTTCGGGATGCCTGTCATCAAAACGATTCGAAAAGTGACAGACCGGGTATTCGATGTGCACTTGATGATCGTGGAGCCGGAACGGTATTTGAAGGAGTTTAAGGAGTGCGGTGCGGACAGCATTACGTTTCATTTGGAGGCCACCGAGGATGCGGATGAGACCATTGCTATGATCCGGGACCTTGGCTGCCGGGTGGGCATGTCGATCAAGCCGAAGACGCCTGTGGAAGCGGTCAGAAAATACCTGAATAAGCTGGATATGCTTCTTGTCATGACGGTGGAACCGGGATTTGGCGGTCAAAAGTACATACCGGAGTCCACGGAACGTATCCGTCAGGTACGGAAGATGGCTGATGAGATGGAACTCGACCTTGATATTCAGGTGGACGGCGGCATAACCTTAGATAACGTAAAGACTGTGTTGGAGGCCGGAGCCAATGTGATTGTGGCTGGTTCATCGATTTTCGGCGATCATATCACAGAGAATGTGAAGCAGTATTTGGCGCAGTTTTAAACTGCGCCATTTCTTTTTAATCCACAATATTTTGCAGCCAGATTCCTTTCTTGACCAACACAAACCCGATCACGCATTTAATCCAGTCGCCCATCTGTACAAACACATAGACAGCCACAACAGGCAGAGCGGTGTAGCGGCTTAAGCAGAATGCGATTACCACGCTGACGCACCAGATGAAAACGCTGTCAAAGAGGAAGGTGATGATCGTCCGTCCGCCGGAGCGCAGGGTGAAATAGGAGGCGTGCAGAAAGGCATTCTGCGGCATAAAAACGGCGGTAAGGATGATGAAGTAAGTAGCCAGTGTTCTGGCCTCGTCGTTTGTGTTGTACAACAGCGGGAAAAACCGCGCCGGCAGGAGCATGACAAGGGCTACCAGAATGCAGCTGAAAACGGAGAAGGCGATCAGCTTGTTGTCTGTATCCCGTGCTTCCTTCATTTTTCCTGCGCCTAAAAGCTGTCCTACGATGATGGCAACGGACTCACCGAGCGCGATAAATACGATATTGAAAATGTTGTTAATCGTGTTGGATATATTGAGCGCGGCTATCACGTTCAGGCCCCGGATGGAGTAGCACTGTGTTAAAGTCGCCATGCCGGCGGCCCATAAGGTTTCGTTTAAAAGAAGGGGCATGCCCTTCGTTATGATTTTGGCTGTCAGGGAGGCGGGTACTTTGAGCGTGGAATAGAGTCCCTCGACAAAAGGGTTCTGCTCCCTGCGGCGGTGTGTGTGAATCAATACAATGGCAGCCTCCACACAGCGTGAAATGACGGTGGCGATGGCGGCACCGCGCACGCCGAGAGCCGGAGCGCCGAATTTGCCGTAGATTAATATGTAATTGAATACCAGATTGACAATGACCGCAATGACGCCCGCCTTCATAGGCAGGACAGTTTGGCCGCATTCCCGCAGGGTACTGGCGTAAATTTGTACAAGCATAAAGGGAATCAAACCGGGCAGCATAATTTGAAGATATTCTTTGCCGTAGCGCAGGGTGTCCGCCGCACTTTTTGCGGTTCCGTCTCCCTGCAAATAGAGGGCGATTAATGAGTCGCCTGCAAACAGGAGCAAAACCACGGTAATCAGGGTGATCAAGGTGACCAGCCACATTTTGAAGCGGATCGTCTGGCGGATTCCCTCCTGATTTTTCTGCCCGAAATACTGCGCAGTAAAGATACCTGCACCGGATACACCTCCGAACAGGCAGAGATTGTAAACGAAGAGCAGCTGGTTTACAATGGCTACGCCGGACATTTGTTCCGTGCCGATCTGTATATAATATAGAAAAGAGCGGTGGCAAGCTCCGCTCTTTTCTACTCTCTATTCGGTTTTTTCATTTTCTTTTCAATGTCAAGCGTTAACTTTCTTTTCTATGATTATTTTTCCATCCTCAAAAGAAACTAATACAGCTTTGTCCTCCTGTGTCACCCCTAAGTCCTTTACCATTTCTGCCGGAAGACTAATCTTATAGTTTACCGAGTTTTTCCCGGCAGTCCCTCCAGCTTTTCCCATGATTATATTTCTCTCTACCATATCCGAATCTCCTTTTGTTGGTTACCTATATAATAAATCATTGGTCACCAAAACACAAGAAAAATATTTTAAAAACCACTTGATTATTGGTAACCAATAATATATAATAAAATCATCAAAGGAACGGAGGGTATGGGAAATGAAGATATATGATATTACAAAGATTGATACAAAATCCGAGAAAGAAGTAAACTATGGTACGATGTGCGAGGAAGATATGAAACTTGTCACCAGAGGGTACAAACAGGATAAAGATATTGCAAGCATATATAGCAGGATTGGAAGCAGATATTTTTTCATCGTCAATCAAGTTAAAGAAACTTTATAAAACCACTCCACCCATCCGGCGGGGTTGTGCCGGGAGAGAGAAGGGAAGATATGAAAAGATTAATTGATTTGATTAGAAAAACCATGACAGCAATAAACAGAAATGATGAAAGGTCTGATGAATTTCAGAGTGAACTAAACGGAATTCGTTCTGCAGCATGTTGTTTTGGCATAATTGTAGAACCGGTTATCAATGGCGGTACTGATGATTATGATTATGTTGGATTTAACATAATCGAAAATAAATCTAAAACCTATTATGAGCTGTAATTTTACCCCGTCCCTGCCGGGCAATGCAGGGAGAAAGCGAGAATAATATGTTTAAGGAAATGGACTTTGATGATTTAATGAGTTTCGGAATTGATACGGTATATGGATTGTGCAACCATGGGACGCAGGAGGTTATAATCGTTTCCGATCTGCGCAGACACAACCACGGAGAGTACACCGTTGAACGTGGGAACATTTATGGAGTAAGGACAATATGGTCGAACCTTTCAAAGCAGAAATGCATTGAGAAAGCAAGGCGCATGGCACAGGCGGCAGGATAACACCTACCGCCTGTCCTAATAGTATCATTTTGAGGTTAGAACCCATTCACTATCGTTCTTTTCCCGTTATTGTCCCGCGCACAGTAGCGCTCTGTTCTACTGTCCACATGTACAAACCCATTATACTGAATGATTCCCAGAATTCCAAGAGTCTGAGCATACCGAGCCACTTCTAACGGTGTATGGCCTTTAACTACAATATCAAAGGCTCGTCCCTCTAAATGGTAGCTCTTCTTTGCTCCTTTGACCTTTGCATTGTGCTCTGGCGTCCTGTATGCTGAATTGAATGTAATAGGCGCTCCGAAGTGGTCTCTGAGCGGCTGGAGCTTGTTCTGCACAAAGTCCTCGTCAATCAAAATCTTATCTGATTCATCCTTGCATCTGAACTCCCGTACCTTAAAATTCTTTGAAATCGCCTTGTCACCGTCAGCCGCAAGTGAATACACTTTTACTTTGCTGTCTCTCACCGCCGTTGTGGCGACATGCTTCCCTGCCAGAAACATATCCCGCTCTGCCTGTCGTCTCCTCACGAGCCCAGGCAATACTTGTTTCCCTGCCTTGTTGTAAAGAAGCATCTTTTCCGCAATCACAGCTTTGCTCCTTGTACCGTCCGCGGTGAGCTTATCAATGCTGCCGAGATTATAAGAAAATGATACCATGGCATCAAATTCCGCCTGCGTCCAGTGATATGTACTGTCATACTTTAAAACGTTTTTTTCATGCTTTTCCAAATCAGCGCGCAAGTAAGCCTCTGCCTGCGCTTGTGATATCTTCTGTCCGCCTGCTACCCCTGCCGTATGTCCATAACCGATTGTCCAGACACCCGCGGGGCACTTATATGCATCGAGGTAACAACCTTCAAAAGCCTTAATCAGATCAATTCCCGCTTGACTTATCTTCATCCTTTCTCCTCCCTCGCCCCGATCTGGGCGATCGTCTGCCGTACCTTATCATATCCCAGTGTCGCTCCAAGCCAGTTTGCCACTCCCATCATGGCAAGATACACGCTGTTCAAAGCGTTAAATGGTACACTGTAATTGACATAGTAAAGCGCTGTCGCCCCGCAGCCAATGATCACCGCAATAATTAAGACAAGCACATTTGACGCGTATGCGACCTTTTGCTCATCCAGAAATTTCTTGATTCCTTCCGTAAGCAGCGATGTAATCGCCGCGCATGATGCTAAAATGATTAAAAATGTTGTTACTGTCATAACTCTTCTTCCTCTCTTTCCGGTTGCACCGGTGCAACCTCCTGCTCTATCGGCTCACTGAATTTAAGCCGATTTTTTTCAAAAATGTTTTCAACCGTCTTCGTGAATCCATACACCACAATAGGTGCCACAATTTCCGTTATGATTGTAGAACTTACTCCCTCAACAACCTGGGTGTGTTCCATCCATGCAAGGACATAAGACATAGACACACAGATCATCCCGTGCAGGACGACCAGACTAACCAGCAATTTGAAAAACCTACCGCTTGGTCTTTTTTTTCTCCTTGTCTTTAAATAATTTTTGTAATATCCGCATTTTCGGCATTCCCTGTATAGCGGCCTGTCTCTTTCTCTTTTCATTCCTCGCACCTCCATCAAAATATCGCTCCGATTCCCTGCTCTGTCAGAAAATCCTTTTGTGCATGCTTTATCTTCTTTGCGTATTCCAGCGCAGCGTGCATGTCTCCGTTACAGTGTGCATCAGGGATTCTTGCCACTGCTTCTGCCGTTGCTTCTCCCAGTGCAAGCGCCGCTCCAATGCTTTTCACTATAAGGATCTCCTGCGTCTCACGGATCTTCTCCTTTTCCTCTCTCTCTTTTTCCCGCTTATCTAACTTCCGCTCCAGACGCCCGACGCAAAATCCTGTCACTGCCGATGGGATCCCAAGTGCAACTACAAGTGCTGCTACAAAAGCATAGAAATTCATTTATTTCACCTTCTTTCTTATAAATTTGTGTATATAAAAAAGAAGCAATATCTCTATTGCTCCTTCTGCATTCGCTCCAATTTTTCAATTATAAGACCCTCCACCCAATCAGGGGGCTTCATTTTTCCGGAATCCCATTTCTTTATCGTGTTAAGTGGAATTGGCGGTGTGAAAATTTCTGAGAACTGTTCTTGAGTAAGGCCAAATTTCTGCCTGTATTCTTTAATCGTCATTCATTCCATCTCCTCAACAGCTTTCTCAATCTCTTCTGCTGTAAAAAGACCACCAAATCCCTCAACAATCCCGTACTGGTCACTTGTCGCTATCATATTCCTCGCGTGATCGCTTAAATCCAAATTATCAAGGTATTCTCTAATCTGATGAGCAAGGTTTGTCATATCACTACCACCCTTGTTTGCAATTTCGTTCACTTCCTTCATACTCATATCTTCGTATCTCTTCATTTTTCCTTCTCCCTCCGCAATTATTTATAATAAACAGCTTTCCATTGCTCCGCCAAATCCTCAACTATGCTTGTAAAATCCGGGTTTTCCATCGTCTCGTAATCAAAACCTCCCATATCATCATCCGGCACCTCTCCCCTGTACACTGCGGTAAAAAGCACATTCGACGGCTTATGCTCTCCACTGTAATCATACAGATCGCCTGTTTCTTCATCGCCGTGCAGATAATATCTTGGAAAATCTTCACCGAACTCCACGCAGCAAGAGGCTGTTATCGCCTTAAAAACGCTCCCTCTTACATCTTTTAAAACATCTTCCTTTTTAATCATTCCTCTCTCCTCCGTCTTTTAGATGAGTTCACCCACAATTTTTCTGATCTGTTCGTCAGATACATTAGCCTTGATCTTTTCAGATGTTTGTAGGCATACATCTTTCGCAGCAGCAGCTAAGTCTTCTGCGTTGTCTTCAAATTCGATCTGCTCCATCATGTCCTCAAATGCATCTTTACAGCTTTTTCTTCCAGCTTCACACACATCAGCCATCACACAGCAGAGAGTGTCTTTATCCTTGTCTCCTGTTGTTGCCCCGCCACTTATCTCTGAGAAAATTTTCATGCCATCCTGACATTTTACATAAAGCGGAATGAGTTTTACAAATCTTTCTGCGAGATCCATTGTCTTTGCACTTGCCATCATATTTTTCACCATTTTAGCCTTTCATTTGTCCTTTTTGCTGTTTCTAAGTTGATCTATTTGATAATTTTATTATAGTTCCGATTCGGAACTTTGTCAATAGGAAATTTTCATTTTTTACGAATTAAATAATAAATTA
>DKUO01000025.1 GCA_002490705.1 Lachnospiraceae bacterium UBA7202
AGAAGGTAGCATTTGACACTACCAATTGTTACGGAGGAGTCAGGATATGAAATTTGCAGAGGTGTTAAAAAAATCCTTTTTGGAGGGCTATGGCGCCGTCAGTATTGATTTTGCGACGATTGTCACATGCATGGCTATTACGGTGCTCGTGGCAGCATACATTTTTATGGTTTACCGCATGGTGAACCGGAAGGCGTTCTATAACCGCAATTTTAATCTGTCGCTTATCGCGCTTGCCGTGATCACGGCGGCGGTCATCCTGACCATCCAATCTAATATCGTGATCTCTTTGGGCATGGTGGGAGCCCTGTCCATTGTGCGTTTCCGCACGGCGGTGAAAGATCCCATGGATCTGGTGTTTCTTTTCTGGTCGATCAGCGCGGGCATTATCTGCGGCGCGGGTTTCGCGGTTGTGGCGGTAGTTGCATCGATCGTGATAACTGTGATAATATTATTGTGTGATAAGATGCCTGTGGGTACTGCCGCCGTGATCCTGCTTGTGAACAGTACAGATTACAAGACGGAGAGCCGGATCATGGAGGTCGTAGAGAAATATTGCGAGAGCAGCAAGGTAAAAGCGAGAAATCTGACGAAGGATAAGTTAAATATGGCAATCGAAGTCAAAACCGGGGAGGGCGGAAAGCTGGTGGAGCAGCTGATGGATCTTGAGAGCGTCACCTCCGCATCCCTGGTGGATCATGACGGGGAAGTGACATTTTAATGAGCGCCAAAGAAAAACAAGCGGCGCAAGGAGGAAAAAATGAAGGGAATTATACTTGCAGGTGGATCGGGCACAAGACTGTATCCGCTGACAAAGGCGGTGTCGAAACAGATCATGCCGGTGTATGACAAACCGATGATCTATTATCCACTTTCCATACTGATGCTGGCGGGTATCCGGGAGATTTTGATTATCTCCACGCCCAGAGACCTTCCCGTTTTCCGGGAGCTTTTCGGCACGGGCGAGCAGCTTGGCCTGCGCATGGAATATGCGGTACAGGAAGAGCCCAGAGGACTTGCCGACGCCTTTATCATCGGTGCGGATTTTATCGGGACGGATTGTGTGGCGCTGGTGCTCGGCGACAATATTTTCTATGGGCAGAGCTTTTCCAAGGTACTCAGGGAGGTGGCTGCCAGAGAGAGCGGGGCGACCATTTTCGGCTATTATGTGAGAGACCCAAGAGAGTACGGGGTGGTGGAGTTTGACGAGAACGGCATGGCTCTCTCCATTGAGGAGAAGCCGGAGCATCCCAAGAGCAACTATGCGGTGCCGGGACTGTATTTCTATGACAATGATGTGGTGGAGATCGCGGCCAATGTGAAGCCCTCTGCGAGAGGGGAGATTGAGATCACCAGCATTAACAACGAATATCTGCGCAGGGGGACGCTTCGGGTGGAAACCCTTGGCCGCGGTTTTGCGTGGCTGGATACGGGAAGCCATGACATGCTGCTGGATGCGGCTGACTTTGTGGCGGCGTTCCAGAAGAGACAGGGACTGTATATTTCCTGTATTGAAGAGATTGCTTACAAGAGAGGATTTATCACAAAAGAGCAGCTGCTTAAGCTGGCGGAGCCGCTTATGAAGACTGCCTATGGACAGTACATGGTAGAGGTTGCGAATGGACTCTAAAAAGATGAGGCGGGCGATGATTTTCATGATCGCCGTATTTCTGGCGGCATTTGCTGTGATTGCCGCCGCAAATTGGGACAGGGTGAAGGAAAAGCTGGGATTTGCCCCGGAGACGCCGGTACAGGAAGAGATGCCGGAGGAAGCTGGGGAGACGGAAGAGGAAGAGGGACAGATAGGGAGCGATCTGTCTGCTTTTATGAGCGATGAGACCTTTTTTGACCCGGAGGTGAAGTTTAAGAGTATTGAATCCTACTCCGGCAGGAACGTATCTCTGATGATGAGCTCTGTAGCGAAGGATCTGCGGATTATGGTGGTGGACAGTGTGGGACGTCTTGTGACGGGGACGGACTTTACTGTGACCATCCAGGGGTTGGGAGAGTATACCGACACGGACAGGGATGGCGTCATTTATGTGGACGGCCTGCGTTCCGGAGAGTACAGCGTATCTCTCAATGAGCAGGACGGTTTCCGCGTGCCAAATACGATCACCACTATTCAGGTGAGACAGGATATCGAGTACCGCGTGCTTGACAATATTGAGTATCTGATGCTGACCGAGGATGATATCGACCCTGAGAAGGAGGATAAAGCGGTCAACGGCGCGGAGGAGGACGCGGACGGTACGGAAAACATGGAGCTGCAGTTTGACAACGGCAGCGCGAAACTGGGCATTGACGTGTCCAAGTGGAATGAGGAAATTGACTGGGAATCGGTGAAGGATGCGGGTATCGAGTTTGCCATTATCCGCTGTGGATACCGGGGCGCTTCCACGGGAGCGCTGGTCATTGATCCCAGATATGAGGAGAATATCAGGGGTGCTATAGAGGCGGGCATTCCGGTGGGCGTTTACTTCTTCACACAGGCGCTGGATGAGGTGGAAGCGGTGGAGGAAGCGTCCATGGTGATCCGGCTGATAGAAGACTACGACGTGGATTATCCTGTGTTTCTTGACAGCGAAAGCGCTGGCGGCAGAGGCAGGGCGGATGATCTTGACAGTGAAGAGCGCACCAGAGTCCACAAGGCTTTTTTGCAGACGATAGAGGCGGCGGGTTACGAGACGGGCGTCTATGCATCCCGCAACTGGCTGAACGAGAGATTGGATATGACGCGTCTGTCAGATTATAGGGTGTGGCTTGCGGAGTATGCGGATGTGCCTACCTACGACCAGTATTATCACATGTGGCAGTACACCTCCAAGGGAACGGTGGATGGTATTTCCACCAACGTGGATTTGAATCTGTGCTATATGAACATTGATACCTCGATCAACCATTCCAAGAATGCGGCGGGATATTCGGGCATCATCAACGGCGACGCTGGAAATGTGCCCACCGGCGGCGATGAGTAACAGGGAGAAAAAATTGCAGGAAAGGAACAGATAACCATGGGAAAGATAACGGTAGAGACATGTGAGATTGCGGGGCTTAAGGTGATTACGCCGACGGTGTTTGGGGATAACAGAGGTTATTTTATGGAAACCTATCACTACGAGGATTATAAGGCGGCAGGGATTGATCAGGTCTTTGTGCAGGACAACCAGTCTTCTTCCGTAAAAGGCGTGCTCCGCGGACTGCATTTCCAGATTCAGTACCCTCAGGACAAGCTGGTGCGTGTGCTTGCAGGAGAGGTCTTTGACGTGGCGGTGGATTTGAGAGCCGGTTCCGAAACTTACGGAAAATGGTATGGCGTGAAGCTCTCCGCGGAGAATAAGAAGCAGTTTTTTATCCCGAAAAATTTTGCGCATGGGTTTCTTGTGCTGTCGGATTATGCGGAGTTTGCCTATAAGTGTACGGACTTTTACCACCCGAACGATGAGGGCGGTATTATCTGGAACGATCCGGAAATAGGGGTTGACTGGCCGATCCCCGAGGGAATGGAGCTTGTCATGTCCGACAAGGACGTAAAGTGGGAGGGACTTTCCGCATTTACGGGGAGGTACCGTTGATGGCGACCAAAAGGAGTAACCGTTCAAAGCCCGCAGCAATAGCCATATTCTGGGGGCTTGGCCTGCTTTTGGTGTTTGTGCTTTTAATGCATCATAATCCTCTGGCGGATCAGGTGACGGAGCGGATGAAGAAGGTCAGCGGCTGTGTGCTCATCGCCTTTACCTGCATTATTTTTTCGATCTATTACGATAGGATTGTGACGATTCCCGTGGAGCTTTTTGAGAGCAGGATGCTGATCTGGAAGCTTGCAAAAAATGATTTTAAGAAGCGGTATGCCGGCTCCTATCTGGGGATTGTGTGGGCCCTTGCCCAGCCTGTGGTGACGGTGCTCATGTACTGGATCGTGTTTGATAAGGTGTTTGACGCAAGAGTGCAGTTTGTGGCGGCGGATGGTGCAGAACCGCCCTATGTGCTGTATCTGATGGCCGGTCTGGTGCCCTGGTTCTATTTTTCCGAGGCCATTTCCCAGGGGACGATGGCCCTTGTGGAGTACACGTATTTGGTGAAAAAGGTGGTGTTTAACATCAGTATTCTGCCAATCATCAAAGTGATTGCCGCCACCTTTATCCATATATTCTTTGTGGGAATTTTGATGATTGTGGCGGTATGCTACGGGTATACGCCCACAATCTATACGATACAGATTCTGTATTACAGTATCTGCCTGTTTTTATTTGTCCTTGCGCTCAGCTATCTGACGAGCGCGCTGGTGGTCTTTATCAGGGATTTACAACAGGTGATCAGCATTGCGCTGCAAATCGGTATGTGGGCGACGCCCATCATGTGGAATATCAAGATGCTGCCGAGTGATAATATGAAGACGCTCTTTAAGCTGAATCCGCTGGTTTATATCGTCAACGGCTATCGCAGTGCGATTTTTGAAGAGGTGTGGTTCTGGGAACACTTCTACTCCTCCACTTACTTTTGGATCTTTACGATCAGTATGTTCTGTATCGGGACGCTGGTGTTCAGGCGGCTGCGCAGCCACTTCGCAGATGTATTATAACTGATCGAGCAAGCTCGATCGCGAGGACTGCTGCGCAGCCTCGGTGTGATTGAGAGTAAAGAAAGCATGATAGGACAAAAGCATGGATAACATTGCAATTAAAGTGACCGACTTAGAAAAAGTATATAAGCTCTACGACAAACCTTCGGACCGCTTGAAGGAGGCGCTGCATATCGGCCGCGGAAAGCACCATACCGAACACCGCGCCCTGAAGGGGGTCAATCTGTCGATCAGGCAGGGGGAGTGTGTGGGAATCATAGGCACCAACGGTTCCGGTAAATCCACGATTCTGAAAATAATAACAGGCGTTCTTTCTCCTACCTCCGGGGAGGTGGAAGTCAACGGGCGTATCTCGGCGCTGTTGGAGCTGGGCGCCGGATTCAATATGGAGTATAACGGCATTGAGAACATCTATCTGAACGGGACTATGATTGGCTTTTCCAAGAAGGAAATTGATCAGAAAATGGATGAAATATTGGCCTTTGCGGATATCGGGGATTATGTGTACCAGCCCGCAAAAACATATTCCAGCGGCATGTTTGTGCGGCTGGCTTTTGCCGTAGCCATCAATATTGACCCGGAAATCCTCATTGTGGACGAGGCGTTGTCAGTGGGAGATGTTTTTTTTCAGGCAAAGTGCTACCACAAGTTTGAAGAGTTTAAGGAGATGGGGAAGACCATTGTCTTTGTCAGCCATGATCTGAGCAGCATCAGCAAGTATTGCGACCGCGTTGTGCTTTTGAATCAGGGCGTCAAGCTGGGGGAGGGAAACGCAAAGCAGATGATAGATACCTACAAGCAGGTGCTTGTGGGACAGTACACGGCGCCTGAGGCGGAAGGAGAACGCCTGGTGGACGATGAACAGCTCAGACAGATGGCGGCAAAAGGCGTGGACGGCAGTAAGCTGGAGGCGCGAAACGCGGGGAAGCAGTCCGGCATGGCGGAAAATCCTGAGCTTTTGGAATATGGTTCTAAAAAGGCGCAGATTACGGAATACTATATCACGGACAGGACGGGCATGAGAACCGCTACGATCTTAAAGGGGAGTCCTTTTACCATTCACATGCGGGTGGAAATGGCCCAGCGGATTAATGCGCCTATCTTTGCCTTTACCATCAAAAATGTGCGGGGAACAGAGATCACGGGTACGAATACCATGATTGAGAAGGCGTTTTTGGAATCCGTGGAGGCCGGGGAGACAAAGGAGATCACCTTCACCCAGGATATGAATCTACAGGGGGGCGATTACCTGCTCTCACTGGGCGTTACCGGTTACGAGGGAGATGACTTCACCGTGTATCACAGGCTGTATGATGTGCTGAGCGTGACGGTGATCTCCGACAAGGACACAGTGGGATTCTATGACATGAACTCACAGGTTACAGTGAAATAAAGGGAAGGAAAAAACATGTCGGAAGACAAGATAGAAGAAATCGGAAAAATAAAACTGGACTTAACCCACTATCCCGGCGAGGATTTGTACTGCGACGGAGATACGGAGGACGAGCTGCTAGAGATAACGAAAAACTATGCTGCGGTGGAATATCCGCGCATCATAGAGGAGAGGAAGAGCTGGGAAATTCTGTATCATCTGTCCCCTCTGCGGGAAAACATTGTGGAGTGGCTTCCCATTAACCGTTCCATGAAGGTTTTGGAGGTGGGGTCGGGATGCGGCGCGATCACAGGAGCCCTTTCCAGGCGGGCCGGGGAAGTGACTTGTGTGGAACTCTCCAAGAAGCGCAGTATGATCAATGCCTACCGTCATATGGAGGCGGAAAATGTGACGATCCATGTGGGTAATTTTCAGGATGTGGAACCGGATCTGCCAAAGGATTACGATTATATCTGCCTGATCGGCGTTTTTGAGTATGCGCAGGCATATATCGACTCTGAGACGCCCTATGACGATTTCTTGCGCATCATAAAAAAGCATCTGAAATCCGGCGGCCACATTGCCATAGCCATCGAGAATAAATTTGGATTAAAGTATTGGGCGGGCTGTAGAGAGGATCATTTGGGCACTTATTTTTCGGGGATCGAGGACTATCCGGAAGGCGGCGTGGTACGCACTTTCACGAGAGAGGGACTGTTTGCCGTAGCGTTTCGCTGCGGTTTCAGGGAGGCGCAGATGTATTATCCCTACCCGGATTATAAGTTTATGACGACCCTGTATTCCGACAGAAGGCTTCCGCAGCGGGGAGAATTGTCAAATAACATGCGTAATTTTGACCGTGACCGCCTGCAATTGTTCGATGAGAAACGGGTTTTCGATACGATTTTGAAGGAGGGACAGTTCCCTCTCTTTTCCAATTCCTATATGCTGCTTCTGGGACCCTCCCTGCCGGAAGAATATGTAAAGTATTCCAATGACAGAAAAGAGGAATTTCAGATCAAAACACTGCAAAAGGGGACGGGATTTGGAAAGATTATAGAAAAACATCCGTTACGAAAAGAGGCGTGGGCTCACATAGAATCTACGGCGGAGGCCTATCGGAAGCTCTCTGAACGTTATCAGGGAAGCCGGATTGCTGTCAATGAAAGCCGGTTGGACCGGACGGCCGAGGGCACACCTTATATCACGATTAAATATTTGGAGGGGAGGACGCTGGAGGAGATTCTCGATGAACAGTTGGAAAAAAATGATCTGGAAGGCTTCCATAAACTCTTTGACGAATACCTGAAAAGAATTTCATGGGGAGAGGAAAAAACGGTCGCGGATTACGACCTGATTTTTGCAAATGTGCTGATTACACAAGGGAATAGCAACCGTGATTTAAAAGACGGCAAAAGCGCAGGAAATGATATCGACAGTTATTTAAATGAAGAAATATGGCATGTAATCGACTGCGAATGGACCTTTGACAAGACTATTGAGACAAAGGAAATTGCCTTTCGCGCAGTCTACTGTTATCTGCTGGAAGACGAGAAAAGGAACACATTAAATCCTGATTTGATATTTGACGAGCTGGAAATCGGTTCGGCGGAGGCCGAACAGTACCGCAGGGAAGAAATGAAGTTTCAGAAATATGTCACCGGAAAAAGACTTTCCATGGCGGAGATCAGAGAGGCCATCGGGCAGCCGGTCTATACACTGGCGGATTTTTGTGAAGGGTTAAGAAATAAAGCGGCTGATGACCGCATACAGATTTATGAGGATACCGGGAAAGGCTTTCTGGAGGAGCAGTCCTTTTTCCCGGAGGAGGACGGGGAACAGCTTCGGCGCGGCGAGGAAGGCCTTTTGGAGTTGTCCGTCCGAATTTCCAAGGGACGGAGTGCGGTGCGGATTGATCCCGGCAGCCACGCCTGTCTGATCTGCATTAAGAGGATCAGCTGGAACGGCGGGGAAATTCCACTGAAAGGAAAGCAGCTGCAGATGAATGGGTTTCGGATTGGGGAGGACGTCTATGCCTTTCCCACAGAGGATCCGAATATCACCCTGTCCCTTTGGGATCTGCCTGCCGGTGAGGAAAATCATCTGGAGGCAGTCATGGAGGTGACGAGGATGTCCTTAGAGAGTGTGAAACGTTTGCAGAAAAGAGGGTTGTTTAGCTGATGGGCAGACAGAAAAACCGCGGGGATTGGGTGGCCTATTACATGGCGGCCTATGAGGAAGAACGAAAAAAGAATACGCAGATGGCCGGCCGGATTGCCGATGCGGAGAGACGGCAGGCGGACCTTTCGGATAATCTGAACCGTATCTGTGCGAATCCGCTGTACCGCATGGCATCCAAAGCGTCGGCTCCAGCGAGGAGAGTGCTTCGCCGGGTAACGGGCAGTGCAGAGCCGGATGAGAGACTGCCTCGGGTGGAGGCGTCTAAGGAGAGGCAGCTTGCTTACGAGAAGACGTTAAAAGAGCAGGCAAATCCTTACCAGCAATGGATTGCTTTCTGCGAAAAGGCCGGAGCGGAAAATAGAAAAACGAGCGTTATCCCAAAGGCGGAAGCGATTGTAGTGCAGGGATTTCGCGAGATTGCAGTGCCGGATACGGATGTCCGTATTCTGACCTACGGTGACGGACAGCTTGCGCCCCATGTATTTTCGTCGGTGAAGGCTTATTTTGCGAAATACAGCGAATGTCTTCTTGCCTATGCGGATGAGGATTTTTATCTGGAAAATCAGATGAAGAGAGTGGAACCATGGTTTAAGCCGGACTATTCTCCCGATACGCTGCTTGCTTTTCAGTATTGGGGACATTTTCTGGCGGTCAGGGTTCCTGTGCTTGACAGCATGAGCTACCGGATGGTGAGCATGAAGGACCCGGATGTGGGGTTCTATGAATTGTGCCTGCGTCTGGAGGAGAAGATTGCAGAGCTTGCCGGAGGGGACTTTAGAAAAAGGCAGGCTATGGTCGGCCATATAGAGGAAATTCTCTACCACAGAAGAACCGATAAGTCCATCGAGGAACTCCGTCATGACCTTGCCGAAGGGGAATATCTGATCGGCGCGTCATCCAAATTTGTGACCATGAAGCAGGACATGCTTATGAGACGGGGAATGCAGGGACAGCTTTTGCAGGGGGCGGACCCGGATATCTATCATCTGCTCTATGACACTTCCGTTTCAGGCAGGGAGCGCTGTACCCGTTCCGGCAGTGAGAATATGGCGATTGCGCCCCACCGGGTGGTGTCCGTGATTATTCTCTCGAAGGATCACCCGGAGGTGCTTGAAAACTGCCTGCGCTCCTTCAAGGAGAAAACCCAGTACCGCTATTATGAGTGGATTGTGGTGGACAACGGAAGCAGCGGGGAAAATCGGGAAAAGATGGAGGCATTACAGGAGACCTACGATTTTACCTATCTCTATGAACCGATGCCCTTTAATTTTTCCCAAATGTGCAATCTGGGGGAGAAGAAGGCGAGAGGCGACCTGATTCTTCTGATGAACGACGATATCGAGATCATTGAGGAAAGCTGGCTGGGCCGTATGGCGGGACAGGCACTTTTGCCCTACGTGGGCGCGGTGGGCGCGAAGCTGTGGTATGCGGGGACGGAAAACATCCAACATGCGGGTATCACCAATATGAAGATCGGGCCTTCCCACAAGCTGGTTACCTTCCCCGACGAGGAGGATTACTATTTCGGCAGAAACCGCGTTACTTATAATGTGGCAGGTGTGACGGGCGCCTGTCTGATGGTTTCGAGGAAAAAGTACGAGGAGATCGGGGGACTTGACGAGACTCTGCCGGTATCCTACAACGATGTGGATTTCTGTTTCCGGCTTTTGGAGGCGGGCTATGTCAATGTACAGAGAAATGACGCGATTCTCTGGCACCATGAATCGTTAAGCAGAGGTCTGGATGAACAGAGCGGCGAGAAGTGGGAGAGACTGCTTGCCGAGAAGGAAGCGCTCTATAAGCGGCATCCGGCATTCTGCGGCAGGGACCCTTTTTACCATAAGAATCTGATTGACAATGCGTCAGATTACACCTGTAATTATAAGTTTCCCTATGAGGATCATCTCTGTACGCAGGAAGTCCGGTTTGTGACCAAAAAGGCTCTGCGCAGGCTGATCAGGAAGGCGGGGCGGGGGAGTCTGCGCCTGACGGTGGACCGGGCCGAGATGCAGCATAAAATCCACAGGGACGAGCCGGATATCGTCTGGATTATGGGGTGGGACTATCTGCCCGGGGCGGATAACGCGGCTTTTGAGCGAAAAGTGATTTTGCAGCGCACCGACGGCGGCGGTTATCTGGCCGTTCCCACAGACTGGCATCGGGAGGATGTGGAGGAGATTCTGCCGGAGGAGAAAAATATCGGCCTTGCGGGATTTGTCCTGCGGGTGCGGCAGGAGGATTTGACGCCGGGAGAATACCGGGTGGGGATGATTGCCACCGGAAAAGTGCCCGGCGAGGCGGAGCCGGAACTGGCCTTTGTGGATTGGTCTGAGTGCAGGATCACCATAGAGCAGAAGGATGCGGACGACTCTGACACAGAGAAACAGAAATGAGGTTTGGCATGGAACGAGGGGATATGACGGAGGCGGAAGCGCTCCGCTATTACAAGGAATCCTATAAGAGAGAAAGACGCCGGGGCCGCACGCTGCGGTGTAAGCTGGCGGAGGCGGAAAAAAATAAGGAGATGATCCAGAGGAGGCTTGACAAAATCAAGGGCAGCTTTTTGTGGCGGGCCTCTAAGCCGCTTCGCACGCTGTTTCACAAGGTTGCCCGCATGAAAGAGCGGCTGGGCTATTATGGGAGCCTTAAGGGGATTGCCAGAAAAATAAACGCCAAGATGATAGAACGGCAGGCAAGGGTGCAGCACGGGACAGCCAGCTTTCCGGAGATTGAGGAGGCGGCAAGACAGCGGCTTCACAAGTTCGACCGGGAGGTAAAGTTCAGTATTCTCATGCCCCTCTACAATACGCCGGAGAAGTTTTTGCGGCAGGCCATTGAGTCCGTGATTGATCAGACCTATGAGAACTGGGAGCTGTGTCTGGCGGACGGGTCGGACGAGGAGCACGCCTATGTGGAGCAGGTCTGCCGGGAATACATGGACAAGGATAAACAGTATCTGCGTCCCAGAAGCAGCCTTTACTGCCGGATTTTGTATAAAAAACTGGAGAAAAACGAAGGGATATCGGGCAACACGAACGCCTGCCTTTCGCTGGCCTCGGGAAATTATATCGCGCTTTTTGACCATGACGATGTGCTGCATCCCAGCGTCCTCTACGAGTATATGAAAGTGATTTGTGAAAAAGGCGCGGATTATATCTACTGCGACGAGGCAACTTTTAAGGGCAGCGGAACCATAGACGACATGATTACCCTGCACTTTAAGCCGGACTATGCGCCGGATAATCTGCGGGCGAACAACTATATCTGCCATTTCAGCGCCTTTGCCAGAAAGCTTTTGGACGGCACGCAGCTGTTCCGTTCGGAGTTTGACGGAAGTCAGGATCACGATATGATTCTGCGTCTCACCTCCCGCGCAAAATGTGTGGTGCATGTGCCGAAACTCCTCTATTATTGGAGATCTCATGAGGGAAGCGTGGCCTCCGACATCAATGCGAAGAGTTATGCCATCGAGGCGGCCAAGGGAGCGGTGGCGGCCCACCTGACTGCGCAGGGCTTTAAGAATTTTGAGATCACTTCCACCAAGGCATTTGAGACCATTTTCCAGATCAAATATGAGATTCTGGGAAATCCCAAGGTGTCTATTGTTATTCCCAACAGGGACCATCTGGAAGATTTGACCCGCTGTATCTCTTCTATTGTGGAGCGCAGCACTTACGATAATTACGAGATCATTGTGATCGAAAACAACAGCTGTAGGGACGAAGTGTTTGCTTATTATAAGGAAATACAGAAAAATCCCGCTATTCGGGTGATTACTTACGAGGGAGAATTTAACTATTCCCGCGTCAACAATCTGGGCGTGGCACAGGCAGGGGGCGAGTATGTGCTTCTTCTGAATAACGATACCGCGGTGATTACGCCGGACTGGATCGAGGAACTTTTGATGTATGCCCAGCGGGGCGATGTGGGCGCGGTGGGTGCGAAACTTTATTACGAAGACAGGACGATCCAGCATGCGGGCGTGGTGCTGGGACTTGGCGCGCACGGGACGGCAGGACACAGCCATTATCTGGTAGACAGCCGCAATCTGGGCTATATGGGAAGGCTCTGCTATGCCCAGAATGTGATGGCGGTGACGGGAGCCTGCCTGATGATGCAAAAGGCGTTGTATGAGGAGCTGGGCGGGTTGGATGAGACCTTTGCCGTGGCCTTAAACGATGTGGATCTGTGCATCCGCGCGTGGAAAGCTGGGCGCGTGAATGTCTTTACGCCCTTTGCGGAGCTTTACCACTATGAATCCGCTTCCCGCGGTTCGGATCTTGCAGGGAAAAATGCCGAGCGCTACGAGAAGGAGTCGGCGCTGTTCCGGGAAAAGTGGAAGGAGCTGCTGGAGCAGGGAGATCCTTACTATAATCCGAATTTTTCGCTTGAGAGGAGCGATTTCGCACTGAAAATATAAAGGATATATTTGCGGTGGGAATGGATGTGTGGTAAAATAAAGACTATATATTAAAGGAAAAGGATAATAAATAACATATGTAATTATAAAAATAAGGAGGGTTTCAAGATGGGTTACAAAGAGCAATTCGAGTTTTGGCTGGAGGATTCCTACTTTGACGAGGCGACCAAGCAGGAGCTTCTGGCGATCAGGAATGACGAGAAGGAGATCGAGGACCGCTTTTATAAGGAGCTTGCCTTCGGTACGGGGGGACTGCGCGGTGTGATCGGCGCCGGCACGAACCGGATGAACATCTACACGGTTCGCAAGGCGACGCAGGGGCTCTCCAATTACATAAAGAAGCAGGGCGGCGAGAAAAAGGGTGTGGCGATCGCTTACGATTCCAGAAGAATGTCTCCCGAGTTCGCTGACGAGGCGGCTCTGTGCCTTGCGGCAAACGGCATTAAGGCTTATGTGTTCGACGCGCTTCGGCCTACGCCGGAATTATCCTTTGCCCTGCGCACGCTGGGATGCATTTCGGGTATTGTGATCACGGCCAGCCATAATCCGCCGGAGTATAACGGATATAAGTGCTATTGGGAGGACGGCGCGCAGGTGACGGCGCCGAAGGACAAAGAGATTATCACGGAAGTAAACAACGTGACCGACTACCATACCGTGAAGACCATGGACAAGGAGGAGGCTAAGAAGGCCGGACTCTATGAGGTGATCGGTAAGGAAATTGACGATAAGTATATGGAGGAATTGAAAAAGCAGATCATCCATCCCGACGTCATTAAGGAAATGGCGGAGGATATGAAGATTGTGTACTCGCCCTTCAATGGTACGGGCAATGTGCCGGTGAGACGGATTCTCTCAGAGCTGGGCTTTAAGCATGTATATGTGGTGCCGGAACAGGAAATGCCGGACCCTGATTTTACTACGCTGGAATATCCGAACCCGGAAGATCCCAAGGCATTTACGCTTGCGCTGAAGCTCGCGAAGGAGAAGAACGCGGATATCGTGCTGGCGACAGACCCGGACGCGGACAGACTCGGTATCTATGCCCTTGATACCAAGTCCGGCGAATATGTGCCCTTTACGGGTAACATGTCCGGCATGTTGATTGCGGAATATATTTTGAGGGAGCGGACAGCCACAGGCAAGATGCCCGAGAATCCCGCTCTCGTGACCACCATTGTCACCACCAACATGGCGCGGGCGATTGCGGAGGATTACAAGGTAAGATTTATCGAGGTTCTGACGGGCTTTAAGTATATTGGCGAGCAGATCAAGTTCTTTGAGCAGAGCGGTTCCAACAACTATGTGTTCGGACTGGAAGAGAGCTACGGCTGTCTTGCGGGAACCCATGCGAGAGATAAGGACGCTATCGTGGCAGTGATGTGCCTGTGCGAAATGGCCGCATGGTGTAAGAAGAACGGCAGAACCGTCTGGGATCAGATGATTAACCTCTATGAAAAATACGGTTACTATAAAGAGAGCCAGTATTCCATCACCAAGAAGGGTGTGGAGGGCGCCAAGGAGATTGAGGAGCTGATGAACAAGCTTCGCCAGAATCCGCCTAAGAGCTTCGGTGAGCTTGCGGTGAAGGAGTTCAGGGATTATGACACAGGAAAGACCCTGAATCTTGAGACAGGCGCAACGGGCGAGACGGGGCTTCCGAAGTCAAACGTGCTCTACTTTGACCTGACCAATGATTCCTGGTGCTGTGCAAGACCTTCCGGCACGGAGCCGAAGATCAAGTTTTACATGGGCGTGAAGGGCACGAGTCTGGAGGATGCGCAGGCAAAGCTTGACAGGCTGACCGAAGAGGTAAAGAAAAATATCTAGGAGTGAGAAAAACAGGCCGTCCGGCATGTAAGTGCAGGGCGGCTTGCTTATTCAGGACAAAGACAGGAGACGCTGTAGTGGGGAATCGGATACTGAGAATTGACAATGTGAGAAAAACCGTAAACTATTTGAAGAAGAACGGCTTGGCAGGCACCTTCTATGCGGCGGCGGAGCGCGTGCAGGAGGAAAAAACGGCAGACTACCACTACCTGCCTCCCGACGAAGAGACGCTGGCGAGGCAGAAACAGGAGACCGCGGACTATCCCTATCTGTTCAGCATTGTTACGCCGGCCTACGAGACGAAAGAGCGGCATCTGCGCGAAATGATTGCTTCTGTACAGGCCCAGAGCTATTCCCGCTGGGAGTTAGTGATCGTGGATGCCAGCGCTGACGGCGCGGTGGAGCGCACGGTGCGGCAGGTGATTCACGAGACCGGGGATCTGCGGATACGCTACAGCCGTCTTTCTGAAAACAGGGGCATTGCGGAGAACACCAATGCGGGGATTGCACTGGCGGCGGGAGAATATATTGCGCTCCTCGATCATGACGATTTTATAACACCTGATGCGTTATATTATATGGCGCGTTTGGTACATCAGGGCAGACAGGAGGGATGTGCGCCTGCTCTTTTATATTCCGATGAGGATAAGTATGACGAAGGGGCCAATAGCTACGTTTCTCCGCATGGGAAAGAAGAGTTTAATCTGGATTTAATTTTGTCCAACAACTATATCTGCCATTTTTTGGCGGTGGAGGCAGGGCTGATGAAGTCCCTGCTCTTGCGGGGAGAGTATGACGGCGCGCAGGATTACGATCTGGTATTGCGGGCTGTGGACAGTCTGTGGCCCGCCGATGCGCTCCTGCCGGAAGCGAGGCGCATCTGTCATATCCCGAGGGTGCTCTACCACTGGCGGTCTCACCGGGATTCCACGGCCCTGAATACCGGGAGCAAGACCTACGCCTACGAGGCGGGCCGGCGGGCGCTTGCGGATTTTTGTGAGAGACGGGGATTCCGGGCGCAGGTGGAGCACAGCCTGCATCTGGGATTTTATCACATATGTTACGAACCGGATCTCCTTTCCGTGAGACGGGAGGCGGGGGCAGTGGGCGGAAGGCTTTTGGACGGGCGGGGACGGATTTTCGCCGGTGCTTACGATGAGAGCGGCCGCTGCCTGTTTGAGGGACTGCCCGCCCGCTTTACAGGAGGGAGCACCCACCGGGCGGTGCTGACGCAGGACTGCGCGGCGGTGGATATCCGTTTTATGCGGCTTCGGGAGGAGCTTTGGCCTCTCTTTTCCCAGATTACGGGGCTGCCCTATCGGGAGAGAAGCCTGACTGTGAAGGAGAACGGCAGGAAGAGAGAGATCCGCATTGCGGATGTGGAGGGACTGTCCTGCGATGAAGCCGGATATCGGAAATTGAGTATGGCGCTCGGAACGGCGGTGCGAAGGACCGGTTATCTGGTGGTATGGAATCCGTCCTTCAGCTGTGAGGCGGAAAAACGGAGACAGCTATGAGTGAAATCAGATCTACGGTGGTTATCCCAAACTACAACGGAATAGCGTATGTGGAAAACTGTCTCACCTCCCTGCGGGATGAGCCGGCCCGGGTGATACTGGTGGACAACGGTTCCACGGACGGGAGTCTTGAACTGGTGCGGGAAAAGTTCCCGGAAGTCAAGCTGATTGCCATGGACCGGAATTACGGTTTCTGCAAAGCGGCCAACAGAGGCATGGAGGCGAGCAAAACAACGTATGTTATTTTACTAAACAACGATACGGTGGTGGAGCCGGGATTTGTGAGGGCGCTGGAGAAAGCGATGGACAGCGACAGCCGGGCTTTTTCCGGAGCGGCCCGGATGGTGAATCTGCGCCGTCCCGAACGGATCGACGACGCAGGGGACTATTACTGTGCGCTGGGCTGGGCCTTTGCGGCCGGAAGGGACAAGCTCAGAGAAAACTATGACGGCCCAAGAGAGATTTTTTCCGCCTGCGGCGGCGCCTGCATCTACCGGAGACAGGTTTTGGAACGGATCGGGCTGTTGGACGAGAACCACTTTGCCTATTTGGAAGATGTGGATCTGGGATACCGGGCCCGCCTGTACGGATACCGGAATCTCTATGTGCCCGAGGCGGTGGTGGGTCATGCGGGCAGCGCCTCCTCCGGTTCCCGCTATAACGCGTTTAAGGCAAAGCAGACGGCCAGAAACAGCGTGTATCTGGCCTATAAGAATATGCCGCCCGCACAGCTTCTGTTGAATCTGCCCTTTCTTCTGGCCGGTTTTCTCATCAAACAGCTTTTTTTCCTGAAAAAAGGGCTGGGCGGAAGCTGGCTTAAAGGAACGGCGGAAGGTCTGCGCCTGTGCCGTTCGGCGGAGGGACGAAGGAGGCAGGTGCGGTTTGCGTGGAAACGACTGCCTGTCTATGCGCGCATACAATGGGAATTGTGGCGCAATATATGGTATCGGTTTTATTTGTAGATACCATAAATTGTACATTTTGTAAGATATGGTTGTTTTTTCCGCCCGATTATTGTAAAATAAGCATAATTATTGCATAGACTATTGGTAAGATGCAATTATTTGGTGAAATCAGAAAAAAACGCATAAAACGCGGGCCCACGAGTACAGATGTGAGTATGAATAGATTATGATAAAAGACAACCAGAAATATTTTAACAGACTGCATGTTTTGTTGGATGCCATCATCATTGCGGCGTCCTATATGCTGGCATGGTATCTGAAGTTTGCCAGTCCTTTTTCAGACATCGACCCCAATGTCGGTGCGTATTCCATGCGCACTTATTTTGAGATGCTCTATCTGATTGTGCCGGGGTATCTCGTCCTTTATTATGCATTTAATCTGTATACGCCGAAACGGGCCACAGTCCACCGCTACGAAATTCTGAATATCTTTCAGGCCAACACGGTAGGCATGGTATTGATGATGGCCGGCTGGTATATGATCGCGCAGATCCATTTCTCCCGTACCATGATGGCCATGTTTTACGGAATCAATATTATCCTGACCACACTGGGCCGTTCTCTGATCCGCGCTCTTTTGCAGTATTTCCGTGAAAAAGGCTACAATTTAAAATACATTCTGCTGGTGGGGTATTCCCGCGCGGCGGAGGAGTATATCAAGCGTATTAACACGAATCCTCAGTGGGGCTATGTGGTGCGGGGCATTTTGGACGATCATGTGCCTGCCGGTACGCTCTACAAGGGGGTTAAGGTGCTCGGCACCATAGAAAACCTTCTTTATATTCTGCCCCAGAATAAATTAGATGAGATAGCGATTACGCTGTCTTTGCAGGATTACGACCATTTGGAACATATCGTGGATTTGTGCGAGAAGTCCGGCGTGCACACCAAGTTCATACCGGATTATAACAGTCTTTTCCCGAGCCGCCCTTACACGGAAGACCTGATGGGGCTGCCGGTGATCAATATCCGTTATGTGCCGCTCACCAACACCCTGAACTGGTGTATGAAGCGGCTGGTTGACATTGTGGTGTCGCTGGTGGGACTGGTGGTGTCGTCGCCTGTGATGCTGGCGGCCGCCATTGCCGTGGGCTGTACTTCCCGCGGCCCGGTAATTTTTAAGCAGGAGCGGATCGGACTCCACAATAAGCCGTTTCGGATGTACAAATTCCGCACCATGAAGGTGCAGATGCCCTCGGCCGAGGAGAAGGGGTGGACCACGAAGGATGATCCCAGAGTCACCAAGGTGGGGAAATTTTTAAGAAAGACAAGTATCGACGAGCTGCCGCAGCTTTTCAATATCTTAAAGGGGGATATGAGCGTGGTGGGTCCCAGGCCCGAGAGACCTCAGTTTGTGGAGCAGTTTAAGGAGGAAATTCCCCGCTATATGGTGAAGCATCAGGTTCGGCCGGGGCTTACGGGCTGGGCGCAGATCAATGGCTACCGGGGAGACACTTCCATAAAAAAGCGGATTGAATTTGACATTTTTTATATTGAAAACTGGACCATGTCCTTTGATATCAAAATTATGTTTCTCACAATTTTCAAGGGATTTATCAATAAAAATGCCTATTAAGAGAAATACTAAAATCTTAAGAATTGTGAAAGACTTTCGGAAGAAACGGGAATTATATTGCAATTATATCAAGATGTAGTATAATCTTATAAGAGCGGCCACAAAAGCTTGCTTTATCAGACAAGATATGACAAAATGAGAAACAAAGTATGAGAAACAGGGAGTACAGAGTATGGCTAAGAGATATACGGATGAATATGATGAGGATGAGGTAAGGCCCAGAAAGAAATCTTCGGGAAAGAGCGGCAGCTCTTCTGGAAAGAAGAGCTCGGGTAAGAAAAAGGCGAACAAGAGAGCGCAGGCCAGAAAGCAGCGCAGGCGCATCATTCTTTTTGTCGCTGAGGTTATTGTTCTGCTGATTGCGATTGTAGTGCTCTATGCGGTTCTCACCGGAACAAAAACCGGAAAGATGGAGATCGAGGAGAACGATATCATTATTAACGATACCGTGCTGGAGGCGCAGGAGGCACAGGAGGCGCAGGGGAAGACGTACCGGAATATCGCGTTGTTCGGCGTGGACTCCACCACGGGCGCGTTGACGAAGAATACTCGAAGCGATACGATCATGATCGCTTCGATCAATGAGGAGACGGGAGAGTGTAAGCTGGTTTCCGTTTATCGAGACACCTACCTGAACCTGAGCAACGATACTTATAATAAATGTAACGCGGCTTACGCGAAGGGCGGTCCGAAACAGGCCATCAATATGCTGAATATGAATCTGGATATGGATATCACCGACTTTGTCACGGTGGGATTTGCGGGCCTGACAGATTCGATCGACGCGCTTGGCGGCGTCATGATCGACGTGGACGACTCGGAGATCAGCCATCTGAATAACTACCAGCTGTGTATCGCGGAGGATTTGAAGAGATCTTACACCCCGGTGCAGAATACCGGCTATCAGCTGCTGGACGGCTTACAGGCTACCGGTTACTGCCGAATCCGTTACACCGCGGGAGACGACTTTAAGCGTGCCGAGAGACAGAGAGAGGTGCTTCTGGCGGTGGCCGATCAGGCGAAGAAAGCGAATTTAACCACATTGACAGAGACGGCGAACAATGTATTCGATGAGGTGTACACTTCTCTGGATCTCTCAGAGATTGTAGATATGCTTGGCAATGTAAATAAATATTCTATTACGGATCATTCCGGATTCCCGCAGGAGGGTATGAGGGAGACGGGCACGATCGGCTCCAAGGGTTCCTGTGTCATTCCTTTGAGTTTGGAAGACAATGTCAAATGGCTGCATAAGTTCCTGTATGGAGTGGATGACTACGAGCCGTCCTCTACCGTGAAGGAATGCAGCGAGAAGATCTACGAGGAAACAAACGGATATTTAAACAAATAAAAGCAGAGGGGCTTGCCTTGCAGGCCCCTGTCTTTTTATAAAGAGCAAGCGGACGGAGGACGCACGCATGGAGACAGTGGATGTGATCATTCCCGTCTATAAGCCGGATCGCGGGTTTTTGACGCTGGTGGATATGCTGGAGACACAGACAGTACCCGTAAATCAGATTATCATCATGAATACAGAACAGAAATATCTTGACCGGCTGCTTTACGGTACTACTCTGGAAAGAAAATATCATAATATAACAGTAAAGCATTTGTCAAAGAGGGAGTTTGACCATGGACACACCAGAAATCAGGGTGTGAAGCTTTCGCAGGCCGATGTATTTGTTATGATGACGCAGGACGCCATTCCCGCGGATGTATTTTTGATAGAGCGGCTGCTTGCGGGGCTTGATGGCGAGAAGACGGCTGTGGCTTATGCGAGACAGCTGCCGGACAGTGAGAGCAGCGAGATTGAGCGCTATACGAGAGGTTTTAACTATCCCGAAGAGTCGAGAGTCAAGACGAAGGCCGATTTGTCTGAGCTGGGAATCAAAACCTTTTTTTGCTCTAACGTCTGTGCGGCCTATAAACGGAAGGTGTTTGACGCCCTCGGCGGGTTCGTAGACAGGGCTATATTCAACGAGGATATGCTTTATGCCGCCAAGGCGGTGGAAGAGGGGTTTGGCATAGCCTATACGGCGGGAGCGCAGGTGTATCATTCCCATCATTATACTTACAGGCAGCAGTTTCACCGGAATTTTGATCTGGGCGTGTCACAGGCGGATCACCCGGAGGTGTTTGGGGCGTACCCGTCGGAATCAGAAGGAATCCGTCTTGTGAAGAACATGGTGGATCATCTGAAAAAAGAGGGAATGGGAAGAAAAATACCGCATGTTATTTTACAGAGCGGTTTTAAGTACGCGGGGTATCTGTGCGGGAAACGGTATCGCTTCCTGCCGAAATTCCTGGTGGTGGCCATGTCTTCCAATAAAGAATACTGGAGTCAGGGCAGCGTGTAAGAAATGAGGATCATAAATTGATGCAGGGACGTTACGTGTAACGTTCCGGAAAGAGGGAGCGTATGTGTGGAATTGTAGGATATATCGGGAAAAAACAGGCGGCGCCTATTATTTTGGATGGCTTGGCCAAGCTGGAGTACCGCGGGTACGATTCGGCGGGGATGGCTGTCATAGATGAGACGGGAAAGGTCAATATCACCAAATCGGTGGGGCGGCTTAAGGTTTTGGAGAATCTGACCCACGGCGGAGAGACGATGCCGGGACTTTGCGGGATCGGACATACCCGTTGGGCCACTCACGGCGTGCCGAGCGACAGCAATGCACATCCTCATTTTAATGAGGCGGAGACGATTACCGTGGTACATAACGGGATCATAGAGAACTATTTGCAGCTTCGCAAAATGCTGATGGAGCGCGGTTACAAATTTGTGTCGGAGACGGATACGGAGGTTGTGGCGCACCTTTTGGACTACTATTACAAGGGAAATCCTTTGGAGGCGATCACCAAAGTGCTGCACCGTGTGGAGGGCTCTTATGCGCTGGGTATTCTTTTTGCGGACTGCCCCGATCAGATTTTTGCGGCCAGAAAGGATTCTCCCCTCATCGTTGGACAAAATGAGGACGGCTGTTTTATCGCTTCCGATGTGCCCGCGATCCTGAAATATACCAGAAAGGTATATTATGTGGACAATCAGGAAGTGGTGCGCCTGCGGGCGGATCACATGCACTTTTATACGGTGGATGAGGAAGAAACGAAAAAAGAACCGGTCTTTATTGAATGGGATGCAAGCGCGGCTGAAAAAGCCGGGTATGAGCATTTCATGTTAAAGGAGATGTATGAACAGCCAAAGACTGTGACGGATACGCTTCTGCCAAGACTGAAAAATGACGATATTGTCATTGATGAGCTCGGCATGAGCGATGATGAAATGCGGGCGGTGAAGAAGATTCATATTGTGGCCTGCGGCTCTGCCTATCACGCGGGTGTTACGGGCAAATATGTGATAGAGGGGCTGGCACGCATTCCGGTGGAGGTGGATCTGGCGTCTGAGTTCCGTTACCGCGACCCGATTTTGGAGGAGGGAGCCATGGTGGTGGTGATCAGCCAGTCCGGGGAGACGGCGGATACCCTTGCGGCGCTTCGGGAGTCCAAGAAGAGGGGCTTTCCGGTACTGGGCATCGTCAATGTGGTGGGAAGCTCCATCGCCAGAGAGGCGGACAATGTGATGTACACATGGGCTGGCCCGGAGATTGCCGTTGCGACCACGAAGGCTTACAGCGCGCAGCTGATTGCGCTCTATCTGCTGGCCGTGAAATTCGGCAGGGTGCGGGGAAAGATTGATGATGTGACATATGCGTCACTTTTGGCGGACCTGCGGTGTCTGCCGGATCAGATTGAACTTCTGCTCAACAATAAGAATAAAATTCAGAGATTTGCAAACCGCTATATCGGAGCGAAAGATGTGTTCTTTATCGGCAGGGGAATCGATTATGCGATCTCTCTGGAGGGCTCTTTGAAGTTAAAAGAGATTTCCTATATCCACTCGGAAGCCTATGCGGCGGGCGAGCTGAAACACGGCACGATCTCCCTGATCGAGGAGGGGACGTTAGTGGCGGCGGTTTCTACCCAGCCTGCGCTCTATGCCAAGACGATCAGCAATATGGTGGAAGTGAAGGCGAGAGGCGCCTTTGTGCTGGCGGTGACCTGCGAGGAAAATAAGGAGATTGAAAAGGCGGCGGATTATGTGATCTATATTCCCGAGACAAATCCTTATTTTGCCAATTCGCTGGCGATCATACCCTTGCAGCTTTTCGGGTATTATGTGTCCGTTGGCAAAGGATGTGATGTGGATAAGCCGAGAAATCTGGCGAAGTCGGTGACGGTCGAGTGAAAAAACACATTTTTTAAATAATTTGATCACAATTTAAACACAAACAGCAGATATACTAAGGACATAATCAGCGAGGGGCAATAAAGCAGAGGGACGAAAGTCCTGTAAGATTTATGAAAGGAAGCGAGATTATGTACGATAACAATTACCCAAACAACTATCCAAACAGATACACTGACAATTCAGGTGCGCAGCAGACAGGAACTTCGCAAAACAGCGCGGCGGGGCAGCCGGGAATCGATTACCGTTCTTATCAGAGCGCGGGAAGTTATCAATATGGCGGCGCCTATGCGGGAGGCTATCCGCAGCCAGAGCAGAAGAAAGAAAAGAAGGCGAAGCGGCAGGGCGGCTATTTCAAGAAAGCGCTTGTAGCCGTGTCGCTGGGATTGTTCTTCGGACTCTTTGCGGGACTGGGACTTTTTATTGTGGAGTCGGCTTCGGGAATGCTTGACCGGAACCAGACGAAGGTTTTACAGGAGACAGAGGATGCCTCGGGGGCAGCAGGGATTACAGAAACTTCCGCAGCACAAAAAAGCGAACCCATGATCAAACAGTCGGAGACAGCCACGACGGTGGTGACCGACGTGACGGATGTTGTGAAGAATGTGATGCCTTCCATCGTTGCGGTGAACAACCACTACACGGAGACCATGTCCTTCTATGGACAGCGTATGAGCAGTGAGGCGGACGCCAGCGGGTCCGGCATCATTGTGGGAGAAAATGACACGGAGCTTTTGATTGTCACCAATCATCATGTGGTGGCGGATACGGATAAGCTGACGGTGCAGTTTAACGAGGGCAGCGAGGCGGAGGCCTTTATCAAGGGACAGGATTCCAAGATGGATCTGGCTGTGATCGCAGTGCCGCTTACGGAGCTGTCGTCCACGACTTTGGATTCCATTCAGGTGGCAACGCTGGGCGATTCCGACGAGCTGACGGTGGGCGAGCCGGCCATTGCCATCGGTAATTCTCTGGGCTACGGCCAATCCGTAACCACAGGTGTGATCAGCGCCCTCGACAGAAGTATCAGCCTGTCGTCAGGGTATGGATACGGCGGTGACGACGTGGAGGGCACCTTTATACAGACGGATGCGGCCATCAATCCCGGCAATTCCGGCGGCGCTCTGCTCAACATTAAGGGCGAAGTAATCGGTATCAATTCCAATAAGATCGGCGGCAGCGCCGTGGAGGGTATGGGTTATGCGATCCCCATTTCGTCTGCAAGCCCGATTATTGCGGAGCTGATGCTCAAGGAGACGAAGAGCAAGGTTGCCGAGGAAGAGCGGGGGTATCTGGGTATTTCCGGCATCAGCGTCACCCAGGAGGTGTCCCAGTCCTACGGCATGCCGGAGGGCGTGTATGTGGCGCAGGTATTTGAGAACACGGCGGCCTCCGCGGCGGGCTTAAAGCAGGGCGATATTATCACAGAGTTTGGCGGCGACAGGATCTCTTCTATGGAGGAGCTGCAGAAGGAGCTGGAGTTCTACGCTAAAGGCGATACCGTGGAAGTGAAGGTTATGACTATGACGGTGGCAGGATATGAGGAAGCCACCCTGCATCTGACCTTGGGAAACAAAGCGGGCGAGTAAATAAATAGCACGCGTTATATATGATAAACAAGAAAAGGACTGCATTTTCCGCGGAGAATGCAGTCTTCTTCATAAAGATTTTATACAATGAATATTTTATTTATGATATAATAGGCGCAGAGAAAAAGCGATTGGGGAGGAATCTTATGGACGACCACAAAGAGGACAGGCACGAAGAGACAGAGCTGGAGGAGCAGAAAAAGCCCGATACGGAGGAAAAGAAAAACGACGACTCCGGCAGTGAATATGAAGACGTCTGCTTTATCTGCCGCAGACCTGAGAGCAAGGCCGGGAAAATGTTCAGGCTTCCCAATCATATCTGCGTCTGCGACGATTGTATGCACAAGACGATGGATACGGTCAGCCAGTTTGATTATCAGGGGCTTTTGAACACGCCGGACATGAGCGAGCTCAACAGCGGAAAGGGCTTTCCCAATATCAGCTTCGTCAATTTGGCGGACCTGAAGGGAGACGGCGGAATCCCGAATAAGCAGAAACCGAAGAAAAAGAAAAAAGCCGCGGCTGAGATTGATATCAGGGATATCCTGCCGCCTCATAAGATCAAACAGAAGCTGGACGAGTATGTGGTGGGACAGGAACACGCCAAGAAGGTGATGTCCGTGGCAGTCTACAATCACTATAAGAGGGTGGCTACCGGCACCATGGATGAGATTGAGATAGAGAAGTCCAATATGCTCATGATCGGCCCAACAGGCTGTGGCAAAACCTATCTGGTCAAAACCCTTGCCAAGCTCCTGGATGTGCCGCTTGCCATTGCGGACGCCACTTCCCTGACAGAGGCCGGCTACATCGGCGATGATATAGAGAGCGTGGTCTCGAAGCTGCTGGCGGCTGCGGACAACGATGTGGAGCGGGCAGAGCGCGGTATTATTTTTATTGATGAGATTGACAAGATTGCGAAGAAAAAGAATACCAACGCCAGAGACGTGAGCGGCGAGTCCGTTCAGCAGGGGATGTTAAAGCTCTTGGAAGGGGCGGAGGTGGAGGTGCCTGTGGGCGCGAACTCCAAAAACGCAATGGTGCCCCTTGCGACGGTGAACACCAGAAATATCCTGTTTATCTGCGGCGGCGCGTTTCCCGATTTGGATGAGATCATCAAGCAGAGGCTCAACAAGAAGACTTCCATTGGCTACAACGCGGAGCTTAAGGATAAGTATGACAAGGAGAAGAACATTCTGAGTAGAGTGACGGTGGAGGATATCAGAAAGTTCGGTATGATTCCCGAGTTTATCGGCCGCCTGCCGGTGATCTTTACGCTGGAGGGCTTAAGCCGCGATATGATGATCGAAATTTTGAGTAAGCCCAGAAACGCCATCCTCAAACAGTACCAGAAACTGTTAGAGCTGGACGAGGTGGAATTGCTCTTCGATGAGGGAGCTCTTCAGGCGATTGCGGATAAGGCTATGGAGAAGGAAACCGGAGCAAGAGCCCTGCGGGCGATTATCGAGGAGTTCATGCTGGATATTATGTATGAGGTGCCGAAGGACGATAACATTGGCCGCGTGACGATTACCAGAGAGTACATCGAGGGGACGGGCGGACCGATTATTGATATCCGAAGCAAAAGCGCGGAGCACCCGGACCGCCTGAAAGTAGTGCAGCAGCCGGCAGGCGGATGAGACAGGAAAAATCACCTGTTCTGACGAGCCGCACAGTGACATAACCGCCGCCGATGCATAAAATACGGTAAGGAGCGACAGGGCGGTGCTTGCGCGTGACATGTCAGGAAATGATTTTGTCAAATGATTTTTTGGATATCATTGTAGATTATGATGTGATAGAGGATATTTTAGGCAGTGCGGATGTAGAGTACTGCTATCATGAAATTGATGCCGGATATAGCGTAGCCAATGTCAGGCGGAGTCAGGTGGCGCCTGTGTCCATCGGATATTACGGCTATTCCACCATTCCCAAGCTGTACGGGCTGATGCAGGTGGGAGAAGAGACGTTTGACGCTTCGCCACTGTCGGCTATGGGAAACATACGGGTACAAAATCCGCCGCTTGCCTTACAGGGAAGCGGCGTTATCATGGGCTTTATCGACACGGGAATCCGTTATCAGGAGGATGTTTTCAGGCGGGAGGACGGGAGCACCCGCATTGTGTCGATTTGGGACCAGACCATACAGACGGGGGAACCTCCGGCTGGATTTCAATATGGAACGGAGTATCGGCGGGCGGATATCGACAACGCTCTTGCCTCTGAGAACCCGGCGGAAATCGTACCCACCACCGATGTGATCGGCCATGGTACAAGGATAGCCTCCGCGGCGGCGGGAAGCCTGTTAAATCAGGGCCTCAATTTTCGGGGCGCGGCGCCACTTGCGGATATCGCGGTGGTGAAGCTGAAAGGGGCGAAGGAGTATCTGCGCGATTACTATCTGATCGACGATCAGGCAGTGGCGTTTCAGGAGAATGACATTATGGAGGCTGTGAAATATTTGCAGCAGATGGCGGTCGCTTTCGAGAGGCCAGTGGTGATTGTCCTCGGACTCGGCACGAATATGGGCAGCCATGACGGCACTTCCGCGCTGGATTCCTACCTGAATACCGTAGCGGGCCGCAGGAGCCGGGCGGTGGTGGTGGGAGGCGGCAACGAGGGAGACAAGGAACACCACTATGAACATTCCATGCCGAGCAACGTGGAAATCCGTGTGGAAAAGCCGATGAGGGGATTCTGTGCGGAGCTCTGGGGAAGTCTGCCGGACGTTTATTCGATAGCCATACGCTCTCCCGGCGGGGAGGTGACGCCGGTCATTGATTTTCGAAACGGGATAGACAGGAGAATCAATTTTATTTTTGAGAGGACAAAAATACAGATCAGCTCTGTTGTGGTGGATAAAGACAGCGGCGATCCCATGATTTTCATTCGCTTTGCCGATCCTACGCCCGGGATCTGGACGGTGTCGGTGACGTCCTCGGCAAGAAGAATGCGGGGCAAGGGGCTGTATCATATGTGGCTGCCGATCGAGGCATTTTTGGAGGGAAGCGTAACGTTTCTCACGCCCAGTCCCGATGTGACGCTGACGGAGCCGGCCAACGCGTCTCAGGTGATCACCATATCGGCCTACAACAGCTATACGGACAGTTGGTACGCTCCCTCCGGCAGAGGCTTCACCAGGAACGGTTCTATCAAGCCGGATTTGGCGGCGCCCGGTGTGGGCGTGTCAACGGCTCTGGGTGATACAGACGGTTCCTGTATGGCGGCCGCTCTGGCGGCCGGCTGTGTGGCCCAGTTTTTGGAGTGGGCCGTGGTTGACGGAAATGCCTATGCGGTGGACAGCAGGGGCACCAAGAGCTATCTGATTCAGGGGGCGGACCGCCCGGACAATGTGGTGTATCCCGACAGACAGTGGGGATATGGGCGGATTAACATCAACGGGACGTTTGAGACGCTGGCCAGGCTGTAGAGACAACTTGATGATTCCGCCCGCTTGTGGTAAGGTGTAAGTGTGCGAAAAATGCAACATCAACTTGGGAAGGCGGATATAGTGACAATGAAGAGAATAAGGCTCGGTCTGGCCGGGCTGATTTTAACTTATATATTGACAGGATGCGGTCTGGCCGCGGACGGGACGGTGGTATCCGCCGGCGAGACAGCGGACGGGGCAGGGCAGGAGCCGGAGGATGGAGAGGAATCCGGCATGGACACGACTTCCTGGGAGGAGTCGTTGCAGAAAATGTTTGAGGATCCCTATGGAGATTACAGGGAGACGGGAGGAGAGATTGTCCTGCTGACGGATGGCCCCGTGGAGGACGGCGGTTACAATGAAGCTGTCTACAACGGCGTGCGCATGTACGCTTTGGGGGCAGGCAAGTCCTTCTCCTATTATAATGCCAATCCGGATGATCTGGAGAGCTATCGGAAGCTGGTCGAAAGGTCCGTGCAGGAAAACGCAGGGATTATTGTCTGCGTCGGTGACACGTTTGGACAGACGGTGGGCGACATGCAGGAGAGCTGTCCCCAGACTTCCTTTCTGTTGATAGACAGCGTGCCACACAGCGCGGAGGGAGAGGAGCTTTCTATCGCGCCGAATGTGCACTGCGTCCTTTTTCATGAGGAGCAGGCAGGATATTTGGCCGGTTATATGGCGGTATGGGAAGGATATCGGAATCTGGGATTCGTGGGCGGCAAGGAAGAACCCGCCGTGATGCGGTACGGATATGGCTATTTGCAGGGGATTGATGCGGCGGCCAAGGATTTGTCCCTCGACGATGTGGTTGTCAAATATTGGTATGCGGGTACTTTTTTACCGGATATCGCGGTGCGTGAGAAAGCGGACGGCTGGTATGAAAGCGGTACGCAGGTTATTTTTGCCTGCGGCGGCGGAATTTATGAGTCCGTGCTGGAGGCGGCGGAGAATCAGGATGGCCTGCTCATCGGCGCAGACGTGGATCAGGCGCGGGTTTCCGACCGATTTTTGACAAGTGCGGTCAAAAATATCAATACCGCCGTGACGGACACGCTGGACAGCTTTTATGCGGACCGCGGATGGAGCGAGGCGGAAGCCGGGCAGGTGAAGCGCTACGGCGTGGAGGAAGGATGCGCGGCGATTCCGGTGGTGGATACGGAGTGGCGCTTTAAGGAGGTGTCGACCACCCTCTTTTTTGAGATTTATAAGCAGATGAAAAGAGGCGACAGGGCAGTGTCAGACGATATCAGCGCGCCGCCTTCGGTCGCCGTTACGGTAAATTTTGAATGATCGCAGGAGGTTTGGGTGTGTATAAGAAAGAGAAGAGTATGATACATCCCGGTCGTCTCCTGCTTTTGGGCATTGGGATTGCAGCGGCGCTGCTTGGCGGATGCGGGGAGGAAACGCAGCCCGTCGATGCGCCGGTTTTAGAGGATGCGGCGAAAGATACGGCAGCAGGGCAGAAGGATATGGGACTGGCAGAGCTTACGGCGGGAGAGACGAACTTATCGGCGGACGAGCTGTCAGATTATGCTGTGAATGTGTCCTTACTTTATGACGCAGAGCAGAAAAAACTCCGGTATTCGCTGGATATGCCGCTGATCCCCGGCAGCGACGACGCCTATTTGTATTTGTTCCAGGCGGACAGCTGGGAGGCGGATACGGACGCGCTTAAGAGAGAGCCCGTTACGAGAGGGCAAAAGGACAGGGATTGGGAGACTGATTTTCCCTATCAGGATGACTACCTATTCAAACGGTTTATTCCGGCCCTTCGGGTGGACGGAAGCTACATACAGATTGGGCAGGGCGTGTATCTGTTAAACCCGGAGGCGCTTGCCGGGAATCAGGATCCCTATCCGGAGCTTGGTTCCAAAAAGGGTCTCCTTCTGGATCCGACCATGGTTGGCACACCGGAGCTGACGGACTTAAATGTCAAACATACCATCTACAATATTCCGCTTTCCCATATCATGGGGGAGACGACGGATCAGACTTTCCCTACGATCACCTATACTTACCAGGGGAAAAATTATGCATTTAACGGGGCGGCAATTAACGGTTATGACGGCCTGTTTACCTATCTTTCGGATCACGGAATGACTGCCACGGCCGTGGTTTTGAATGACTGGAACGAGGCGTTCCCGGAGTTGATTCATCCGGAGGCCAGGAATCAGGAGAGCGGCGCATATTATTATATGTTTAACGCGTCGCAGCCCGATGGGACAAAAACGCTGGAGGCTGTGGCTTCCTTTCTGGCACAGCGCTACTCCGACGGAGAACACGGCATGGTGCACAGCTGGGTGATCGCCAATGAGATCAACCAGAACCGGGTCTGGAATTATATGGACACGAAGGACGTGTATCACTATGCAAGAGAGTTCGAGAAATCCTTCCGTATCTTCTATCAGGCGGTGAAAAGCCATTATGCAAATGCGCGGGTATATTTCAGCATTGACCATGCATGGAACAGCAACGAGGGGGATGACGACAGCTTTTTCAATGGCAGGGATATTCTGGAAGCCTTTAATGAGGCGGCCTTGCAGCATGGAAACTATGATTGGGGCATTGCGATTCATCCCTACCCGGAGCCTCTTACCCGGGTCAATTACTGGTCGCAGGAGTATGATAAGACAAGGGACGCTTCCCATCTTTCTATCATGAATTTGAACGTGCTGACGGATATGCTTTCAGAGGAGGAGTATCTGGACCGCAGCAAAGAGGTGCGCAGCGTCACCATCACGGAGCTGGGATTTACCTCAGGTTCCGGGGAGAGATTACAGGCAGCGGCCTTTGCCTACTGTTATCATATCGTGGAGGACAATCCTTATGTGGACGCCTTTCTCATGAACCGGCAGACGGATGCGCCGGAGGAAGTGATGGCGGGGATGGCCTTCGGCATATATGAGTATGACCACTCTCCGAAATATATTAAGGAGGTTTTCCGGGATATCGATACGGAGCGTTCCGGGGAATATACGGATTTCATGTTGAATATTTTAGGTGCGGACAGTCTGGAGGAGGCCCTGTCATGGGCGAGGGCTGATGAGGAATAGGAAAGAAGCGCTATGAAGGTTTCGTTATTAGTGACGGTCTATAATGTGAAGGAGAGCCTTCCCGTTACACTTGCCAGCATTGAAGAGCAGGATTACGGGGAGATCGAGACGGTGATTGTGGACGGCGGTTCCACTGACGGCACAGTGGAACTGATCCGGCAGTTTGCCGCGAGGATGGAGGACAGGCCGGGGTTTTCCGTGCGATGGGTGTCAGAGCCGGACAAAGGGCTCTATGACGCCATGAACAAGGCTTATCGCATGAGTACGGGGGAAGTGCTTGCGGTATGCAACGATAAATTATGTAAACCATATGCGGTGAGCAGGCTGGTGTCCGCGCTGGAAAACGGCGGCCCGCACTGTGTCGGCGCGCATTCGGATCTGGTCTATGTGGAGGGAGAGCGGATTGTCAGACAGTGGCATATGGGACAGGGAAGAATAGCGGAGGGCTGGATGCCCGGGCATCCGACCCTTTTTTTGCGGCGGGCAGTGTATGAGAAATACGGTTCTTATGATACCGCCTATCACTGCGCGGCGGACTATGAGTTTATGGTGCGCTTTTTGAAGGATGAGGAAAATACGCTGGCCTATGTGCCGGAGGTTCTGGTGGCCATGTTTTACGGCGGCACCAGCAATGCGGGGCTGGGCAATTATCTGGTATCTTTTAAAGAGGGATATCAGGCCCTCAAGAAAAACGGCGTGCCCCGTCCTCTCTGGATTACCGTAAGAAGGACGTTTCGGGTGCTTGCGCAGTTTGGGAGGTGAGGGAGCCTTCTCTTATTTATCAAACCTTTCCAGTTCCATGAACTGCTTTACTGACTCCGCTTTTGCGGCTGACAGGAGCCATCTTTTTAATGTTTCTTCATCCTCTTCGCTTCTTATTCTTTCAGCGAGTCGTTCCGTTACCGCCTCTTTTGCTTCCTTGCTTTCCAATAAGCGTAGAATGTCTTCAACCCTTCCTTTTTTTAATCCAATCGCAATTCCCTCATCCCGTACATACTCATCCCGAGCCCAACGGTCTCTCTTTGCTTTCCAGTAGTCGTCATAAATCCACCGCATTGTCCTTATCAGTCCCATTTCCCTCACAACCTCGACCGCTTCCCTCATATTTTCATTTTTGATCGCAATCATATCCGCTTCCTCCTGACTTTTCGCATTAAACAAGCGAATCCAATCATCCACAGCGCTTCCCGTCAGTTCCTTGCCAAGTTCTATGATATGTACCTCCCACAGGTCTGTAAGCTCCCTGCCCGCTTCATCCCGAAGACGATAAATATTGTGATACGTTTGCTTCGCCGGAAACAGTATGAAATCTAAGAGGCTGATACTGACGCACCGGCGCAGTTTGCTGTAGTTTTCCCCGATCATCAGATCGTCCGTATACATTTTTCCAAGATAATATAAGCTTCTCTTCGTCCAATGCTTTTGAGCGTCCACCTGCATCTCGACGTCAACCTTTGTTCCGTCGTTTAACACCATTACAACGTCCAGTATCCCCTGCTTCTGCCGCCGTAACAGCTTCCTCAGAAAAGGATTTGCAAGCCGCACCGACTTGATCTGTGCCACTGGAATCCTCAGGACATCGCTCAAAAACTGCTTCCTGACAGGTTCGTGGGCAAAAAGCTCTTTTACCACAAAGTCTGCCTTCAATGAAAACTTCTCCATGTTTCCTCCTTGTCCGCAGGAGAAAATACCATGGACTGATTACCTGAGCAATCTAAAACTGTACCTCGCAAAATCTCCTGCTTTTAAATTTGTTGTGTTTGATTTAAAAGCATAGATTTTCCGAATGTTAGAATGTTTGATATGACATACTGTTTTTGTCTAGAAATTGTTATGCTTTGGATTCATTATAATGGACGCGATTTGTTCTGTCAAGACCGTAACCAATAAACTTTTCATTTCAGCCTTCAGTGTTGAAAAGTTTGAAAAGGCCCGAAGGTTATTATGTCAGAAAGCTATTGATAAGTTGTTGAGAATTACTGTATAATGAGGAAAGAAAAATCAGAGTAGAGGACTTGTCAGAGGGGAAAACAAGATGAAAAAGAGAAAAAACAGGGTATACAGAAGAATAGCGGTGGCGTTGACCGTGGCCTTACTGGCGGGACAGAGCCACGCTTTTGTATTGGCGGAAGAGGGCGATGCATCGCAGACGACGGCACTGTAGATAACGGTGACACAGAGAATAACGGCAATGGCACGGAACAGGGCGGCGATACGGAGAACAACGGCGGCGCGGACAACCAGCCCTCGAAGGATAACGAGAATAACGGAGATCAGCAGGAAGACGGGGACGAGCAGGACAAGTGTGTCTGCGATACGAAGTGCGCTTCGCGGTTTAACGTGCAATCCTTCTTAAAAATGATTTGTGTGGATTATCATTTGTGGCGTATCGTATATATACATTAAAGTAGATGACTGCGAAACTCTTTCTTTGATGTTGAGCTTGTATCATTAATGCAGTTAAAGGAGAGTTTCATAAGTAATCGACATTTCACGGCATTTCAAAAACATTTCACAGCAGATCAGTCGTTCTGACAGTAGAAACAACCGATAAGATAAAAAATTGTGGCTGCGCAGCTCGCGCAGTTTTATGATGTATACAGGGGGGTGGCGAGGTGATCCGTATTGCCATTTGCGATGATGAAAAACCCATGTCCGATCATATCCGAAAAATGACCTCTGATTTTTTTCGCGGAAAAAATACGGAGGTTTCCATTTTGCAGTTTTCAGACGGGGAAGAGCTGCTGCGGTACGATAAAAAGATAGACATTCTTTTTCTGGATATTCAGATGAGCGGAATAGACGGCATGGAGACGGCAAGGAAACTGCGGGAGCGCAAATTTCAGGGGTTTTTGATTTTTATCACCGTTATGAAGGAACTGGTGTTTCGGGCTTTTGAGGTACAGGCCTATGATTATCTGGTAAAGCCGGTGGAGGAGGACGCGTTCCATAGAATGATGGAGCGTCTTTTTGACTCCCTGCAAAATGCCGGCGAAGCTGTCCTGCTTGTCCAAAAAGGGTATGAAAGCCGTATTATTTCTCTGACGGATATTGTTTTTTGCGAAATTATCGACAGGAAAATCTATCTGCATCTGGTTACTTCGGAGGTGGTTGATTATTACGACCGGATTGAAAATCTGGAGACCAAACTGAATGACAAATTTTTCCGGTGTCACAGAAGTTATCTGATTAACCTGCAATATCTGAAAAGTTATAAAAACGGGACGGCGTATATGGAGGGCGGCAGGCAGATACCGGTCTCAAGGCTGCGGATGGGCGCCTTTTCTCAGGTCATCCTGCAATATATGGAAGATATATGAGGACGGACAAAACGGAGGGCGGAGGATGGAAGCTATGGAGTGGGTGGATGTCTATGTGATGGGGAGCGGCATCGTGCAGATGGTGTCAGGGTTTGCTTTTTTTCATAAATTTTTGCATGTGAAAGGGACCTTTTGGCGGTATTTCCTGTTTGCGTTGTGCGGTACCGTTATTCTCTTTTTTGTTCCGAACGGCGGTATGGCTCAGATGGGGGCCTACGTTTGCTTACTGGCGACGAGCGGGATTTTGTTTTCGACAGGGGGATTTGGGGGCGGACGTCTGCGGCAGCAGGGAGGAACCGGCTGGAAATCCGCGGTCTTATATGCCGTGCTGGTGACGACGGTGATGATGCTTTGCTACGGGATTGTAAAGTCGCTGTGGAGCGTTTGCTATCCGCTGCTGCCCGCCTTTGACGGCGGGACGGTCGGATATGCGTTTATGCTGTCGGGAGAGCTGGCTTCGTTACTGTTGTTCTGTCTCTGCTGTCATATGATATATCGGTATTTTTCCCACTGCGAAGGGATCAGGCGGCAGTATCTGCTTATGATTCTGGCGCCTGTTTTGATGATATTTTTTATGGAGGAGTATATCAACTCCATCATATACGGGGTAAATATCACGGACGGCGGCGGGATTACGGTATATACGAACCACTATCAGATGCTGGCGATTCAGCTTTTGGGAATCGGGAGTCTGTTCTGTATTCTGTTCGCTTACCGGAGAACGCTGCAGAGCGTGCGCCTCGGCACGGAGGTATCTCTTCTGGCACAGCAGGAGCGTTTCCTGAATCAATACGTGGAGGAGGCGAAGACGCGCTACGAGAGAACAGCTTCCTTTCGCCATGATGTCAAAAACCACATTTCCGTGGTGCAAAAGCTTCTACAGGGAGGAAAGTGGGAAGAGGCCATGCGTTATGTGGGAGATATGGAGGAGATGGCGCAGGAGCTTTCTTTTCCTGTGAACACCAACAATCCAGTGGTGGATATTTTGATGGGAAATAAGCTGGGAACGGCGAAGAGCATGGGGATAGCCGCGGACTGCTCGCTTCTTCTGCCCTGCCCCTGCGGACTGCGGGATATTGATATCTGCATTATTTTATCCAATGCACTGGATAATGCGATTCATGCCTGTAACAAGATGGAGGATGGTATGGAACGGTATATCCGCGTGGCGGGGCGTATACAGGGAGATTTCCTGCTTATGGAGATAGAAAATAGTTTTCAGGGGACGAGTCTGCCGAAGGAGGGGACGGGCCTGTCGAATATCAGGGCGGTGGCGGAAAAGTATCAGGGCGCGGTGAGTGTGAAAATACAGGGAGCCGTTTTTTTGCTTCATGTACTGCTGATCGTTCCGCAGACATCGGAAAGCGCGAAACGGCAGTCGGAAAGCGCGCTGTGGCAGCCGTAGACATTCCACGGCATTCAGAAGACATTCCGCGGCAAAAGGATGGATGCGCCGTCTTCTCCTGTCGAAAGAGTAATTGAGGGCGGCTGTTTGTGGACTGCACCGCCTGAAAATACGACAGGTAAGGAGGAAATCGTATGTCCATGAAAATCAACGGAAATGGGAACCATTCCGCGGCCAAGTATGTAGAGGAGGCGATGCGGAAGAAGGAAGCGGCTCAGAGCGAGGAGAGGGCAAAGGCGGCGGAAAACGCCAAGGAGACCGCAAAGACAGCGGATAAGAAGGACAGCGCCAAAGAGCCGGCGAAAGCGTCCCAGCCTCAGGACGAGTACATCAGCAGCGAGAAGTCCGGCGCAAAGCCGACAGGCCTGTATCATGTAGGACAGGACGAGGAGGGAAACAAAAAAATCTTTTATGACGATCCGAAAAAAGCCGGGAATGAGGACGGGAAGAAGCCGCTGAAAGCAAACGGGGAGAATCCGGAAGAGGGCGAGGAGGAATACGTTGCGAATACGGATCAGGTCGATCGGGAGATTCGGGAGTTGAAGGAGAAGAAAAGCCAGATCGAACAGCAGCTTCGTTCCGCCGCCGGGGATGAGAAGAAAACCGGAGAAGTGGAGAGGAAGCTTTCGCAGGTGGAAAACGAGCTGAAACAGAAGGACAACGACACTTACAGGAGGCAGCACACGCAGATTACCCGCAAAAATTCTGATTGATCTTGTGGGAGTAGTTCGGCTATAATAGACGCAGGCAGGAAAGCCTGCGTCTATTGTATTACAGCCTTTGAAAAACGGGAACAATAGTGGAAAAATCGGAGGAAGACCGTATGTCGGTAATCATATTTGCGGCTTTGGCTGCGGGAATTTTCCTGCTAGAGCTGTCGTTGAAAAATTATATCGAAAAGCATTTGGAAATGGGGGAAGAAAAGCCTGTCTGTCAGGGAAGGCTTCTGATCAGAAGATACCACAACAAAGGCGCTTTTCTTGACGCGGGAAAAAAGAGACAGAAAGCGGTTGCGCTTCTGTCTCTGCTTTTAACGCTTTTTATGACGGTGGTGTTTCTCGGCACGTTCAGTTTCCGCGGAAATACGGTTTTGAAAGCGGGACTGGCCCTCTTGCTTGGCGGCGCGTACAGCAATACCTATGACCGGCTGACTAGAAATTATGTGGTGGACTATGTCAGCTTTCCCGTGAAAAATAAGCGGGTCCGCCGTATTGTATTTAATATTTCCGACTTCTGCATTATCATAGGGGCGCTTCTCATGACCCTCGGGGAAAGCAAGGGAAAAGACAGTAAAATCAGGCGCAAATAACCGTACCGCTCTTTCCCTTGAGGGCGTCTTTCACGTCTTTCAGGGAGGTGATCAGCACCCGCCCCTTCGGATTGTCCTTAAGGAAGGAGATCGCCGCTTCGATCTTAGGCAGCATCGTGCCCTCCTCGAACTGGCCGTCCTCGCACAGCGTTTCCGCCTGTGAGACGGTGAGAGAGGAGATCGGCTCCTGTTCCGGTTTGTTGAAATTACGATATACCTGCGGGACGCCGGTCAGGATAATCAGCTCGTCGGCCTGCAATTCCACGGCCAGTCTGCCGGCCACGGCGTCCTTTTCAATGACGGCGGACGCGCCCTTCAGGATGTGATTCTGCTCAATGACGGGAATGCCGCCTCCCCCGCAGGCGATGACAATCTGGTCAGCGTCGGCCAGAGTACGGATCGCGTCGATTTCCACGATATTGATAGGGCTGGGCGCCGCCACGACACGGCGGAAGCCTTTGCCGGGTTCTTCCTTTACAAAATTGCCTTTCTTTTTCTCAACCTCCGCGTCCTCAGCCGACATATAGCGGCCGATCACCTTTGTGGGATTGTAGAAGGCCTCATCGTAAGGATCGACCGTAACCTGTGTCAGGATGGTGCTTATGGTCTTCGCGATACCGCGGTCAAGGAGCTCCGCGCGGAGCGCGTTCTGGATATCGTATCCCACATAGCCCTGACTCATGGCGGAGCAGACGCACATAGGCGCCGGCGTATAGTCGATGTAGATTCGCCGCAGTTCCGTCATGGCCTTGTGGATCATACTGACCTGACGGCCATTGCTGTGCGTGATGGTGAGCTGATAGTCGGCTTCCACCAGATCGGCCAGAGCCTTGGCAGTGGTTTTGACGGCGTCCCACTGTTCCAGCGTTGTATAGCCGAGCGCCTCATGTCCCAAAGAGACGACGGCTTTCTTTTTTGTCTGTTTATCCATGAAAAATCCTCCGATCGGCAAATTTCAGAGCGGGTTTTCCGCATAGTTCCAGTATAGCAAAACTCCTCTTTTTTGTATAGAAGTGTTTTACTTAATAAATTTATGTAAACTAATTGTGCGATTTACATAAATTTTAAATGGCAAATTTGTTTAAATATATGCAAAATATACAAGAAATAATTTGACAAGGGTTGGAAGGAATTGTATAATTGAATAGTAGAAAAACCGGGGGAGGGGGTGAAACCGGCGTTTTGAACTAACAGCGCCGGAGACAGCATGGATGAGAGAAACGCGCTACAGGGCATGTCTTTAGAGCAGATCAAATCTGTGATAGAGATCATGCAGCAGTCCTCGGATGCTTATATGTATATTCTGGATTTGAATACCGATACCTATATTTTGTCCGAAAAGGCCACGAAGAGATTTCCTTTTTATACTACGATGCTTGAGAACTGTGCGGAGACTTTGAAAAAGGTGGTGCATCCTTCCGACTACGAGATGCTTTTGGCGGACTTGGAAAAATGCCGCTCTGGTGAGAAGGATACGCACGCCTTGGAATATCGCTGGATGGACCGTATGAACCGGGTGGTCTGGATCAGCTGCCGCGGCACGGTGGTGACAGGTGCGGAAAATCACAGGCTTTTGATCGGGACAGTCAGTGAGCTGGGAAAGAAAGCGAAGGCGGACAATGTGACAGGACTCCGCAGAGAGGCCGGCTTCCGCTTGGATATGGGGAATCTGCTTCAGGAGAATCCCGGTTCGATTCATTATATGATGCGGATCGGCATAGATAATTTTAAGGAGATCAATGAGAAAGAGGGCATTGAGGCAGGCGATGAAGTGCTTCGGGAACTTGCGGAGTGTATCCTTAAAACAGTAGAGGAGACGGCGAAAGTGTACCGCTTAGTGGCGGATGAGTTTATGCTGGTCGACGAGGGACAGGCCGGGAAAAGTGACCCTCATATGATTTACAGGAAAATTCAGCAGGCCATAGCCGCCACGGCGAAGAGAAAAGAATACAGCCGCTTCTATACCGTATCTGCGGGCGTGTTGGAGGGAGAGTTTGCGGGAAAGACCGTAGAGGAGATTATGCGGTTTACGGAATTTGCTCTCAACGAGGCCAAGCGAAGCGGCAGGAATCAGATGAAACCGTTTGTCTATGCGGATTATGAGATATATTTGAAAAAGCTGGATATCCGCAAGGCGCTGCGTCAGGATGTGAACAATGATTTTAGTGGGTTTGAAGTGTACTACCAGCCCATTGTATCCGCATCCGAGGATTATAAGCTGATCGGTGCGGAGGCGCTGCTGCGCTGGAAGAATGAGAAGTTTGAAAATGTGTCGCCTGCCGTATTTATCCCGATTCTGGAGGAGAGCGGGCTGATCATCCCGGTGGGCCGTTATGTGCTCTGGGAGGCGGCAAGAGCCTGTAAGAAATGGCAGGAATACATACCGGAGTTTCATATCAATGTGAATCTTTCCTACGTGCAGCTTTACAAGAGCGATCTGATGCGGGATGTGGAGCGATGCGTGCAGGAGGTGGGAATCGATCCGGAGAGCCTTGTACTCGAGTTGACTGAGAGCGGCTATATTGAGACAAACGAGCGGATCAAGGAGCTTTTCAATGATTTGAAAGCGAGAAACATAGATCTGGCGCTTGATGATTTCGGAACGGGTTATTCCAACATGCGTTATCTGAAAGAGATTGATTTCAAAACGGTAAAGATTGACAGAAGTTTTGTGGTACAGGCTCTTCATAATGAATATGATTTTAATATCATCAGTCATATCATAGATATGGTGCACAGTCTGGGCTCTGTGGTTTGTATGGAGGGAATCGAGGAGAAGGAAGAACTCTCCAAAATGATGGCGGCAAAGCCTGATATGATACAGGGGTACTATTTCGGGAAACCTTCTCCGGCGGAACGGTTTGAGAAGGATTTTCTGAGGAATGTGGATTCCACCGGTGTTCCTCAGGGGGTTACAGATTCTCTCTGATACGGATGTCCACGTCTACATAGTTGTTTTCTAAGGCGGGTATCTCTCCTGTGGTCAGATAGGTGAACAGGAGGGTGAGAGGCTGGAAACCCTGTTGAAAGGGCTGTTGGCAGATGGTGGCTGCGATCAGTCCTTTTTGCATATATTCACGGGTTTTGGGGACAATGTCATTAGTAATGACAACCATGTCATTTTTTTCAGCGGAGGTCTCAATGGCCTGACAGCCGCCGTACACGCCGCCGGCGGTAAAGTAAAAGGCGTTGATTTCGGGGTGGTCTGCAAGAAGCTTCTTTGTCAGCGCGAAGCTTACCTGATCATCGTCGTTGTTGTTGACGGTGTCCACGATGCGGATATTAGGGCAGGATGCGATTGTATGGGAAAAGCCGGCGATTCGCTCTGTATGGCACAGGATATTTCGAGAGCCGGAGACGATGCCGACGCGTACCTCGCCCTTCGTCATAAGGCGCATAAGTCCGGCCGCGGTTTCTCCGGAACGGTAAAAGTTACTGCCCACATAGGCAAGGCGGCTGGAATTTTCGATATCCGTGTTTAATGTGACCACGGGAATGCCTTGTTCACAGAGGCTGTCAATCTTTTCGCGCACGGCGTTGTCGTTGTAGGGAGAAATGGCGAGGCCGCCGATCCCTTCCGCGAGCAGGGAGTCGATGGCGTCAAGCTGCTGTTGTAAACTGTATTCCGTCTGTCTGATCAGGACGCTGCAGTTGTAGCCGGCAAGTTCCTGTTCTTTTTCGCGCACGCCCAGAAGCACATCGTCAAAGAAAGGATTGCCGACGCCGAGTAAAATGACGCCGAGCTTTAGGTTTTTCTTTTGGGCGGCAAGGACAATGCCCGCTTTGTTGGGTTTGTAGTCCAGATCGCGGACGATCTGCATGATTTTTTCTTCCGTTTGCGGATTCACGTCGCCCCGGTGGTTTAACACACGGTCCACTGTGCCTCGTGACACACCTGCGAGAGTGGCGATTTCTTTGATGGTTGCCATGGCGGGTTTCCTTTCTTTTTTAGACAAGCGTAGCATATCATATCACGTGGAAATAGACAATGCGTTCATCGGCATTTTGTGTATTATTACGAAAAAAATAAACGGGCTTGCTTTTCCATGTGGGACGACTTATGATGGAATTATGGAGAGCGTGCACGGGCACGGAAAATTTTAGCAGTCGAATTGGAGGGAAGATATGTTCTATATTGGAGTGGATTTGGGAACCAGTGCCGTGAAACTTCTTTTGATGGAGGGAAGCGGGAAAATTGTCAATATCGTATCGAAGGAATATCCTTTGTATTTCCCGCATCCGGGATGGTCTGAGCAGAAGCCGGAGGATTGGTATGAACAGAGTATTGCGGGAATCAAGGAGCTCATTGCCGGTGTGGATAAGAGCCAGATTGCGGGTATCAGTTTTGGCGGACAGATGCACGGGCTTGTGATTCTGGATGAGCATGACGAAGTCATCCGGCCTGCGATTCTCTGGAACGACGGGAGAACCACGGAGGAATGCGATTACTTAAATAACGAGATCGGCAAGGATAAACTGTCCGCCTATACGGCGAACATATCCTTTACGGGATTTACCGCGCCGAAAATACTTTGGGTGAAGAATAAGGAGCCGGAAAATTTTGCCAGGATTAAGAAGATCATGCTTCCCAAAGATTATATTGCCTACAAGCTGACGGGCGTGCATTGCACGGATGTCTCCGACGCTTCCGGTATGCTTCTGTTTGACGTGAAGAATCGCTGCTGGTCGAAAGAAATGTGCGAAATTTGCGGTGTGAAGGAGGAACAGCTGGCAAAGATTTATGAGAGTTACGAGACCGTGGGGACTGTGCTTCCTGAGATTGCAAAGGAACTGGGCATTTCCGAGAATGTGAAAGTTGCGGCGGGCGGCGGCGACAATGCGGCTGCGGCTGTGGGTACGGGCACTGTGGGAGACGGCATGTGTAATATCTCCCTCGGCACCAGCGGCACGATTTTTATCTCCTCCGACAAGTTCGGTGTGGATAAATTCAATGCGCTTCACGCTTTCGCCCATGCGGACGGGCACTATCATCTGATGGGCTGTATGTTGAGCGCGGCTTCCTGCAATAAGTGGTGGATGGACGATATCATCGGCACGCAGGAATATGGGGCACAGCAGAAAGCGATCACGGACGATAAGCTGGGAGAAAACCATGTGTATTTCCTGCCTTACCTGATGGGTGAGCGGTCTCCTCACAACGATCCCGATGCAAGAGGCACTTTTATCGGTATGACCATGGACACCACAAGGGCGGACATGACGCAGGCAGTGCTGGAGGGTGTGGCTTTTGCCCTGAGAGATTCTTTGGAAGTGGCGAAATCCCTGGGTATCCGGATCGAGCGCACAAAGATCTGCGGCGGCGGTGCGAAGAGCCCGCTGTGGAAACGGATGATCGCCAATATCATGAACCTGAAAGTGGATGTGATTGAGAGCGAGGAGGGACCCGCTATGGGCGGCGCGATGCTTGCGGCAGTTACCTGCGGCGAGTATGCAAATGTGGAGGAAGCGGCAGAGAAGATCGTGAAGATTGTGGATACGGTGGAGCCGGAACCCGCGCTGGTTGAGAAATACGAGAAGAGATATCAACAGTTTAAGCAGATTTATCCGGCCTGTAAGGAGCTGTTTAAACAGATTCACTGACGGTGTAAGAAGCATTAAATCATGGAGAGAGGAGAATGGTATGGAAATCAAAAAACTGACAGACCCGTCGTTTCGTAAGTACGGCAGGGTCGTGGAGGGGATCGACTTCACGGATTTGGTGGAGGCGATCAAGAGCAAGACGCCGCTGCCGGAGGGCGTGGCTTACGAGCCTTCTATTGCGGCTTTGGAGGAAACGCAGGGCGCGAAGGATTTGCAGAGGAGAACCTACGGCGAACTGCCGATTGAGGTGGGATATTGCAACGGCCATAACTATAAGCTGAATGCGATTGAGTATCACAGAAGCTCCGAGATCAATGTGGCGGCTACGGACGCCATACTGATTCTCGGAATGCAGCAGGATATCACCGACGATTTCAAATATGAGACGGCGAAAATGGAGGCGTTTCTCGTGCCGGCAGGCACAGCGGTGGAAATTTATGCGACCACTTTGCACTATGCGCCTTGCAGCGCTGACGAGGGCGGCTTCAAGGTGGGTATTGTACTTCCGGCGGGCACGAACTATCCGCTGAAAGAGAAGCACGAGGGCTGGGAGGACTCCCTGATCACGGCGCAGAACAAGTGGCTGATCGGTCATGCGGAGGGCGGCCTTGACGCGGGTTCGCATATCGGACTTGTGGGAAAGAATCTCGACGTGCGCGAGTAGCAGAGTAAATATACCGGCAGCACCGGTTAAAGGAGGGTATAAAAAATGAATAATTTACCGAAAGTAAAAATTGGTATCGTGGCGGTGAGCCGTGACTGTTTCCCGGCGTCTCTGGCGATCAACAGAAGAAAGGCGCTGGTGGAGGCGTATGCAAAGAAGTATGACGCAGCGGATATTTACGAGTGCCCTGTCTGCATCATTGAGAGCGAAATCGACATGGTAAACGCGCTGAAGGATGTTAAGGATAACGGGTGTAATGCACTCTGCATATACCTCGGCAATTTCGGCCCGGAGATCTCCGAGACATTGCTGGCGAAGCATTTTGAAGGTCCAAAGATGTTTGTGGCTGCCGCTGAGGAATCCCAGAACGATCTGGTTCAGGGACGCGGCGACGCTTACTGTGGTATGCTCAATGCCAGCTACAACTTAAAGCTCAGAAATGTGAGGGCTTATATTCCCGAGTATCCTGTTGGCGATGCGGAAGACTGTGCGGATATGATCCATGAGTTTGTTCCGATTGCACGCGCGGTTGCGGCGCTTTCCAGCCTGAAGATTATATCCTTCGGCCCCAGACCGCTCAACTTCCTTGCCTGCAACGCACCGATCAAGCAGCTTTACAATCTGGGTGTGGAGATCGAGGAGAACTCCGAGCTGGATCTGTTTGAGGCGTTTAATAAGCACGCAGGTGATTCCCGTATTCCCGATGTGGTAAAGGATATGGAGGCGGAGCTCGGCGCAGGCAACAACAAGCCTGAAATCCTGCCCAAACTGGCACAGTATGAGCTGACTCTGCTTGACTGGATCGAGGAGCACAAGGGATATCGTGAGTATGTGGCGATTGCCGGAAAGTGCTGGCCTGCATTCCAGACACAGTTCGGTTTTGTTCCCTGCTTCGTGAACAGCCGTCTGACCGGCAGAGGCATTCCGGTATCCTGTGAGGTGGATATCTACGGCTGCCTGAGCGAGTTCATCGGCGAAGCGGTCAGCGACGACATTGTGACGCTGTTAGATATCAACAACTCTGTGCCGAAGGATATGTATAAGGAGTCTATCGAGGGCAAGTTTGACTACAAGTTTACGGATACTTTCATGGGCTTCCACTGCGGCAATACCTGCTCCAAGAAGCTGTCTAAGTGCAGCATGGAGTACCAGATGATCATGGCGAGATCCCTGCCTGAGGAAGTGACGCAGGGTACGCTTGAGGGCGATATCGTTCCCGGAAACATTACCTTCTATCGTTTGCAGAGCACGGCTGACAATATCCTGCGCGCTTATGTGGCGGAGGGAGAAGTGCTTCCCGTGGCAACCAGATCCTTTGGCGGTATCGGTGTATTCGCGATACCGGAAATGGGCAGATTCTACCGTCACGTGCTGATCGAGAAGAATTACCCGCATCACGGCGCGGTTGCGTTTGGCCATTGCGGAAAGGCATTGTATGAGGTATTTAAGTATATCGGTGTGGATGTGAGCGAGATCGGATATAATCAGCCGAAGAGCCTGCCTTATCCTACGGAGAATCCGTTTGCATAAGGGATTGGGTCACACAAGAAATAAATAAAACAGATAGGGCGCTTCCTGATGGGAAGCGCCCTTTTTAGGTTTGCTATAATGATACAGCAGATCATTCCGCTTATACAATCGTATCCATGATGGAATCCATGGTCGGCGCATTGACGCCGCTGCCGTTGTTGCTGTAGGTCTTCTTGTTCAGGGCTTCTCCCTGTGTCGCATAGCGGTAAATATTGTTTACCCTGTCGGTCATTTTCTCCGAGAAGGAGTAAGCGCCGCTAAACAGATTTTTGACCCCGCTCATATCTGCGTCCTTGAACTTCGTTTCGTCGATGGAAAGGGTCTTGTCAGAGTTTACGGTGACGCCCATTTTGGAAAAGGCGCTCTTGTTGGTGCTCACAAGGTTCTTGAGGTAGGAAGCCTGATTGACAACATTGCTGTTTGCGCTCTTATCCGTATTCTCGATCAGAGCGTTATAATCTTTCACAAAGGAGGAGAATGCCTTGTAGACATTGTCCTTATTGCTGTTGTCCATGCTGGTTGCGCCCAGATTCTCGATGGACTTATAGAGCGCGTTTGCGGCGGTGGCCGTGGAAGCGTCCGTCACGGTCTTGGATTTGTCCTTATCCTTCGTGGAGGAAGCGCTCGACGTCGACGAAGAGCGTCCCACGCCTGCATATTTTGCCTTTGAGGAGGTAACGGCTTCGCCGTCGCCTGCCGCGCGGTAAATCTGGCTCGCCTTGTTGACTGCCTTGTCGGCGAAGGAGCCGATGCCGCCAAAGAGGGTCTTAACGGTAGCGCCGTTTCCGTGCTCGGTGTCTTTAAGGGCAGTCTTCATAGAATCCTCGTCGAGGGACAGCGTCCTGTCTGAATTCATCGTAATGCCGACTTTGGCAAAGAGTTTATAATTGGTATAGTAGGAATTGTACAGGGACTCTGCCTGCTTCTGCACCGTTGCGTTCTCGCTCTTGTCCGCGCTCTTCATCAGGCTGTTATAATCCTTGATAAAAGAGGAAACAGAGTCAGTGATCTTGTCGATGTTCTTTTCGCTTCTGTCATCGTAGTTCAGAGAAGTAAGCGCGGAAGCGGATTTGTAAAGGGACGCCGCCGCGGAAGCGGAAGCGCTGTCTTTGACCTTTCCGGCCTTTTTCTTGTCAGTCTCGCCGGATTCCTCGGCTTCCTGTTTTTCTAATTTCGCGTAGTATGATTTCATCATCTTGCCGTAGCTGCCGTTTTTGATCGCTGCGTAATCGCCAAGCAGAGAACTCACTCCTCCGGCGTTGTCAGAGCCGCTCATACCGCCAAGCAGTGTAGAGTAGGTGTCGGCCATTCCAGAATTTAAACCGTTTAAATTAATTCCCATGTTTTTACCCTCCTTGTCATGTTTTCCGACGTCCGTGTCATATATGTGGTTATAGCACAATTTTCCTATATCTATTATTTCGTCTTTTCGCCCGATTTGTAAAGGGGTTTTGAAAAAATTTTTTAGTTTTTTTCATTTGTCTGATAGCCTTGACTTAAATTGGGCAAATAGATAAAATAATAAATAGATAAGAGCTAAAAACTGATAAAAATTGAGGAGCTTGGATGGAGAAATACAGCGGGAAAAGTGTGGTCAGGGGAATTGCCATCGGCAGAATCTATCTCCACAAAAAAATAGAGTACAAGGTGACGGATCAGAAGGTTTCGGATGTTGAGACGGAGCTTTTGCGCTTTCTTGACGCGGTGGAGCGGGCGAAAGGACAACTGGACGGTTTGTACAGCGAGGCCCTTGAGAAGGTGGGAGAGGACCATGCCCGTATTTTCGAGGCACACCGTATGCTCTTAGAGGATGAGGATTATCTTGACGCGGCAAAGGCCCTGATCCGGCAGGGATATAATGCTGTGTACGCCGCAGACAGGGCGGGAATCCGGTTCGCGGATGCTCTGGCGGCGATGGATGACGAGTATATGAGAGACCGGGCGGCTGATCTTCGGGATATATCGAGACGGGTGATACGTGTCCTTTTGGATATGCCTGAGGAGGGGATTCGGTTGGAGGAATCGGCGGTTTTGGTGGCTGATGACCTGACGCCCGGCGAGACGGTAAAATTAGACAGGAGCAAGATTCTCGGCTTTGTGACGGTGAAGGGAACTGCCGCTTCCCACACCGCAATTTTAGCCAGAAGCATGAATCTGCCGGCCCTTGTGGGAGTGAAACTGTCTCTTGCGGATGAACTTCACGGGAAACCCTGCATTGTGGACGGGTTTGCAGGTATGTTTCTGGTGGAGCCTACGAAGAAGGAACTGACCCGTATGATTGTGCAGAAGAACCAGTGGACGGCTGATCTGGAGGCACTTCAAAAACTTAAGGGGCAGGACAATCAGACAAAGAGCGGGAAGAGAATCGACATTTTGGCGAATATCGGCGGTGTGGAGGATGCAGAAGCGGCCCTGGCTGCGGACGCCGGGGGAATCGGGCTTTTTCGAAGCGAGTTTCTCTATCTGGGCAGAGAGAGTTTCCCAACGGAGGAAGAGCAGTTTGCAAGTTACCGAGCTGTTCTCGAAAAGATGGAGGGGAAACGGGTGGTGGTCCGCACCATGGACATCGGGGCCGATAAGAGCGCGGATTATTTCCATTTTCAGCCGGAGGAGAATCCGGCTATGGGGTATCGGGGGATTCGAGTCAGTCTCGACCGGGTGGAAATTTTTATCACGCAGCTTCGGGCGCTCTACCGGGCGTCCGCTTACGGAAATCTGGCGGTTATGTTTCCCATGATTATTTCCGTGGACGAGGTGAGAAGAATCAAACAGATTGCGGGGATGGTCAGAAAGGATTTGGAAAAGGAAGGGAAAACGCTACAGGCTGTGCCCTTAGGCGTCATGATCGAGACGCCGGCGGCGGCCCTGATTTCCGATCAATTGGCCAGGGAGGCGGATTTTTTCAGCATCGGAACCAACGACCTTGCGCAGTATACGCTGGCGGCGGACAGAATGAACCGGCAGCTGGAGGGCGTTTGCGATCCCCGCCATGAGGCGGTTTTGCGCCTGATCGAAATGACCGTGAAAAATGCGCACAAGGCCGGGATTCCTGTGGGAATTTGCGGAGAGCTTGCTTCGGATATGCTTCTTATGGAACGCTTTTTGGAATGGAATGTGGATGAGCTCAGCGTAGTTCCCGCCGATGTGCTGAAATTGCGGGAGGCGGTGAGAGCGCTTCCGTAAATGCAGAGGAGATAAGTGAAAAGGACACATGCCGATGCGGGTATGCGTCCTTTTATGATTCCGTAATGGCGGTATGCGCCGTTACGACAGGCTTTTATATATATCTGCGATACATGCTGCCTGATCCGGATAATGCTCTTTCAGGAACATCAAATACTGAATGGTGCTTCCCTCATAGGGGTGGGTATCGCCTATCAGGCTGACTTCGTAGCAGCTGCGTATTACGTTAATGATGCAGTTTTCCGTGTGATCTTCCTTGCAGTCCTTGCATTCTTTGAGAATGTGCGCAATGGCTGTCTCAAGTTCTACTTCATCAAAGGTGCGGAAATCTGTGGTGGGAATTCCCTCCGTACCGTCCGGAACCTCTTTTTGGGGCGCTCTTTTATAATCAGAAATACATTTTTTTGCAAAACCTATGTTGCATGACTTTCCGCGGCATTGGCCGCAGACTGCTTCGCTTCTACAGCAGTGTTCCAGATCATTTTCAATCAAATCGGCGTTCAAACCTTTCTTATGTTCCTCTCCCATAACATGTCCTCCTTTGCATAGTCAAAGAATGATTTTGAAGTCGGTTTTGACATAGTATAGCATATGGTATCTTTTTTTTCCATATACTTAACTAAAATCGTATGCAGGGTGTCAGTATGGCAGAGAAAAGGAAATGGAATGATAAGATCAAACTTGCCATGGGGGAACTGGAAAATAAAATGCAGCGGGAGCACAGGGGGCGCGGCAGAAAGGAAGTCTGGCCCGAACCCGGAAAAGTAGAAGAATGGAATGCCGAGAGGGAGAGGCAGAGAGGCTTTGGGCAGTATTGCGGTTCCATGAGTACGGCCAGCCGGGAACAGACCAAGAAAGAGCATAAGCGGGAGTTGTTTTTCAAAAATGTGGCCGTGCAGACAGCGAAATCGGCGGCATTTCTTCTGGCCGCTGTGGCGCTGGTTCAGGGAATCGCCCGCTTTTTGCCGGATTCCATCACTGTGAGCAGCTCCGTGGGCGGCAGGGAACTTCCCATTTACTGTGTGGAGACAGACAAAAAACAGGTAGCGCTGAGTTTTGACGCCGCATGGGGGAATGAAGATACCGGACGGATTCTGGAAATCCTGAAAAAGCATGATGTGAAAGTGACCTTTTTCATGACGGGCGGATGGGTGGAGTCCTATCCTGAGGATGTGAGAGCGATTCTGGCAGCAGGCCATGACCTTGGCAATCACAGCGAAAATCATAAAAATATGTCCCAGCTTTCCGATGAGGAATGTCAGGAAGAGATCAGGAAAGTACATACCAAGGTACAGGAGTTGACGGGCTATGAAATGTGCCTGTTTCGTCCGCCCTACGGAGATTATGACAATCATGTCATAAAAAATGTGCAGAAATGCGGATATTATCCGATTCAGTGGTCGATTGATTCTTTGGACTGGAAAGACTACGGAGCGGACGATATTGTGAGAAGGGTGGTAGAGTCCGACAAGCTGAATAACGGGGCGATCATTCTGATGCACAACGGCGCAAAATATACTGCTGACGCATTGGATGCGGTGATTACGGGATTACAGGAGAAGGGATATGAGATTGTGCCGATTTCGCAGTTGATTTATAAGGATAAGTACCATATGAAAGCGGATGGGACACAGGTTTCGGGGGAGTAGAAAATACATAATTGACAGAAAAAACGGAGCGGTTTTTGCCGCTCCATTTTGCTGTCATTCTTCACGTAGTTCCAACAGATCAGAAATATCACAATGCAGGTATTCGCACAGCTTTATAATCAAATTTGCGTCAATGCGTTGGAAATCGTCTCTGCAATAACGATTAAAATTTCCTCTTTGCAGATCTAAATCTTTACAAATTCTGGTCTTGCTTATTTTCTTTTCTTCCAGCAATTCTATGATACGTATGTGTAAATACTTCATGTTTGTATCGCTCCCATTTATATACAGTATAAACAAATAATGTAGAGCCAAATACTTTATATATAGACAGTATATATTTATATAGTGTATGATAAGGAATGATACAAAATTAATGAAAAGTGAAATAGAATAGAGCGAGAGGGGAGGAAGTTTTATGATATGGATAATTTTGGCAGCAGTTGTAATAGTAGCAAACCTTATTCGTCTGTGGATTTTTTTAAAATGTCTTGGCGTGAAATCATGTAAAAACAGAAAATGCAGATACCATGAATTTTGTTTCAGGTATCAAGGCGGAATTACCGAGGAAGAGAAAGAAGAGCTGATAAGATATCTGGAGCAGATGTAAAGTATGCTTAAGTTTACATTGTTAAAACTCTGTTTTTTCTATATACTTAATATTACATATAACTATTTTGTAGACAGGAGGTTCTGCATGAACAGAGAGTCCATGGCATTTGTTGTATATATGATTCATGCCTGTGCCAATAAATGGGATAAACCGCCGTCAGAGGTTTATCAAAAATTACAGAGCGTCGGATGTATTGACAGTTATCTTGTGCCTCACTATGACATTCTGCATACGCAGGGTACAGATTATATTGTGGATGATATCAAAGAATATTTGGAAGTGCGGGGTGTGGCAGTATGAATGTTTACCATGGATCAACAGAGATTGTAAAGAATCCGGATATAAAGCACTCTTATCGTGCACTTGACTTTGGTATGGGCTTTTATGTGACAACAGTTAGAGAGCAGGCCGAAAAATGGGCACGACGTAAAGCAGCTATTCTTGGAAAAGGTAATGCAATTATGAATGTTTACCAGATGAATAAGGATGTACGAGAGTTCGTGATAAAATCTTTTGATGAAGATTTGGTGGAATGGATTGATTTTGTGTGTAAATGCCGGGATGGAGAGAAAGACTATTTGAAGTATGATTTGATATTCGGCAAAGTAGCTAATGATAAAGTGTTTCGAGTGGTAGATATGTATCACACAGGGATTTGGGACAAAGAGCGTGCTATCAAAGAAATTAAAGCGTATCCTTCTTATGACCAGATTGCGTTTATCAGTCAAGAGGCTATTGACAGATTGTTAGTATTTGAGTCCTTCGAGGAGGTGTAACTGATGGATGGGGAAACTTTGGAAAAAGTTTATCAGGAGAATTTAGAAGAGAGAATGATTGCTTATCTGTCTGCAATACAAGATATCCCATTGGAGAAGGCAATGGATATTTATTACCACAGTGCTTTGGCGGATAAGATACATCGTGGAGTAGAGGACATACAGTATCTGGATTACAAGGTGCTTGTACAGATATTGTGTGAGACGGAAAATGTTTAGGGATTGAAGAAGTCTTTGATTGTCTGGTGAGCCGACAGTTCCAAAATAGGGAATTGTCGGCTCTTTATACATAGTGCACACAATTTTTCTCCGACAGCATATTTTTTTCATAATTTTTACAAATTTTTCTATAAATATTTCTCTTCTTGTTGTATAATTTGTTTATCAAGTAAAACAGGAGGGACCGTATTATGGCAAAAGAAATGATTGCGATGCTTCTTGCCGGCGGACAGGGTTCACGCCTTTACGCGCTGACAGATAAGCTTGCAAAACCGGCAGTTCCTTTTGGCGGAAAATATCGTATTATCGACTTTCCGCTATCCAACTGCGTCAATTCAGGCATTGATACCGTAGGTATCCTGACCCAGTATCAGCCGCTGGAGTTAAATGAATACATAGGCAACGGCCAGCCTTGGGACTTGGACCGTCTCTATGGCGGCGTGCATGTACTGCCGCCTTACCAGAAGGCGCATGGGTCGGACTGGTATAAAGGCACGGCAAATGCGATTTATCAGAATATCTCGTTTATCGAGCGCTATGATCCGAAGTACGTTATCATTCTTTCCGGCGATCAGATCTGCAAACAGGATTACAGCGATTTCCTTGAATTTCATAAGGAAAAGAACGCGGAATTCAGCGTTGCCGTTATGGAAGTGCCGTGGGAGGAGGCACCCCGCTTCGGCTTGATGGTGGCTGATGAGAATGACAAGATTACCGAGTTTCAGGAGAAACCGAAGAATCCGAAATCCAATCTTGCCTCCATGGGTATCTATATTTTTAATTGGGATATCTTGAAACAGTATCTGGAGGAGGACGAGGCCGATCCGAATTCGGAAAATGATTTCGGCAATAATATCATTCCCAATCTGCTCCGCGATAAGCGGCAGATGTATGCTTATCATTTCAGCGGATACTGGAAGGATGTGGGAACGATTTCCTCCCTGTGGGAAGCAAATATGGAGGTTCTTGACCCGGAGCACAGTGGCATTAATCTTTTTGACGAGGGCTGGAAGATCTACAGCCGCAATACCGGTATGACGGGGCATAAGATCAACGCGGGCGCGGTGGTGGAGAATGCCATGATCACCGACGGCTGCCGCGTTAAAGGCACGGTAAAGCATTCTATTCTTTTTGGCGGCGTAAAGGTAGAAGCCGGCGCGGTGGTAGAGGATGCGGTTGTTATGGGCGGTACGACGATTAAGTCCGGCGCGGTGGTGAGGCACTGTATCGTGGCGGAAAATGTTACGATCGGCGAGAACGCGGTGGTAGGCGCGATGCCCACCGGGGAGGAGAAGGGTGTGGCGACCATCGGCTCCGGCGTGACGATCGGCGAGAATGTGGTGATTGGGCCAAATGCTATGGTCAGAAATAATGTGGAAGGTGGTGAAGTAGAATGATAAAGTCCAGCACAGATGTAATCGGTATTATTTTCCCTAACAGCTATGACCCCCTGATTCCGGAACTGGTCAGCGTGCGTTTGATGGCTTCCATTCCTTTTGCCAGCCGTTACCGCATTATTGATTTTATTTTGTCCAGCATGTCCCATGCCGGTATTGACAATATTTCCGTTGTGGTAAACAAAAATTATCATTCCCTGATGGATCATCTGGGGTCCGGGCGTGAGTGGGATCTGGTTCGCAAAAACGGCGGCCTTCATATTTTCCCGCCTTTTGCCGAGAAGCAGGCGGGCGGCCCCTATGTGGGACGTGCCAGCGCGCTGGCCAATCTTTTGGGCTTTTTAAAATCCCAGAAAGAGAAATATGTGGTTATGTCAGATACCAATGTGGTTGTCAACTTTGATTTCAATGCGATGATTCAGGCGCATGCGGACAGCGGTGCGGATATCACGATTGCCTACAATGAGCAGGAACTGCCGAAGGAGCTTCTGGATTGCCAGATAAGCGAGCAGGTTTTTTACTATACCTTTGATATTGAGCAGGGGCGCATTCGCAAAGTGTGCATCAATCCTAAGACAGCCGGCGTGCAAAACACATCCATGAATATTTTTGTAATCGAACGCGAGCTTTTGATTGAGCTTGTCAACAATGCCTACATGGAAGGCCGGTCCTTCTTTATGCGCGATGTTATTATGCCCCAGCTTGGCAAGCTGAACGTGCAGGGGTATAAGTATACCGGCTATGTGGCTCGGATCAGCGGTATGAAGAGTTACTTTGAAGAGAATATGAAGCTTCTGGACGATTATAATCTGGATGCCCTGTTCTCTGCGGCCCCTATCTATACGAAGATTCGTGCGGATAACCCGACCCATTACAAGGATGGCGCAAAGGTGCAGAATGTGATGATGGCGGATGGCTGTGTGATAGAGGGAGAAGTAGAAAACAGTGTGATCTTCCGTGGCGTTAAGGTGGGGAAAGGCGCGAAAATCAAGAATTGTATTCTGATGCAGGATACGGTGGTGGAAGCGGGTGCGAACGTAGAGTACCTTATCACCGACAAGAATGTGACGATCACGGCGGGCAAGGAGATGAAAGGAACCGATACCTTCCCCGTTTATATCGAGAAGTTTAAGACCGTATAGGCGGCTGTCGGCACGGAGAAAAATTACATGTGTTACAGAGAAAAACTGCATTGTTAAAATGCAGTTTTTTTTGTATACTTATTTCTAGTAAAGAAACAGATACGACATGGAGGAAAAATATGCCACGCAGAACAGATATTCACAAGGTATTGATCATCGGCTCCGGCCCGATTATTATCGGACAGGCCTGCGAGTTCGACTATTCGGGAACGCAGGCGTGTAAGGCGCTTCGGAAATTGGGGTATGAGATTGTGCTCGTCAATTCCAATCCGGCCACCATTATGACGGACCCGGAGACCGCAGATGTGACGTATATTGAACCGCTCAATGTAGAGCGGCTAGAGCAGATTATTGCAAAGGAACGCCCTGATGCGCTGCTTCCGAATCTGGGAGGGCAGTCCGGGCTTAATTTGTGCGCTGAGCTGAACAAGGCCGGCATTTTGGAGAAATACAATGTCAAGGTGATCGGCGTGCAGGTGGACGCGATCGAGCGCGGGGAGGACCGGATCGAGTTTAAGAAGACGATGAATCAGCTTGGCATTGAGATGGCCCGAAGCGAGGTGGCCTATTCCGTTGATGAGGCTCTTGCCATTGCGGAAAAGCTGGGATATCCGGTGGTGTTACGTCCCGCCTACACCATGGGAGGCGCAGGCGGCGGTCTGGTATACAATAAAGAGGAGTTGAAGGTGGTCTGCGCCAGAGGATTGCAGGCCAGTCTGGTGGGACAGGTATTGGTGGAGGAGTCGATTCTCGGCTGGGAAGAGCTGGAGCTTGAGGTGGTACGCGACGCGGACAACAATATCATCACGGTTTGTTTTATCGAGAATATTGATCCGCTTGGCGTGCACACGGGAGATTCCTTCTGTTCCGCGCCTATGCTTACGATCTCGGAGGAATGTCAGAAAAAGCTGCAGGAGCAGGCATATAAAATTGTGGAGTCGGTTCAGGTGATTGGCGGAACGAACGTGCAGTTTGCCCACGACCCGGTGACGGACCGCATTATCGTGATCGAGATCAATCCCCGCACTTCCCGTTCCTCGGCGCTTGCGAGTAAGGCCACGGGCTTCCCGATTGCGCTTGTGTCTTCCATGCTGGCGGCGGGGCTTACGCTTAAGGACATTCCCTGCGGCAAGTACGGGACTTTGGACAAATATGTGCCGGACGGCGATTACGTGGTGATTAAGTTTGCCCGCTGGGCTTTTGAGAAGTTCAAAGGAGTGGAGGACAAGCTGGGGACGCAGATGCGCGCTGTCGGTGAGGTGATGAGTATCGGCAAGACTTACAAGGAAGCCTTCCAGAAAGCGATCCGTTCGTTGGAGACAGGACGCTACGGCCTCGGCCATGTGAAAGATTTTGATACGCTTTCGAAGGAGGAGCTGTTGAGAAGATTGACGATTCCTTCCAGTGAGCGGCATTTCCTCATGTATGAGGCGCTCCGCAAAGGCGCCACGGTGGAGGAAATCTTTGAGATTACGAAGGTGAAAGCATACTTTATCGAACAGATGAAGGAGCTGGTGGAGGAAGAGGAAGCGATTCTGCGGCATAAGGGAAATATGCTGCCGGACGAAATGCTGACTGCGGCCAAGAAGGACGGATTTTCCGATAAGTATTTAAGCCAGCTTTTGGAGATACCGGAGGCGGATATCAGAGGCCGCCGGCTTGCGCTGGGTGTGGAGGAAGCGTGGGAGGGTGTCCATGTCAGCGGCACAAAAGATAACGCCTATTATTATTCCACCTACAATGCGCCGGACAAGAATCCGGTGAATACAGATACGCAGAAAATCATGATTCTGGGCGGCGGCCCCAACCGCATCGGGCAGGGAATTGAGTTTGACTACTGCTGTGTCCATGCGGCTATGGCGCTTAAGAAGCTGGGCTTTGAGACGATAATTGTGAACTGTAACCCGGAGACGGTGTCCACAGACTATGACACTTCGGATAAACTGTATTTTGAACCGCTTACGTTGGAGGATGTTCTGAGTATTTATAACAAGGAAAAGCCCCTTGGCGTGATCGCCCAGTTTGGCGGACAGACGCCCTTAAATCTGGCGTCAGAGCTTCAAAAGAACGGCGTCAGGATTTTGGGAACTTCGCCCTCTGTCATTGATTTGGCGGAGGACAGGGATCAGTTCCGCGCCATGATGGAGAAGCTTAATATTCCCATGCCGGAGTCCGGCATGGCTACCACCGTGGAGGAAGCCCTTGCCATTGCCGGCAAGATCGGTTATCCCGTGATGGTTCGCCCCTCCTATGTGTTGGGTGGCAGAGGCATGGAAGTGGTTTACGACGATGAGAGTATGGCGGAATATATGAATGCGGCGGTGGGCGTGACGCCGGACCGGCCGATTTTGATTGACCGCTTCTTAAATCACGCTTTGGAGTGCGAGGCGGACGCCATCAGCGACGGTTCCCACGCCTTTGTGCCGGCAGTGATGGAGCACATCGAGCTTGCGGGGATTCACTCCGGCGATTCGGCCTGCATCATTCCCTCCGTGCATATTCCGGCAGAGAGCGTGGAGACGATCAAGGAGTACACCAGAAAGATTGCGGAGGAGATGCACGTCAAGGGACTGATGAATATGCAGTATGCCATCGAGAACGGCAAGGTGTTCGTGTTGGAGGCCAATCCGCGAGCGTCCCGCACGGTGCCGCTGGTATCCAAGGTCTGCAATATCCGCATGGTGCCTCTGGCGACTGATATCATTACCTCGGATATCACCGGACGGCCCTCGCCGATTTCGGGGCTTCAGGAACAGACCGTCCCTTATTACGGCGTGAAGGAAGCGGTGTTCCCCTTCAATATGTTCCCGGAGGTAGATCCTATTTTAGGACCGGAAATGCGTTCCACGGGCGAGGTGCTGGGGCTGTCCCGCTCTTATGGCGAAGCCTTTTTCAAGGCGCAGGAGGCGGTACAGTCGAAACTGCCTATGGAGGGAACGGTGCTGATTTCAGTCAATAAGAAAGACAAGGACGAGGTGGTCGAGGTAGCGAAACGGTTTGCCGAGGACGGTTTTCAGATTGTGGCGACGGAGGGCACATATAACCTGATCACGGCGGCAGGCGTTCCGGCTAAGAAGGCAAAGAAAATGTACGAGGGCCGGCCTAACGTGAATGACATGATCACAAACGGAGATTTCGATTTGATCATCAATTCGCCTGTGGGGAAGGACAGCGTGCACGACGACAGCTATCTGCGAAAGGCCGCGATCAAGGCGAAGACGCCCTATATCACCACGGTGGCGGCGGCCAGAGTGACGGCTGAGGGCATCCATTACCTGAAAACCCATAAGGGCAGCGAGGTGAAGTCCTTGCAGGAACTGCATGGGGAAATACGGAACCGGTCATAATGGTTTTTATAAGAATATGCAAATAACCAAGTTTTTGTTTTGGAAAATAAAAACTTGGTTATTTTTTGCGCTTTTTGTGATATAATATAAAAAATGCTTTAGCAAGAGGTGTGCAATATGGTACAGAGAAAGCGGTATCTGGACAAGCTGATCAAGGCGAGAGATAAGCAGATTATCAAGGTGGTGACCGGCGTGCGGCGTTGTGGAAAATCTACCTTGCTACAGCAGTTTCAGGCATATCTGAGACAACAGGGCGTGGAGGATAAGCAGATCATTTCCCTCAATTTTGAAAGACTGGAAAATGAGCCTTTGCTGGAATATCATGCCTTGTACGAGCATATCAGGCAGAGACTTGTTCCGGGTCAGATGACTTATATTTTCCTGGATGAAATTCAGGCTGTGCCGGATTTCCAGAAGGCGGTTGACTCCCTCTTTGTTCTGGAACACACGGATTTGTATATCACGGGTTCCAATGCGCATATGCTTTCCGGCGATCTGGCCACGCTTCTTTCGGGAAGATATATGGAAATACAGATGCTGCCGTTGTCCTTTGGGGAATATCTGGAACTGACGGGAGGAGACAGCCGGGATGTATGGAACAGATATTTTGTGAACGGCGCGTTTCCCTATACGGCCCGTATTGAGGAAGAGGAGGTCAGAAGAGATTATCTACAGGGGATTTACCATACCGTTTTACTTAAGGATATCGTGGAACGGAAGCGGATTCAGGACGTTTCCCTGTTAGAGAGCGTGGTACGGTTTTTGTTTGACAATGTGGGAAATATCGTATCTTCCAAGAAAATAGCGGACAGCCTCACATCCTTTGGAAGAAAAACCACTTCGGCGACAGTGGAAAATTATATTCATGCGTTGGAGGAGGCGTTTATCCTGTACAGGGCGGGTAGATATGATATTAAGGGAAAACAATATCTCAAGTCACTGGAAAAATATTATTTGGTGGATCAGGGGCTTCGGAGTCTGGTGTCAGGGAGAAAAGGCCAGGATATAGGCCATATTTTGGAGAACATTGTCTATTTGGAGCTGCGGCGGCGGGGATATCAGGTTTCTGTCGGCAAGGTTGGCAGTCAGGAAATAGATTTTGTTGCCGAAAAGGAGGATGAAAGAGTTTACTATCAGGTTTCCGCCAGTATTTTAGACCCGCACACTTATCAGCGGGAGATTGCGCCGCTTAAGGCGGTCAACGACCATTACCCCAAATATATTGTTACGCTGGATGAGGTTCCCATGGGGGAGGAGGGAATCCGGCAAATTAATGCGATAGAATTTCTCTTGCACGGCGTTTCCCGTACTTGACAGTTTATGAGATGGCGAGTAAAATAAAGTGCGGTTTATACCACAAATGCGTGGCGGTCAGCGGCGCGTCTGTGGTATTTTTAATATGCGCAGGGGTGCGTAATGTATATTGCTGCTTTGCAGCACGCACCCCGCGCGACGAGTAGGGAGAAAATCTTCCCCACTCGATTAAATCCAAGAAGAAGGAGAGAAAGTTATGAGACAAATGAAAAAGAGGTGGATGATGCTCTTACCCACGGCGCTTTTGCTGGCGCTTGCGTTTTCCACGACAGTGTTTGCCGCGGAAGAGGGGGCCGAGTATGTGCCGACGCTTCATGCGACATTCTGGGCGCTCGTCCCTCCCATTGTGGCGATCGGGCTTGCGCTGATCACGAAGGAGGTTTACAGTTCACTGTTTGTGGGTATTTTGATGGGAGGGCTTCTGTATTCTGGGTTTCAGTTTGAGCTGACAATTACCCATATCTTTGTGGACGGTATCATCGGCGTTTTGTCTGACAGCTACAATGTGGGTATTCTGGTGTTTTTGGTGATTTTAGGGGCCATGGTCAGCCTGATGAACAAGGCGGGCGGCTCTGCGGCCTTTGGACAGTTTGCCGCAAGCAAGATCAAAAACCGGGTTGGTGCACAGCTTGCCACGATCTTACTGGGTGTACTGATTTTTATTGACGACTATTTTAACTGCCTGACGGTGGGCAGCGTGATGCGTCCCGTGACGGACAAGTTTAAGGTGTCCCGCGCGAAACTGGCTTACCTGATCGACGCGACGGCAGCGCCGGTGTGTATCATTGCGCCAATCTCTTCATGGGCGGCGGCAGTGACAGGTTTCGTGGAGGGAGAGGATGGATTTTCCATCTTTATCCGGGCTATTCCCTATAACTTTTATGCGATCCTGACGATTGTCATGATGGTCGGCATGGTGCTGATGAAGGCGGAGTTCGGCAAGATGAAGGTGCATGAGCAGAACGCGGAGAAAGGCGATCTGTACACCACACCGGGCCGGCCCTACGAGAATGTGAAGGCGGAGAAGATCAGCTCAAAAGGCGGCGTTATGGATCTTCTGATTCCCATTATTGCGCTGATTATCTGCTGTGTGATCGGCATGATTTATACGGGCGGCTTTTTTGACGGCGCGGATTTTGTGACAGCTTTTTCCAATTCCGATGCTTCTCTGGGCCTGACCCTCGGCAGTTTCTTCGGATTGGTTATCACGATTGTGCTCTATCAGATTCGCAGAGTGCTCTCGTTTAAGGAGTGCATGGACTGTATTCCGGATGGCTTCCGCGCGATGGTGCCTGCTATTTTGATCCTGACCTTTGCGTGGACGCTGAAAGCAATGACGGACAGTCTGGGTGCAGACCTTTATGTGGCAGGGCTGGTGGAGTCCAGCGCGGGCGCGTTTCTAAACTTCCTGCCGGCGATTATCTTTGTGGTGGGATGCCTTTTGGCCTTTGCGACGGGCACTTCATGGGGAACCTTCGGCATTTTGATTCCCATTGTGGTAGCTGTATTCCAGAACAGCAATCCACAGCTGATGATTATTTCTATCTCCGCCTGCATGGCGGGCGCGGTTTGCGGCGATCACTGTTCTCCGATTTCCGACACCACGATCATGGCCTCTGCGGGCGCACAGTGTGAACATGTAAACCATGTAACGACACAGCTGCCCTATGCGGTTTTGGCGGCGGTGGTATCCTTTGTCACTTACATTGTGGCCGGCTTCGTGCAGAAGGCATGGATCGCCCTGCCGGTGGGAATTTTGCTGATGATTATTGCGCTTTTTGTTATTCGCGATATGGGTGGAAAAATGGAGCAATCATGACACTGGTGTCAGTAAATGGATTCTACGTTGGAGATACCGTTCCCGGTTATGTCAAATTTCCAGACAGCGTGGCCGGGAATGCGGTGCTCTGTTAAATAATAGCTGTTATCTATAAGAGTAATATAATAGGGGGTGCCGCCGCCGATGAAGTTCGCATAGACGTCCTCGTAAGCTCCTTCTGCGAGCTGCGACAAATCTTCTGTGCGTATCATGGTGGCGGCGTCTTGATTTCCCGCAATGTCCGTGGAAACGGTGATATAGAAAGCGTCTCCTGCGATGGTGAGCTGTACCATACCTGCTATGCTATCCGGCACGGGATAGGTCTCCGTTATGGCAAAGGTGGACAGATCCGCCTGTAAGATGGCAGGCGAGCCGGGGATGCCGGAGACAAAGTAGATGTCGTCGCCGTCGATCGTAAAGGATCGCACATAAGCGTCTTTCTCTGAGAGAGGGTGGACACTTACATGCTTGGTGAGATACATATGGGGCTCCCCGGGATCGTGGCGGCAGAGAAACATTTCACCGCTCATGGAACTCCAGACATAGAAGGTGTCCGTGGGGGCATCATAGAGAATATAGTGAGGGCGGTTTCCGACTGCATCCAGTGTCTGCGTGTGGTAGAAAACGCCGTCTTTCTTTTCAAAGACAAGAATACGGTTTCCTTCCGTGTCGTCCACCAGATAGACCAGGCCGTCACTGGCGAGAGTGTGGCCCTTGTCGATTTCATCGGTCATGATTTGCCAGTCGGTCAAGGGGTCTGTGAGATTGTCGTGGTAGATGACCTGATTGTGATAGCAGTCTACGATAAAATAGGTGTCTTCTACCTTTGTGACGTAGGTAGGGACGCTTAAGTCGGAACAGGTATTGCGGGGAACGGACTCGGCGGAAACGGGAGAGAAGCCTTCGCTGTCGATATCCTGTACGACTGTAAAAGCGCGGAGGTGTTCGACGCTGGGGAGCGGGCCGGGTTCTTTTTTCGTGGATGAGCCGTCGGTGACAGAGGCGGTGGGTGTAGTACCCGTTCCGCAGGCTGTGAGCATGCCGCAGAAAAAGGGCAGAGTGAGGGCGAAAAAACAGTATGATAACATATGTTTTGAAATTCTGTATTTTTGGAATCTTTTGTTCATGGTAGAGAGACTCTTTCTTTTCCGTTGATTTCTTGGTAAGATAAATCAGGTGGTTGCGTCTAGTGTATCACAAATTTGGGCCTTTGTCGCGCAGGTATCGTTTCGGCAGAGGAGAAAGGTATGGACAGCAATATGACAAATGTGTCTTTCGGCCTTCTTTCGGCTCTTGCGATTCTTATGGTTGTGGCCGGTCATGCGGGTTACGACATTCTGACAGTGGGAGGACTGTTTCCCTACTATTCCTTTCATGTGCCGCTCTTTCTGTTCATTTCCGGCTATTTTTACCGCAGGGAGGAGGAAGAGAGACCTCTTGCCTATTTGAAAAAAAAGGCAAAACGGCTTCTTTTGCCCTATTTTATCTGGAATTTGGTTTACGGATTAATTGCCTGGGCGCTGCGGGCTTTCGGCGGATTTTCCATGGGAGAGCCTATTTCCTTCAAAAGCCTGTTTTTAGATCCTTTTCTGAACGGATATCAGTTTATATACAATTTTGCGGCGTGGTTTGTGCCGGTGCTCTTTGTGATAGAAATGATGAATCTGTGTATGCGGCTTGTGCTGAAAAAGCTTCATCTGGACAGCGAGCGGCTGATTCTTTTGGCGACGCTTCTTGTGGGAATGGCGGTGGTGCAGCTTTCCATCGGCGGTCACGTATGGGGATGGTATAAGACGCCGGGCCGGATTCTCTTTCTCTATCCCTGCTTTCAGATGGGGCAATTTTATAAGAAGAAACTGGAAGCGAGGGATACGCTCGGAAATCTTCCCTATTTTATCATCGTGATCGGCGTGCAGGTGGTTTTATCCCTGTGCTGTAATGGTCTGGCCTACAGCAGTGTGTGGTGTACCGGGTTTGCCAACGGGCCGGTGATCCCTTATGTGACAGTTGTGTCAGGTGTGGCTTTTTGGCTTCGGGTGGCGAAAATTTTGGCTCCGCTCTGTGGAGAAAGCCTCCTTTATCTGGGCCGCAATACTTACGCGGTGATGATGCACCATATTATGGCGTTTATGCTGGTAAAGATGATTTTGGCGGGAATTGCCGCCCATACGGGATATCTGGCAGATTTCGATTTCACGGAATTTTATAACAATATTGACTATTATTATCTGGTAAAAGGGTCGGAGGCTTTCAAGATGGTTTATCTGGCGGCCGGAGTGGCGCTTCCGCTGTTGTTACAGAGGGGAATTACCGGTATGTCAGCTTTGCGGGACATGAGATCAAAAAGCCCTGCATCTTGAGGCAGAGCGTCTGCCAGTTGCCGTGTCCCAGCCCCTCGGTATTGCCAAGCCAATATTTGCGTGTGCCCTCCATGGTGACAAGGGTGATCTGATAATGGCCGAACATGGAGAGCTTTTTGGAGGGAGGATTCATGATCACCTGCTGGATACGGTTTACGCTGTACATGTCCTGGCCGATCTGCAGCATATTACCTGCAAAAGTGATCTTTTGCGGACAGGAAACGTGTCCTACAGCGTTGGTGAGCAGGGCCAAAAACGCGCGGCAGAACAGGACGAGGCCGCAAAGAGAGAGCAGAATGGAACCGCAGCCTATGATCATAAAAAGGGTTGAAGCGGTATCATACTCCGGAGGAAGCAATAACATCCGGTAAAACAGCCAGAGAAATACGCCAAAAACCGCCAAACTGAGTATGCACAGGAGTCCCAGACGGTGCAGCATGCGGTTCCAGAGCTGCCGGGGGTCTATCTGAATTTCCGCTGTATTTTGAAACGCGTTCAGCATAATTTCCGTCTTATCGTCTTCCGCGAGCTGTTCCGCGCGGTTTATCCGCGTGAGCAGCTGCACCACCTGATTCAGATCCTTTTCACTGTATTCGTAGAGCCGGTATTTGACTTCTTTTCCGTCGGCGTTCTGAAAAATCAGATAGCGCCTGCGGAAAACCCAGCCTACAAAATGGTAACCCACGTAGGATTCCACGGTTTTCGGGCGGACAAAATCTGCCAGAAGAAGGCGGTCCGTATGGCCGGGCCTGTGGATGATCAGGGTATCGCCCGACAGGGTAACTTTTGTGCGGCGCAAAATACAGCGGATGATGGTGACGAACAGGGCGGTAAGCATAACGTTTGGCCATCCGAGAAATATATGCAGACAGTAAAGCAGCGGCATCAGGAAATAGCGGTACTGCATATCCATGTCGGTCAGAGACCATAAAAGCGTCAGGAGAAATTCAAAAGCGTAAGACAGAATACAGAGCGCAAAACCCCAGATTAAGGTATGGATGATGATAAATTCGGGGATCATAAGGGAGCTGCCTGTGACGCTGTGGTTATCTTTAGACTGGTTCATAGCGGTGTCCTTTCATCTGTTGTTGTGTTTATGATAGTAAAGTATATCTTATGCGGGTTTGAATTGCAATCGTCGGGGGAGTATGTTACTCTAGGGAGTATGGAGAGATGTGCCGAAACGGAGGCACAATGATAGAACAATGGATGGAATCCTGGGACAATGGCCTGCTGTGGGCTGTTGCCGCGCTGCTTCTTCTGCTTGTGATTCTAGCAGGGGCGCAGTATGACCTTACGTATCACACGGTAAGGATTTATAACTGGGACGGAAAACGTTACCGGTTTCTGGGCAGGGTGAGACTGCGGAAGAAAAATGACATGTATGTCGCAAACATGGGCGAACGGATGGGAGAGGCGTCTTTCACGACCAGATATCTGCTTCTGCCCTCACGGAAGTTTGTGAAAAGACACCGCTATGGAAGCCTGTTGTTCCGGGCGGGAAAGACGGAAAGGTGGCTGCCTGTGGAGGAGAGGATGCGGGCGGATGCACTGTATGTCTATCCGTAGAGACGGCGGGCGGACAAGGCGTTATCAGGAGGAAAGGTTGGGAAATGGTCACAATCAGTCTTTGTATGATCGTGAAAAATGAAGAGCGGATTCTTGCCAGATGTCTGGACAGCCTCAAAGGACTGATGGATGAGGTGATCATTGTAGATACGGGCTCCACGGACAGGACGAAGGAGATCGCGGCGGCGTACACGGATCAGATTTATGACTTTGCATGGACGGGAGATTTTTCCGAGGCGAGAAATTTTGCTTTTTCCAAGGCGAAGATGGAGTATATTTACTCGGCGGACGCGGACGAGGTGTTGGACGCGGAGAACCGGGAGGCGTTTTTTCGTATGAAACAGGTTCTTCTCCCGGAGATAGAGATTGTGCAGATGTATTATGCCAATCAACTGTCCAACGGGACGATTTATAACTACGATAAGGAGCTTCGCCCCAAACTGTTCAGGAGGAACAGGACCTTCAGGTGGCAGGGAGCCATCCATGAGCAGGTTGGCATTACGCCTGTTATCTATGACAGCGAAATTTGTATACAGCATCTGCCGGAGGAGAACCATAAGGACCGGGATCTGGCGGCTTTTGCGCGGCTTGTGGAGAGGGGAGAGCCTCTCGATAAGAGATTACACAATATCTATGCAAAGGAGCTCTTTATTTCAGGAGATGCAAAAGATTTTCTGGCGGCCCGGGCATTTTTTAAGGCCTCCTGCGCGGATGAAAAGCGGGGAGATGAAGAGCTGATGGAGGCGGCCTGTGTGGCGGCCAAAGCGGCCAGACTCGCCGGGGATACAGCGGACTTTTTTAAGTATGCCATGAAGGCGGTAACGGCCGGAGGATGTGCGGAAATCTGCTATGAACTGGGTAATTTTTACATGGAGAGACGGGATTTTGACGAGGCCGTTGTCTGGCTGTACAACGCGGCCTATGAGACGGAGAGCGTTTTGAATATTCACAGTGGGGGAGACTTACCGCTTCGGGGGCTGGCGGCCTGCTACCGGGAGCTTGGCGATGAAGAGCAGGCGGCGGAGTATACGAGACAGGCGGCGGAATGGTCAATATAGCAGCAAGGAGATAAATGATATGAAATGGGAAGAAAATGTGCGCCGGGTGGTGCCCTACACACCCGGGGAACAGCCGCAGAAGGCCGGCATTATTAAGTTAAACACCAATGAAAACCCTTACGGGCCTGCGCCGGGGGTGGCGCGGGCCATCCGGGATCTGGATGCGGAGAGTCTGCGCTTGTATCCGGCTTTTCCGGAGGAAACCGATCTGGCGAAGGCTCTTGCGGCATATTATCATATCGGACAGGATCAGATTTTCATCGGGGTGGGTTCGGACGATGTGTTGTCCATGATCTTTATGACCTTTTTTCAGTCGGACAAGCCCATCTTTTTCCCGGATATTACTTATTCCTTCTATGATGTGTGGGCGGATGTGTACCGGATTCCCTATGAGACGAAGGCGCTTTCAGCGGATTTTCTGATTCGTCCGGAAGACTACAAACAGCCCAACGGCGGTGTGGTTTTTCCCAATCCGAATGCGCCGACGGGTGAGGTGATGTCTCTTGCTATGGTGGAGGAGATTGTGAAAAATAACCGCGATGTGGTGGTGGTCGTGGATGAGGCGTACATTGATTTCGGTGGAATAAGCGCGCTGCCTTTGATAGAGAAGTACGACAATCTGCTTGTTGTGCAGACTTTTTCCAAGTCCAGATGTATGGCCGGGATGCGAATCGGTTATGCCATGGGACAGCCCCGGCTGATTCGTTATTTAAACGATGTGAAATATTCTGTCAATTCCTACACCATGAATACGGCGGCTCTGGCGCTCGGTGTGGAGGCGGTGCGGGATGAGGTGTACTTTAAGGAATGCTGTGAGAAGATCATGAAGACAAGAGAAAGAGCGGAGAAGGAGCTTGCAGGGCGTGGCTTTGTCTTTCCGAAATCCTGTGCAAACTTCATCTTTGCATCCCATAAAACCGTACCAGCTCGTGAGATATTTGAAAAATTGAAGCAAAATGACATATATGTCAGGTGGTGGAACAAAGCGAGGATTGACAATTATCTGCGGATTACCATCGGCACGGACGAGCAGATGGAGGCGCTCTACCGGGCACTGGATAAAATAGTGTAGAAGCGCGGATTTGCGAGTATATAAACAAAAAAAGTACAGTATAATTACATAAAAGAAAGCAAACAAAAGGGAGAGGAAAGATATCAATTATGGAAAGTTTAGCGGTGGCATTTGCCAATACCTTAGGAAGATATGTAAGTAAGGAGATCGTTGTTTTTTTGATCTCTATGGTGCCGATTTTGGAGCTTCGCGGCGGGCTGATCGTCTCCCAGCTGATTCAGGTGCCGATCACGACGGCGATTCCGATCTGCATTCTGGGCAACATCATTCCGATTCCCTTTATTCTGCTGTTTATTAAGCAGGTCTTTAAGTGGCTGAAAAAGATAAAGCTGTTCCGCGGTATCATTGAAAAGCTGGAAAACCGGGCTATGAGCAAGAGCGACAATATCAAGCGTTATGAATTCTGGGGATTGGTGCTTTTTGTGGGAATCCCGCTTCCGGGTACGGGGGCATGGACGGGTTCCCTGATCGCTGCGCTTTTGGAAGTAGATTTCAAGAAGGCCATTCTGGCGGAGCTTTTGGGTATCGCCATCGCAACGGTCATTATGTCGTTCCTCTCCTACGGGCTTCTCGCTGCGCTTGTGGGGTAAGCTGCGCCAAGAAATGGGAAGAGGCTTACAGAATCTTGACAGATGGGATCATGGATGAAAAAGATCAGAGATAAGAAAAAATATATGCTGGCGTTTGCGGCCCTTGCGGTGGTTTTGGCGGCGGCAGGGCTGATCGGCGTTTTGCTGCGCGGACTGTCTTTCGGGGACAGCAATCCGAATCTGGCTCTGAAAAGAGGCGTGAAGGCTACCTGCGACAGCGTGGAGCAGGAGGCGCTTTCTGCGGCGATGGCCATTGACGGAAACGATGAGGACCGCGCTTCCCGCTGGTCTAGCGAGAATAACCGGGAGGACGCCTCCCACTATATCAGGCTGGAATTTCCCAAAGAAATTTCAGTTTCTTTTGTTGTACTGAAATGGGAGCGGGCAAATGTGATTTCCTATGCGCTGGAAAGCTCCGTAGACGGCGAGAACTGGCAGATCCTACAACGCTTCGAGACGGCGCCGGAGACTCTGAAACAGGAACTTGTCTTGGCAGAACCTGTGCAGGCAAGGTATTTACGTCTGTCCACCTATGCGGTGTCGAAGGAGGAGGCGGATTTTTCAGATCTTTACCAGAATGTTTCTCTCTATGAGTTTGAGGTTTACGGGGACAAGCCTGCGGCTTATAAATTGGAAACACCTGTTATTGAAACGGCAGCGAACGGGACAAGGCGGCTGGTAACGCCGGAGGCTCCCGACGGCTTTCAGGTCAGTCTGATCGGCGCGGATTTGGAGCAGGTGATCGGCGCGGACGGCCAAGTATTTGACACCATTCAGGACAAGGAAGTGACGGTGGGCTACCTTGTGGAAGACACGAGAGGCCGGGAGGAGACGAGAGAGGTCTCCTTTCAGGTAAAGGTGCCTGCGGCGGGAAGCGGATTGTCGCATGGACAGACTGCGCTTTCGGAGTCCAAACCCGACATAATCAGTGGGATCAGCGGCGTGGTTCCTTCGGTTGCGGAGTGGCGGGCCGGGCAGGGACACTTTAATTTGCGGGAAAATGCGCGGATTATTGTGGACACGGACAGCCGTCCGCTGGCGAAACGGAACGTGGACGAACAGGCGGAGATGAGCGGAACGGGGAAAACGGTAAAACAGAACGTGGACGAGCAGGCGCTCTGGGATATCGCGGCGTTGATGAACGAGCAGTTGGAAACGAATTTGTATTCTCATACAGAGCTGACCGTCTGCAAGGGAACGGAGGAGGATCTCAAACCGGGGGATATTTATCTGGGTTATGCGGAAGAAGATAACGGTCTGGGAGAGGAAGGATATACCTGTGATATAACTGACAAGTGTGTCATAAAAGCGGAAGGGGCGACAGGTCTGCGTTGGGGGACAGTCACCTTGATGCAGCTTTTGTTTGCGGATGCAGGAAGAAACGCGCCGCAGGGACAGATCCGGGATTATCCGCTTTATAAAGTGCGGGGTTTTGGTATCGACGTGGCGAGAAAGCCGGTATCGCTGGACACGCTCTACCGAATCATGGAGACCATGTCATGGTATAAGATGAATGATTTGGTGATTCACTTAAACGATAACACGATTCTTGCCACCAGCGGGCTTACCGATTCAGCGGAGCAGGCCATGACTGCGGACAGTGCGTTCCGGCTGGAATCCGCTCTGGGCAATGAAAAGGGGGAAAGGCTGACCTCAGAGGAGTACGCTTATACGAAGGAGGAGTTTGCGGAATTTATTGCCACAGCTAAGACTTACGGTGTGACGGTGGTGCCGGAGATCGACACCCCGGCCCACTCTCTTTCCATCACAAAGCTGTACCCGGAGTATGCCCTGCAAACCGCAAATGAGGCGGTGGATCAGATTGATCTCGGAAATGACGAGGCTGTCACTTTTGTGGAAAAGATTTGGCGGGAGGCTTTGGAGGAGGAGAACGGTGCGTTTCGGGAGGCGGAGATTGCAGGCATCGGCATGGACGAGTATTACGGCGACGGGGAGCAGTACCGGCAGTATCTGACGCGGATCAGCGAATTGGTGCAGGAGACGGGAAAGACCGTGCGTCTCTGGGGAAGTCTCAGCAATATGGGCGGTACGACCAAACCTTCCCCCGAAAATCTGCAAATGAACATCTGGAGCATGGTGTGGGCGGATCCGAGAGAAATGTACGAGGAAGGGTATTCCCTGATCAACATGCAGAACAATCACCTTTACATCATACCGGGGGGCGGGTATGACCGTCTGGACGTCAGAGAGCTGTATGAGAACTGGGCGCCCAACCGGTTTTATGACTACAACCGGATCGAAACCATACCCTCCTATTCCCCGCAGATGCTGGGGGCGGCTTATATGATCTGGAACGATATGTGCGGTAATCTGGACGTGGGAATCTGCGAGTACGATCTGTACGAGCGGTTTCTGGAGCCGCTGGGCGCACTGTCCGTGCGTCTCTGGGGGACGGACAGATTGGAGATAGGGAGCGAAAAAGCCGTTTTTTATCCCTGTCTCTATGATGAGACTGTGGCGGCGGAGCCGGACTATGAGATTCGAATGGATGTGAGGCTGGAGCCGAATGCGCGGCGGGAGCAGATCATCGCAGAGGGCGACTGCGCCTACGGCAGGTGGGCTTTCTACGCCTCGGAGCCGGAGACGGGCAAGGTGGGCTTTACCAGAGAGGGGCGGACCTACACTTTTGATTATACGCTGCCGGCGGGCGAGTGGGTGACTTTGAGTTTAGAGGGAACTTCGGGCAGAACAGTGCTTTGTGTGGACGGAAAAGAAGTGGACAGCCTGGGGAGCGACGAGCCCTTTGAGGAGCACGCCACCTTTGTATTCCCCCTACAGAGAGTGGGCGGTCAAACGGGGCAGTTTGACGGCGAATTGAGTCTACAGGTGCTGTCTAATCCGGAATGATCTCCTTTTGCTCGATGGAGTTGGAGAGATAACGGAACGTGCCGTCCGCAAAAGGCTGCACGACGATGGTGTTTGTGAAAGCGCAGTCCGTTCCCTTCTCGATCCAGACACCGTCCACGGTGAGAGTGATGGTGCCGTCGGCGTTTTCCGTATAGGCGGTGACCTCTCCAAAGGGCGGATACTGCCTGTGCAGAGTCATTTCGTAGGGATAACTGCGGCTTGCTTCATCGTAGCCGCAAAGCCTTTGCACCTGTTCCCCGGAGACCGGAAGGTAGAGGGTCATAATCTCCTCGAATTGTGCGGCCGGTATTCTGCCGTTTTTTACTTCCGGCTCTTTTCCGGTATGGATACGGCAGAAATCCTCATAGAGGCAAGGGTTTAAAATGGATTCGGCGTTATGCTCGTCCCAGTTTTTTGTCAGCATGTCATAGTTTACATAACTTAATCCGCGTACATATTTTTCCGTCAGCGTCCGGTACGGTTCCGGGAGAGGGCGGATTCGCCAGTACTGGCACAGAGCGGCATATTGGGGAAGTTCCTTGTAGGCGTAGATAAAATAGCCTTTCGGCGTCAGCTGAATTTCAGCGAGCTCCCGGAGACTTTCGTCTGTTTTTTGCGGCGTGCCGTCTGCACTTAAGCCGATGCCGATATAGAAGCTCTGTAGCTTTCCGTCTCTGTGCAGGAAGGTCAGGGCGTCGATGACACCGTCTGCGTTTACGTTGAGGACAGTGACCCGCGCGTCCCGGTTTTCCTGATAATCCTGATAGAAAGCCTCGATCTGTTCGGGATGTTCCATGGGGATATCCTCCGCAACGCTGACAAAACCGGCCTTTCCCAGAAGGGAAGGATTTCCGTAGACATTTTCCCATTCTTCTGCTGTCAATCGGTCTGTATGCCAGCCCGTATCGTAATCCTGCCCGGAACGAAGCACTCTGTTGGAGAGATATTGGAAACCGCCCTGCGCATCAGGCCGGATGGTCAGCTCGTGAGTAAAGGCCCGGGAGGTTTCTGCACTCGGATAGACGGCGTTTACGAGCAGCGTCAGCGTTCCGTCTCCGTTCTCTGCTCCGCTTATCACTTCGGGATAGGGAAGGTTGGGGTATTCCGTCTCGTAGAATCCCCGGGGACGGTATTCGTAGGCATTGGCGGCTTCCAGATAGTCAGTCTTTTCCCGGAGCGTTTCCGTGCCGACCGCAAAATGCAGGGAGACCACATCCTCAAATTCCCTTGCCGGGATGTGATAGACCACTCCCACAGCGGCATTTTCGCTTGTCGTATAGGGAACGGACTGCTGGTACATTTCGGGATAAAATTTGTCGAAGAGATCGTAGAAATCCAGCGTTCCGTAATCAGCTTCGCTCCAATCGGTCAAAAACATGTTGTTTTTACCATAACCAACCGGCAAAAGATACCGTCTGGTCCATTCCCGGCACTGCTGGTCAAGAGGCTCCACCCGCCATGCGGCGAACTCCTCCTCATCGCTCATGGTGAGGACAAGGGACTGGGCGGAGAAGCTTTTTCCCGTGAAGATAAAATACCCTTCCTCCGTGTACTGCCAGGAATCGACAGGAAAGGAGACGCTGCTTCTGGCTTCAAAAGCGCCGTCAGCATACTGATAGTAAGTTTTTTCCGCTTCCAACGCGCCGCCTTCTGCACGCAGACAATATTCGGTAAACCGGTCATAGGCTGAGACAATGAGAACCGTAAGTCCGGCTGTTTCCCTGTTTTTCAGGGCGGAAATGAAGGCCTGCATCTGCTGTGGGTTTGTCATGTTTACCTGATTTTCGCTGTCGATTGCCGTAACGCCCTGTGCCTCCAGCTTTTGCGTGATTTCCTGAACAATTGTCAGATTCATGGAAACCTCATCGCCGAACGCTTGCTTCTGTAGCGTTTCCTCGTAGATTCCTTGATAAAGCGATACAAGGTTTTCCTCCCTGCTGAAATCCTTGACGGCGGAATCCGCGGCAGTAGCTTCCACAGAAGGAGACTGTGCCGCAGATTCGGGTATTTCATTGGTCTGTGATCCGCAGGCGGAAAACAGAAGAAGCGAAGATAGGTATAACATAATAAATAACGATTGTTTTCTTAATTTTCCCATGGTGAGTTAACCTATTGTTAGCGTGCCGGCATCTGAAAGCCTGCAAGTGCTCTGTTCAGATAGTCGTTAAAAGGTTTCATGATCCTGAAAAGCTCGGTTGCTTTTGCGAGAAATGCTTCCGGGTTGGCCAGCTCTTCATCCATGAGCGGATACTCCAGAAACCAGCTCTTGTATTTTAAGTATTCCGCCTGAGGATGTTCCCGGTCATATCCTGGGGGGACATTTTTTAGTGCAGTTCCCTGCACCCTGAAATGCTGTGCAAATGCCGGCTCATGAATCAGGGCTTCCCATTGTTCCCCATTCCCGGCAATATAATCCCGTACCATTGTTGTCGCCTCCTTAAACATATCTGCAAACAGACCGCCTCCCAGAAAAGACTGATTTTGCGGCTTAATCATAAGATAGTAGCCAACGGGAACCGGTAACTTTCCCATGGAGGAAATGTGCACCCGAAATGCCGGATTGTAGGGGGATTTATCATGGCTGAAACGGGTGTCCCGCACGAGTTTAAAGGTGAGGTTTTTGGGTTCATTATGTATGACGCTGTTGTCAAAAGTGCCGATGCTGAAAATGAGATCCTGTACCAGAGCCTCAAATGCGGTATTTGCTTCCTTGTACTCCGCTTTGTGGGCGTGATACCATTCGCGGTTATTGTTTTCGCTTAATTCGGTGAGATATTTTAAAATTACCGATAAATCCATCTGTTGAACACCTCCTATGCGTTGCGGATAACGGAAATGGATGTTCCGTCTAAAAATTTGACAATAAACTCTTTCAGGCTTTCCGGAGAACGGTAGGTTTTACAAAAAGCAAATTGCTGGGAAAGACCGTCAATCTCCTCCATTGTTCTTTTTACCTCCACCATCGTTTCCGTTGGGACGGCGGTGGTAAAATCCAGCCTGTCGGGGCTGATTCTGTGGTTTTGAATCGCGTAGTTCACCCGGTTTGCGCATCGGCATGTTCCCTGTCCGTATTCTCCGCAGTATTCGCTCAGGAAATCCGCCATTTTGGCCCGGATTCTGGATAATCGCTGACGGTAGGCTTCGGGCGTAATGCTGAGAATATCTCCGGCGATTCGGCTGTCCACCTGAAACATGGTGCCCAGAATAAAGATACACCGGCTCTCCGCGTCCAGACATTGCAGCATGACGTTGGTACAGGAAAACTTTAATTCCTCGGCAAGGATGGATGCCTCTACGTTCTGCGTCAGATCGGGCACGTCGTCGATCTTTCCGTTTTTGATGTCTTCCCCATAGAATTCAAAACTTAAGGGAAATTTGGCGAACATATGCTTTTTGTAGTTTTTCAGATGGTTTGCCGCAATGCTGAATACCCAAGTGGAAAAAGCGCTGTCCCCTCGAAAAGATGAGAGATGAGTCATAATTTTGAGTAAAATGTCCTGTGTGGCATCCTCTGCATCCGGGAAAGTGCCGAGCATTCGCAGGGAAAGGTTAAAGACCAGATCCTGTATACTGAGAAGGATGGTTTCCAGAGATGCTTTATCTCCTGCCACAGCCTTATCCACCAAATGCTTTAGTTCTTCATTCGTTTTCAGATTCATATTTTTTACCTCCTGATGAATAAGACAATCGTTTACGGTCTGTGTGACATAAAAATAAAAAATAGCATGTGTTTTTATATTACATTTCTATGGATGTTTTTTAACCAATTATACTATGGCATATTTGGAGGAAGCTGTCTACAGATGATCTTGATTCTTCGATATGCGAAAAGGATGGTCAGGGTGATTTGGGTGTTGCGAAAGCGTTTGGGTTGTTATACAGTAAAAGAAAGTGTTTTTGCATGGCGGTGAGGAGAGAGAAAAATGGATGCCTATACGGATTTTGCGCAGGTCTATGATGAATTGATGGATGATACGCCCTATGAAGAGTGGTGTGCATTTTTGATAGATTTGTTTCGGAAATACGGGGTAGACGATATCTCCAGGGAGAAAGGGAAACAGGAAGGAGAAATGGACGGGAATCTCAGTCAGGAGCGCAATTCTGTTCTTGACCTTGGCTGCGGGACAGGCACATTGACGGAGCTGCTTGCGCGCAAAGGCTATGACATGATCGGTGTGGACAATGCCCAGGAGATGCTGCAGATCGCCATGGAGAAGCGGGAAAGGTCGGGACTGGATATTCTTTATCTCCTACAGGATATGCGGGAATTTGAACTTTACGGTACGGTGGGGGCTGTGATCAGCGTCTGTGACAGCCTGAATTATCTTCTGGAGGAGGATGATATTTTACAAACCTTTCGCCTTGTCAACAACTATCTCTACCCGCAGGGGATTTTTATTTTTGACTTTAACACAGTGTATAAATATGCCGTTGTGATCGGTGACGCCACCATTGCGGAGAATCGGGAAGATTGCAGTTTTATCTGGGAAAACTATTATCACGAGGAGCAGGAGATTAACGAATACGACCTGACTGTTTTCGTGGCTGCGGGAGGAAACGCGCAGGATGTGGTATTTCGGCGGTTTCAGGAGGTGCATTATCAGCGGGGCTACCGATTAGAGCAGATGCGTGAGCTTCTCGCAAGAGCGGGACTTGACTTTGTGGAGGCGCTGGATGCGGACACCCATGGAACTGTGACGGACGAAAGCGAGCGGGTCTATGTGGTGGCGCGCAAGGGAGCGGAGACGACGGCGAATCAAAGGGTGGAATAGAAGAAAGGAACGAACAACATGGCAGACTATTTGGTGCGGGCGACCGCGGGTGATGCGCAGATACGCGCTTTCGCTGTGACTTCTAAGGAACTGGTGGAGACGGCAAGGGCGGCTCATGATACGAGTCCGGTAGTGACGGCGGCTCTTGGCCGGCTGATGACGGGCGCGCTGATGATGGGCAGTATGTTAAAGGGTGAAGAGGATATTGTGACATTGCAGATCAAGGGAGAGGGGCCGGTGCACGGTCTCACCGCCACGGCGGATGCGGCAGGCCATGTAAAGGGGTACGCGGATTATCCGCAGGCTATGATGCCGCCAAACAGCGCGGGCAAGCTGGATGTGGGCGGTGTGATTGGCGCCGGTGTGTTGCATGTCATGAAAGATATGGGACTAAAGGAGCCTTACGCTTCCACGGTGGCCTTGCAGACAGGGGAGATCGGGGATGATCTGACTTACTATTTTGCCACTTCCGAGCAGGTTCCTTCGGTGGTGGCGCTGGGTGTTTTGATGAATCGGGACAATACGGTGCGGCAGGCGGGCGGTTTTATCGTCCAACTGATGCCCTTTACGCCGGATGAGGTGATTGATCGTCTGGAAGAGCGGCTTTCCGGTCTTTCGCCGGTGACAGCCATGCTGGAAGCGGGAAATACGCCGGAAGAGATACTGGAACTGGTGCTGGGCGAGTTTGGCGTGACGGTTACAGACAGGATGCCGGTTTCCTTTCTGTGTAATTGCAGTAGAGAACGAGTGGAGAAGGTGCTTTTAAGTCTCGGAAAAAAGGAATTGGAAGAGCTGGTTGCGGAGGGTAAAGAAGTGGAACTCCACTGTCATTTTTGTAATAAAAGATATGTTTTTCCTGTGGAGGAGGTCGAAAGCCTTATGAAAGCAGGCGGGAGCCTGGCCTCGTCAGAATGACGATGTTAAAGCAAGGTTTAATGTTTGAAAATATGTGCGAAATATTTTGAAATAACAGATTAGGAAAAGAAGCGGGAAAGAACTGCAAAGGAGGGAAAAGACAAGCATAAAATTATAGCTGTTACGGATAAAACACTGATAAACAGGGAAAAGTAAGAGCGTGGAGAGAAAAGAAAAAGAAGAAAAGACAGGCGCATCATTTGATAAAAATAGCGGGAGATATCGAAACGAATAGAGAAGAAAAAAGTCACGGCAGGAGAAGAGCCCGCTAATGGAGCTAGTCAGTTCAAAATTGAAAAATAGTTGTTATGAAATAAAAAGCGACGGCACATGTCTCATTTTTTGAAGACGAAAGAAGACAAAAACTAAAGGAAGATTTAACGAAAAAATACGGACGGTTTTTTGTTCCTGATACTTTTTTATAACAGATGAGTCGAATTTTAAAATTTGCAGTATTTATGGGGAAAACATGGATTAAAATAACAGGTGACAACATTAAAATAACGGATTATATATAACAGAAAGTATGATTTTTTCGAGACGGCAGACGGGATTATGATGTCAGGAATTGCTTAAAAGCAGATATAAAGAGTGAGAATGAAACGAGAAGAGAGGCGGAAAACAGAACATGAAACATGGATTTGTAAAAGTGGCGGCAGTGACGCCGAAAATCAAAGTGGCTGATCCTCATTATAATGCGAAGGTGATCAGTAAGGAAATTGAGGAGGCGTCGGAGCGGGGCGCAAAGATCATTGTATTTCCGGAGCTCTGTCTCACGGGGTATACTTGCGGCGACTTGTTCTTGCAGGAACTCCTGCTGACGCAGGCCCTTGCGGCCCTCTCTGAGGTGACGTCGGCCACGGAAGGCACTGACGCTCTTGTCTTTGTGGGATTGCCTCTTATAAAAAAACATAAGTTATATAATGTGGCGGCGGTGCTGCAGGACGGAGAGGTGCTCGCATTTGTACCCAAAAGTTACATTCCCTCCTATGCGGAGTTCTATGAGACAAGGCATTTCGTTCCGGGGAATTTCATGCCGGAGCCCTTTTTATATGAAGATAAAGAAATTCTTTTCGGGACGGATATTCTCTTTCAGGTGGATGGCGTGCAGGGCATGACGGTGGGGTGCGAAATCTGTGAGGATATCTGGGTGCCGCGGTCTCCGGGAACCGACCATGCGCTGGCCGGAGCTACGGTGATCGTGAATCTCTCTGCGTCCAACGAGACAGTGGGGAAGGACGTTTATCGGGAAATGCTGGTTAAGGCCGCCAGTGCAGGACAGATTTCGGCTTATATATACTGTTCGGCGGGGGAGGGTGAATCCACGCAGGATCTGGTGTTTGGCGGCCACAATATCATTGCGGAGAACGGAACGGTGCTGGCGCAGGCAAAACGTTTTGCCACAGGAGCCATTTATGCTGACATTGATATTCACAGGCTCTGTCATGAACGGCGCAGAATGAATACGTACGGGGAGACAGCGCGGGAGCATCGGATTTTGCCTGTCCATATGGAACAGGAAGAAACGCTTATAGATAGAAGCTTTTCTGCGAGACCTTTCGTGCCGGACCAGACCGGGGAGCGGGAGAAACGCTGTGAGGAGATTTTGTCGATTCAGTCCTATGGGTTAAAAAAGCGGTATGAACACACGGGCTGTCAGTCGGCAGTGCTGGGTATTTCCGGCGGTCTGGATTCCACCCTTGCTTTGTTGGTGACGGCGCGGGCTTTCGATATGCTGGGTCTTGAACGAGATAAAATAACATCCGTTACTATGCCATGCTTTGGAACTACGGACAGAACTTACGATAATGCCTGCAAGCTTGCGCGTCTGCTGGGGACTACTCTTCGGGAGGTGGATATCAAGGAAGCGGTGCATATCCACTTTAGGGACATTGGGCAGGAGGAAGATTGTCATGATATCACTTATGAAAACGGACAGGCGAGAGAGCGCACCCAGGTGTTAATGGATATCGCGAACCGGACAGGAGGGCTGGTGATCGGCACGGGGGATATGTCGGAGCTGGCGCTGGGCTGGGCTACTTACAATGGGGATCACATGTCCATGTACGGTGTGAATGTGGGTGTGCCAAAGACGCTGGTCAGCCATCTGGTGCGTTATTATGCGGATACCTGCGGTGACGAAGCCCTTAGGGCGCTTTTGCTGGATGTGTTGGATACGCCGGTGAGTCCCGAGCTTTTGCCGCCCGTGGACGGCGTCATTGCCCAGAAAACGGAGGATCTGGTGGGGCCCTATGAGCTGCATGATTTTTTCTTATATTATATGCTGCGCTGCGGCTTCGAGCCGTCGAAGGTATACAGGGTGGCTTGTATGGCCTTTACAGGAATATATGACAATAGTGTCATATTGAAATGGCTGAAAATTTTTTATCAGAGATTCTTTGCACAGCAGTTTAAGCGTTCCTGTCTGCCGGATGGGCCGAAAGTGGGAAGCGTTGCCCTTTCGCCAAGGGGTGATCTGCGTATGCCTTCGGACGCCTGTGCAAAGATTTGGCTGGAGGAGCTGGAGGAGTTGTAAACGATTGGCAGAGCGTGGGAAAGGAGGGGAAAAGTTAAGAAATTGTTGACTTTTTTCCTTCTTTTTGCATATAATACAAATAACAGAACCCGACACGCCTCTCAACGATGCGGACCACGTTGGGTCTTTTAATTTTTGGGAGTAAATACATATGGGAGAATTGAAAAAGCACCAGCCGTCGATGACGATTGAGGAGCAGATAAAAAGCAGTTGCAAAAACATTTGGAGTGGGTTATACATATCTCGAAAGCTGGTTGGAGAGTATCTCTTATGTGAGAAACATTTGTGCTCACTATGGAAGATTATACAATGCGAAACTGTCGAAAACGCCAATGTTATACAAGGAGTACAGTGAAGCAGGAATTGGCAATAATCGAATTTTTGGCGTTTTATTGTGTATGAGAACGCTACTAAAGGGAGATTCTCATTGGAATTTTTTTGTGGATCAGATAGATATGCTTTTTGATAAATATGAGAAAGTGGACATAAAGACGATGGGATTCCCGAAAAACTGGCAGAGTTTATTAAGGATGAACAACTGTTGAAAAGGATTGTCACATCAGCTAAACGGCCGGATTTTAACCGGCCGTTTTTTCTGCGATCTTATTCTGTCTCCACATCTCCTTCGTTTTCATAAGCCTTTTCCAGCGATTTGGTGATGGCGTCAAGGAGGATCATGGAGGTGTATTTACTGTCGTCAGGGTATGTAATCCCTTCCAGACTCTGATTTTTGATGATCTGGTCGGCGAGATCCTCGAAGGAAGGCTGGATGAGAGGATACATGGTTGTGACGGCTTCATCCAGATTGACCAGACGGATGGCATTGATATTCTTTTCGTCTACAGTCACCTCGATTTCCACCACGTTGTCGTTTAAGATCAGCGAGGTAGTATATACGCCGGGCACATAGGTGTCTGTGGCGGTCTGCGTTACGGTGGACATGGTTTCCTGCTTTTTCTCCTTGGGCAGAAACATGATGATGAGCAGGATGATAAAAAGGATACCGAGTGCAGCGAAAATGCCGGTATATATTAACTCTTTTACATGAAGCACGACAATTTTGGTCTTAGAACTCATACAAATATCCCCACAGTGATTCTTTTTTACATATCTATGCGGGGTGAAGCAGGTTTATGCGCATATAAAACCGCCTCGGCTTAAAAGAAGCCGAGGCGGTAGATTAAACTTTTTGGGTTTTCAGGTAAAGAGCGGTCAGAGATTCCTGAAGTAATTGTGAGAAATTAATATGGTTTTGTTCGGCAAAGGTATTGAGCCACGCGGGGATGGTCAGGTTTTTTCGTACTGCTTTCTCTCCATATTTTTCAGCATAGGCGTCCATATCCAAAACCAAAATGTTGACAAAACCGCCGGGATCAGGAACAATGCTTTCTAAAGGGCTGGCGGGCGGGACTTCCTTCCCGTCTTCCAGTTCGTCCAGAACCCAGCCGGAAGCGGCGTCAATGCCCATCAGGATAGCTTCGGCCAGAGAGGAACCCTCACTAACGCAGCCCGGAAGATCCGGTACTTCAACTGTATATGCGCCTTTCTTTTCTTCGCAAGGATAAAAACAAGCCGGATAAGTCAATTTCATGAATATACCTCCTTTTAACCTCATAATACGCATTATGCGCATAAATGTCAACGGCCGGTTATGGAAAATAGGGAAAGAAGGCGTTGCGGTACAGGGTTGACAGGAGAACCCGCAAACTGGTATTATGATACGGAACAAGGGCGTTCTTACGGGGAAAGAGCGCCCTAAAATTTTGTGTATAAGCTCTCATACGCGCAGAAAGGCAGGTATGGAATGAGAAAAAATTATTGCAGGCAGGATATTATAAAACTGGTTGAAGAGGAAGATGTGGAGTTTATCAGAATGCAGTTTACGGATATTTTCGGCAATCTGAAAAACGTAGCGGTCACGGCGGCCCAGCTGGAGAAAGCGCTTGACAACAAGTGCATGTTTGACGGGTCCTCCATTGCGGGCTTCACCGATGTGGAAGACTCCGATATGTATCTGTATCCCGATCCCGGCACGCTGGAGATCTTTCCATGGCGGCCTCAGCAGGGAAAGGTGGCGCGGTTTATATGCGACGTGTACCGTCCCGACGGGAATCCCTTTGAGGGCGATCCCCGCTATGTGTTGAAGCGGGCTATCAAAGAGGCGGAGGATATGGGATATACATTACGCGTGGGAGCGGAGTGCGAGTTTTTCCTTTTCCATCTGGACGAAAACGGTATGCCCACCACAGTGAGCCACGAGAAGGCGGGGTATTTTGATGTGGGCCCGGTGGATTTGGGGGAGAATGCCAGAAGAGATATGGTGCTCACGCTGGAAGATATGGGGTTTGTAGTGGAAACGTCCCATCACGATGTGGCGCCGGCGCAGCATGAAATCAATTTTCTCTATGATGAGGCGCTTGCCACTGCCGACAACATCATGACCTTCAAACTGGCGGTCAAGACGATTGCGCGCAGACACGGGCTCCACGCCACTTTTATGCCGAAACCCAAGTACGGCATGAATGGATCCGGTATGCACATTAACATGTCTCTTTTGAAAGACGGAAAAAATATATTTGCGGATGAGAGCGGCGTAAATGGGTTAAGTGAGACCGCTTATGCCTTTCTGGGAGGCATTATGGAGCACATGCGGAGTATGACGGCGGTCACAAACCCAATTGTAAACTCCTATAAGAGGCTTGTGCCGGGCTTTGAGGCGCCGGTATATATCGCTTGGAGCGCCACAAACAGAAGCTCTCTGATTCGGATTCCTGCGGCGGAAGGGGATGCGGTAAGGATGGAGCTTCGCTGCCCCGACGCGGCGGCGAATCCGTACCTGACGCTGGCGGCCATTCTGCGGGCCGGGCTGGACGGGATCAGAAAGCAGACGGCTCCGCCGGAAAGCGTGGACTGCAACATCTTCCGCATGAGCGGAGAGGAGCGGAAGAAGAGAAATATTGAGGAACTTCCGGGGACGTTAGCGGAGGCGGTTTCCTGTATGGAGAAAGATGCTTTTATGAGACAGACATTAGGGGATCATGTGTTTGAGAAATATATTACGCTGAAAAAAGAGGAGTGGAACCGTTACCGCAGTCAGATTACGGATTGGGAGATCAACGAATACCTGAATCAATATTAAATAACGACCGATATACAATACTGGAAGAAGGGAGGTGTGCGTGTGATCAATATTATAGTAGCTTTGCCGAAGCCGGAAGACGCCAAGGGAATCCGCAATCTGCTCATGAAAAACGGATTTCGGGTGGACGGCGTATGTACCACCGGTTCCCAAGCCCTCAGCAGGCTGGACGATCTAAACGGCGGCATTGTGATCTGTAGTTACAGGCTTTCGGACATGATGTACAGCGAATTACACGCCTGCCTCCCCAAAGGCTTTGAAATGCTGCTGCTTGCCTCTGCGAACACTTTGCAGGAGTGTGACTGCCGGGATATTATGAGTCTTTCTATGCCGCTTAAAGTGCACGATCTGGTCAATACGGTGGATATGATGGCGCAGGCCATTGAACGGCGCAAGCGGCGGGCAAGACAATCCCCGAAAGAGCGCAGTGCGGAGGAGGAGGCGTTGATCCGTGAGGCAAAGGAGCTTCTGATGAACCGGAATCATATGACAGAGCAGGAGGCCCACCGTTACTTGCAAAAATGCAGTATGGACAGCGGTACGAACATCGTGGAGGAGGCGCGCATGGTACTCGTCATGATGCGGACATAGCGCAGGATAACGCTTGAATTTTTTGGAAAGTCCGTGCTATACTGAAAGACGCATCCGGCTTGGTGTGCCCGACATGTTTGGAAGACGCAGACTTTGACCGGAGTGGCCGGGGAAATGCTTTACAATTGGAGGTAACCATGAGATTTACGAAAATGCAGGGCTGTGGGAATGATTATGTCTATGTGGACGGCAATGCGGAACGGATTTCGCCGGAAAAAAAGCCGGAGCTGGTGCGGCGTTTAAGCGACAGGCATTTTGGAATCGGTTCGGATGGGGTGATTTTTATCAATCCCTCCGATCAGGCGGACTTTGAGATGGAAATGTACAATGCAGACGGCACCCGGGCTGAGATGTGCGGGAATGGTATCCGCTGTGTGGGAAAGTTCGTCTATGACAAAGGACTGACGGATAAAACCGACATTACTGTCATAAGCGCCGGAAAGATCAAGTATCTGACGCTCTTTGTGAAAGAGGGAAAAGTGGAGACCGTGAAGGTGAATATGGGAGCGCCGGAGCTTACGGCGGCGCTGGTGCCTGTGCTTTGCGATGGCGTACAGGCAGTAGACGAACCGATTACGGTGCGGGGCAGGGCATACAAAATGACCTGCGTGTCCATGGGAAATCCCCATGCGGTGGTTTTCATGGATGATGTGGAAAACCTTGCCATAGAGGAGATCGGGCCTTATTTTGAGAGCCATGAACGGTTTCCCAGGCGGACGAACACGGAGTTTGTGAATGTCATCGACAGAAATACCGTGCAGATGCGGGTCTGGGAGCGGGGCACGGGGGAGACGCTTGCCTGCGGTACGGGAGCCTGCGCCACGGTAGTGGCCTGCGTTTTAAACGGGCTGACGGAGGAGACGGTCAAGGTAAAGCTCCTTGGCGGTGATCTCACTGTGACATGGGACAGGGAGGCAGATCTGGTGTATATGACAGGGCCTGCGGTCACAGTGTTTGAAGGTATCATTTAGGGAAAAGAACAAAATAAACAAAAGAAGTTTACATAACTAATAAAAAACGGAGGTTATTTTATCGTATGATCAAAATAAACGACAACTATCTGAAATTACCCGGCAGCTACCTTTTTTCCACGATAGGAAAGAAAGTGAATGCTTATGTGGCGGCTAATCCGGACAAGAAGGTGATCAGGCTGGGGATCGGCGATGTGACAAGACCGCTATCGCCTGCCGTGATAGACGCCATGCATAAGGCGGTGGATGAGATGGCGGATGAGAAGACCTTCCGCGGCTATGCGCCGGATTTGGGCTATGAGTTTTTGAGAAACGCCATTGCGGAAAATGACTTTAAGGCGAGAGGCTGTCAGATTGAGGCGGATGAAATCTTTGTCTCCGACGGCGCCAAGTGTGATTCCGGCAATATCCAGGAAATTTTCGCCACGGACAACAAGATTGCGGTCTGTGATCCCGTGTATCCGGTTTATGTGGATACCAATGTGATGGCGGGCAGAACGGGTGTCTATGATGAGAAGACGGGAAACTGGAGCGATGTGATTTACATGCCCTGTACGGAAGAAAACGGGTTTGCGCCTCAGCTGCCGAAAACGGTGCCCGATCTGATTTATCTGTGCTTTCCTAATAATCCTACCGGTTCTACGATTACGAAGGCACAGCTGCAGGAGTGGGTGGATTATGCCAACAAAAACGGCTCCGTTATCATCTATGACGCGGCCTATGAGGCATATATTTCAGAGGCGGATGTGCCTCACAGCGTTTACGAGTGCGAGGGGGCGAGGACCTGCGCCATCGAGCTTCGCTCTTTTTCCAAAAATGCGGGCTTTACCGGCGTGCGGCTGGGCTATACCGTGATCCCGAAGGAGCTTAAGGCGGGGGAGGTATCCCTGCACGCGCTTTGGGCAAGACGGCACGGCACCAAGTACAATGGCGCGCCCTATATCATACAGCGGGCAGGCGAAGCGGTTTACAGTGAGGCCGGAAAGCGGGAGACCAGGGAGTTGGTTGCTTACTATATGAAGAATGCAGCCTATATTCTGAACGGGCTGAAATCTGCGGGCTATCAGGTGTCCGGCGGCGTCAATGCGCCTTACATATGGTTGAAGGCGCCAAACGGCATGACCAGCTGGGAGTTCTTTGATTATCTTTTGGAGAAGGCAAATGTGGTGGGCACACCCGGCTCCGGCTTTGGGCCAAGCGGTGAAACCTATTTCCGCCTGACGGCCTTTGGAAGCTATGAAAATACCGTGGAGGCGGTAGACCGTATGAAGAGGCTTGGTTTTTAGAAAGGAAGCGGGAGAGGAGTATCGGTTTTATGGACATTTATTTATTGCGGCATGGGGAAACGGACTGGAACAGGACGGGACGTTTGCAAGGCCATGCGGATATTCCCTTGAATGCGCACGGGAGAGTTCAGGTGAATGACACGGTCAGAATCTTGCGCAATATGGGGGTTCGTATTGACGCCATGTTTTCGAGTCCGCTTAAGAGAGCACAGGAAAGCGCGGTGATTGCGGCGGCTTTACTGAACTATCCCAGAGACGGGATTGTGGTGGAAAATCTTTTGATAGAGCGCGATTTCGGAGAAGGCGAAGGACTGACCATAAAGGAGGGAGAGATTCGTTATCCCGGCTGTAATTTTCCGGGCATTGAGCTCCAGACGGATTTAGTTGAAAGAGCGGGCAGGGCTTTTAGAAAAATCGTGGATACCTGTACGAAAAAAGGCGCGGAGCGGGTTTTGCTGGTGGCCCATGGAGCGATTCTGTTTGCGCTTTTAGAGGCGGTTTCCGAAGAGCCGGTCTCTTACAGCGGGCAGGCGGCCTGTATCGCGCAGGGCAGCATTTACGGGATTCGGTATCTGGACGGCAAAGCCCGTTTTGCGAGATATGATGAAGGGTTGAATGCGTTTGTGGAGACGAATGCGGCGCAGATCGGCCGTGAGGCGTGTATCTATATGTAGAGGTTTTGAATGTTGTATTTTTTAAGATACAAACCTGATTTTTTGTAATAAATTACTTGCATACAGGAAAGAATTATGTTATACATGTATACAAAGGAAATGCGGTGAAGGAGACTCACTCTGAGGGAAGCGACAGGAATACAGCGTCACCGACTGAGAGCGCTGTTTGTGGAAGACAGGGATGGGAACACTCCGGAGCAGATTGTCTGAACCCTGCGTCGCGGCGGGAGCGTGTTAAATATATGACATGCCCGTCATACAGGAACGGGCGGAGGCTAGGGCAGTACGTTACACGCGTTAAGTGTCAGAGTGGGCAAAGCGGCTATCAGTCTTGTTAGAGATTTCGGTTTGCCAATGCGGGTGGTACCGCGGATAAGTGAATTGTCCGTCCCGGAATACAGAAATGTGTTCCGGGATTTTTTATATTTCGGAACACCATATAGAAAGGCGGAAATAAAATGACAATCAAGAACAAGTACAGGGACGTAACGTTACAGGAAATTGGTGAGAGCGATATCGGCAGGGAACTGCGCGTGGCGGGGTGGATTGAGAATATCAGGGACCACGGCGGTGTATCTTTTGTGGATCTGCGGGATATGTATGGGGTGCTGCAGGTGGTTATGCGGGATACCTCTCTTTTGGATGGGCTTTCCAAGGAGATGAGCGTTTCCGTTGAGGGGTTGATTGAAAAGAGAGACGAGGAGACCTACAATCCCAGAATTCCCACAGGCACCATTGAATTGGAGGCCCATAAGGTGGATGTGCTGGGCCGAGTCTATAAGCAGCTGCCTTTCGAGATCATGACTTCCAAGGAGACCAGAGAAGAGGTGCGCCTGAAATACCGCTATCTCGATCTGCGCAACCAGAAGGTGAAAGACAACATTGTTTTCCGCTCCAAGGTGATTGCTTATCTGCGGGAGAAGATGACGGAAATGGGCTTTTTGGAGATTCAGACGCCGATTCTGTGCGCGTCCTCCCCGGAAGGTGCAAGAGACTACATCGTACCGTCAAGAAAATATAAAGGCAAATTTTATGCACTCCCTCAGGCGCCCCAGCAGTTCAAGCAGCTTTTGATGGTGTCGGGCTTTGATAAATATTTCCAGATTGCGCCCTGTTTTCGGGATGAGGATGCCAGAGCGGACCGGTCTCCCGGCGAGTTCTATCAGTTGGACTTTGAGATGAGCTTCGCCACGCAGGAAGATGTGTTTCAGGTGGGAGAGGAAGTGCTCTCGGCGACCTTTGAGAAATTTGCGCCGGAAGGCTATGCGGTGACGAAAGCGCCTTATCCGATTATCAGCTATAAGCAGGCAATGTTAGAGTTTGGCACGGATAAGCCGGATTTGAGAAATCCACTGCGGATTATAGATTTGACGGACTTTTTTCAGGCCTGTACCTTTAAGCCTTTTCACGGCAGGACAGTCCGGGCCATTAAAGTACATGCGGAAATGTCCAAGGGCTTTCATGAGAAGCTGTTAAAATTTGCAACCGATATGGGCATGGGAGGACTCGGTTATCTGGAGGTGGCCGGGGACTTAAGTTACAAGGGGCCTATCGACAAGTTTATTCCCGAGGAAAAGAAGGGAGAGCTCAGAGAACTGGCAGAACTTGCTGTAGGCGATACGATTTTCTTTATCGCGGACAAGGAGGAGCGGGCCGCCTATTATGCGGGACAGATCCGCACAGAACTGGGGCAGAAACTTGACCTGTTAGAGAAAAACGCATACCGTTTCTGCTACATCAATGATTTCCCCATGTTTGAACGGGACCCGGAGACGAAGCAGATCGGCTTTACCCACAATCCGTTTTCCATGCCTCAGGGCGGACTGGAGGCGCTCAACACCATGGATCCTTTGGATGTGCTGGCTTATCAGTATGATATCGTCTGCAACGGAGTGGAGCTTTCTTCCGGCGCGGTGCGTAACCACGATATGGAGATCATGGAGAAGGCATTCGCTATCGCAGGGTACGATGAGGAGACCTTGAAGACCAAGTTCGGTGCGCTCTACAATGCATTCCAGTACGGTGCGCCGCCCCATGCAGGCATGGCGCCGGGTGTGGACCGCATGATCATGCTGCTGCGGGGCGAGGAGAATATCAGAGAGGTCATTGCTTTTCCCATGAGCGGTTCCGCACAGGATCTGATGTGCGGCGCGCCGGGGGATGTGACGGAGCAGCAGCTGCGGGAAGTGCACATAAAGGTGAGAGCGTAAAACGGTGCAGACGCAGCAGTCATTCAGAAAGGAGTCACGATGGCAAATATCATAAGCGACGAGACAATAGAATATGTAGGCATTCTCGCCAAACTGGAATTGTCGGAGGAGGAGAAGGAACAGGCCAAGTCCGACATGGGCAGGATGTTAGATTATATTGATAAGCTGGGAGAGTTGGACACGGCGGATGTGGAGCCTATGTCCCATGTATTTCCCGTACAGAATGTCTTCCGGGAGGATGTGGTGACGAACGGGGATGAAAGAGAACAGCTGTTATCAAATGCGATACAGGAGAAGGACGGCATGTTTGTGGTGCCGCGGACGTTTTAGGGATTCCCGCAGTATGGACCGGAAAGGAAAGAGTGTAACATGAATATAACAGACATGACCGCAGTACAGCTCTCGGCGGCGATCAAAGAGGGGAAGACAACTGCCGTGGAGGCCGTGGAGGCTGTGCTTGCGCGGATTGAGGAAGAGGATAAAAAATACAACTGTTATGTTACTGTGGACAGGGAGGGCGCTGTGGCACAGGCAAAGAAAGTGCAGGCGCAGATAGAGGCGGGAACGCTTCAGGGGCCTTTGGCGGGCGTACCGGTGGCGCTGAAGGACAATCTCTGTACGGAGGGATTGCTCACCACCTGTTCTTCTAAGATTTTGTATAATTTTGTGCCCACCTACACGGCGGAGGCTGTGAAAAATCTGACAAGGGCGGGGGCGGTGATCCTCGGCAAAACCAATATGGACGAGTTTGCCATGGGCTCTACCACGGAGACCTCGGCCTATGGCCCTACGAGAAATCCGAGAAATCCGGAACATGTGCCGGGCGGTTCTTCGGGCGGCTCTGCGGCGGCAGTGGCGGCAGGAGAGTGCATTTATGCTATCGGTTCGGATACAGGCGGCTCCATCAGACAGCCGGCCTCCTACTGCGGCGTTGTGGGGATGAAACCCACCTACGGCACGGTGTCCCGCTACGGGTTGATTGCTTATGGCTCCTCGCTGGATCAGATCGGCCCGTTGACAAAGGACGTGACGGACTGTGCCGCTGTACTGGAAGCGCTTTCTTCCCACGATGAGAGGGACTCTACTTCGATTGCCAGAGACGACACGGACTTTACCTCGGCCCTGACAGAGGATGTGGAGGGACTTCGCATCGGTATCCCTAATGATTATCTGGGAGAAGGGCTTGACGCCGAAGTGAAGGAGGCTGTTTTGCGGGCGGCCGAGGTGTTGGAGAAAAAGGGCGCTTTGGTAGAACGGTTTGATTTGAGCCTGGTGGACTATGCGATTCCGGCTTACTATACCATAGCGGCGGCGGAGGCAAGCTCCAATCTGGAGAGGTTTGACGGCATTAAGTACGGCTACCGTGCGAAGGAGTATGCGGGCCTTCACAATATGTATAAAAAATCCCGCTCCGAGGGTTTCGGGGAGGAAGTGAAGAGACGTATTATGCTGGGCTCCTTTGTCTTGAGCTCCGGCTACTATGACGCGTATTATTTGAAGGCGTTAAAAGTGAAAGCGTTAATTAAGAAGGCTTTCGACGAAGCCTTTGCGAAATACGATATCATTCTCGGGCCTGTGGCGCCTACCACGGCGCCCAAGCTGGGGGAGAGCCTGACAGATCCCATACAGATGTATTTGGGAGATATCTACACGATCGCCGTCAATCTGGCGGGACTGCCGGGGATCAGCATTCCCTGCGGACAGGACGGCAAGGGGCTGCCCATCGGATTGCAGATGATCGGGGACTGCTTTCAGGAAAAGAAGCTGATCAGAGCCGCATACACTTACGAGCAAGGCGCTGTGTGAGAACTGTGTGAGAAGAAGTTCTAAATCTCATACGAGAAATGGAGGATATTATGTCTAGAGAATATGAGACAGTGATTGGCCTTGAGGTACATGTAGAGCTGGCCACCAAAACGAAGATATTCTGCGGCTGTTCCACCGCTTTCGGTGCGGCGCCCAATACCCAGACCTGCCCGGTCTGTACGGGAATGCCCGGTTCTTTGCCGGTTTTGAACAGGCAGGTTTTGGAATATGCCATAGCCGTGGGCCTTGCCACAAATTGCGATATCACTCGTTATGCGAAATTCGACAGAAAGAACTACTTTTATCCTGATAACCCGCAAAATTACCAAATTTCCCAACTCTACCTTCCCATCTGCCGAAACGGCGGTGTGGAGATCGAGACGGCGGATGGCGGCACAAAGACGGTGGGGATACATGAGATTCATATGGAGGAGGACGCCGGGAAGCTGATTCATGATGAGTGGGAGGACTGCTCTCTGGTGGATTACAACCGTTCCGGCGTGCCTTTAATTGAGATTGTCTCCGAGCCGGATATGAGAAGCGCGGAGGAAGTCATTGCCTATCTGGAAAAACTGCGTCTGGTCATTCAGTATCTGGGTGCGTCTGACTGTAAATTGCAGGAGGGTTCCATGCGTGCGGACGTGAATCTCTCCGTCAGGGAGACGGGTGCGAAGGAATTCGGCACCAGAACCGAGATGAAGAATCTGAACAGTTTTAAGGCCATCACCCGAGCCATTGAAGGGGAGCGGGAACGGCAGATCGACTTGCTGGAAGCAGGGGAGAGCGTGGTGCAGGAGACCAGAAGGTGGGACGATGGAAAAGGGGAGTCCTATGCCATGCGAAGCAAGGAGGATGCGCAGGACTACCGGTATTTTCCTGATCCCGATCTGCCGCCGATCAGGGTGAGCGAGGAGATGCTCGCCCAGATTCGGGCAAAACAGCCGGAGTTTCGAGGCGAGAAAAGGAAGCGGTACAAGGAAGAGTTTGGCATACCGGACTATGACATTGAAATTATCACGGGAGAAAAGCCGTTGGCAGATCTTTTCGAGGCAACCGTGGCTCTGGGCAGTCAGCCCAAAAAGGTTTCCAACTGGCTGATGGGGGAGACCCTGCGGCTGATGAAGGAGCGGGAAACGGACGCCTCCGATCTGCGCTTCTCCCCGGAAAATCTGGCGAAGCTGATTGCCCTTACGGATCAGAAAGCGATCAACAGCTCGGTGGCAAAGGAGGTTTTCGAGGTGATGTTTGAGGAGAATATCGACCCGGAAGCCTATGTGGAAGAGAAGGGCTTAAAGACCGTCAACGACGAAGGGGCGTTGAAGAAGGTAATAGAGGAAGTAATCGCGGCAAATCCGCAGTCCGTGGAGGATTACCGAAACGGCAAGGAGAAGGCCATAGGTTTCCTCGTGGGGCAGACCATGAAGGCCATGAAGGGGAAGGCCGATCCCGGCGCTGTGAATCAGATGCTGAGGGAGATGCTTTCCTAAATGGAGATAATGGAATTAACCATTATTCCCCACGTCTAAATATTCCAGAAATTGCAATGTAAGTTTCGGATTTTCAACTGACAGGGGAATGCCGATCACCACTTCGGAAGGGTAGCCCTGAAAGGTGTAATTTCGTTCGTCGAGGTAGGTATAGTAGCCTGCCTCGGCTATTTTATTGCCTGTTTTCGGGATGCAGATGCCTACGGCAATCGGTTTTTCCATGGTGGAAGGGTCCCGATGGTCGATGATTCTTTGGTAGATTTCGGTCTGTGCGGCCTCCAGCTCTTCCAGCGTGTCGCCGGTCTCTTTATCGAAGTCGGCAGCGTCCGTGTAATAGAGATAGTCTGCATAGGGAGCCAGTTCTTCTTCGCTGAAAATGTCGGTGAGCACATAAAAATTTTCCAGACGGGCGTAGCTTTCAAAGGTTTCCGTGTCCGCCACGATGGCATGGATATCCCCGATCTGCATCATGGCCGCCATTTTCTGACGGTTGGCTATTTCAAACTGATCGCCGCCGTCGGCGGTTATGTCCGTAGAGGTGTCGATGCTTACCTGATAAGATTCCGGGTCAATTCCGGCATATTCCAGAAAATCGCCGGCCCACAGAGCGGGAGTGTCACGGTTTTCTTCCGTATCCACCGCATTTAAAAGGACGGCATAAAAGGCGTAGGGTTTGTTGGAACGGTAAGAGTGGATGAAACTGATCAGGAAGACAATGACACATACCGTCACGATGGTGTGTATTTTATAGTAGTCCCAGAAATAGGCAAGTTTCTCCCTAAAATTCATGGTTGCAAATGCTTTTTTTTGTTGTTCTCTGATCTCTTCAGCGACTGATGATTGTGATGACATAGAATCCTCTCCTTAAACCGTTTCTTCTATGATAAATAGGATTCAAACGGATGTCAATGAAGGAAGAATTGTGTTTGTGTGAAATTTTCATAAACAGGCGGAGCGGAAAGAAAAGGATTTTATTTCGGATGGTTAATCGAGTTGCGCATGGTTAACAGCTCATAGTAATCTAACAGCGCATCGGTGTTGTGACGATCCAGCTCTAAGGTAGTATTCATGAGGTCGCTTACGGTATAGTCGGCGGACAGGCGTTTGTTGAGGGTGCTGATATTTGCCTTATACCGCGTTCTCTGTAGCAGATAATCCGTGGACACATCATAGAAATCCGCCAGTTTCACGAACGTTTTGAGATCGGGAGTGTGGACGCCTTTTTCGTAGTTGGAAACGGTCGCCACGGTCATGTTCAGGTAAGCGGCAAGCTCCTTTTGCAGAATACCTCTTTCTTTGCGCAGTTTCGCTAAAAATTCACCAAATTCCATTTTATCTCCATTGTAAATTTACCGCGTGCAGGCAGGCGGTATTTTTCTTTTGTAATTGAAATTGACAGGTAAGCATGAAAGTCCATGTGCAACGGGCCGGGCGGCATGCCTGTCTGCGCATCCGGCGGTTGTTTGGTGGACTGTTTCTTCTACTCTACATGATTTAACGGGAAAGAGAATGAAATTATATATAACGCATAAAAATTGGAAAAATATGGTAGAAAAGTTAATAATAAGTAAAATCTTGAAAAATGATGTGTGAAGTAGGAAAATATGAAAGAAGGGGAGTTTAAGATTTTATAATCAAACGGGACACCTTTTACATTTTGAGTTTCCGTAGATTGCTATTGAAAAAATGAATATAGTATCTTGGGGAGGCTGGTAAGCTTTTTTAAATGAACTATAGATGTAAATGGGAAAACAGGGTGCCTTTAATAAGACCCCCGCCAGAATCGAGCCTCTGTCCATAACAAAAGTGGCTTTATGGAAAAGGGCTACGTTCCGGTCCATGGCGGCAAAAGTGACATCTTTGATAGAAGTAAAGTTTTTCTCTTTTGAAGAATGGATTTTGGAAAAGATACTGACCGGCGGGTTGTTTTTATCAGGACACAGGATTCTGTCACATGGTATTCTTTTTCAAAGACAGTTAGGCTGTACTTTTTGAGCCGTCCCTGACAAAGCCGAGGGCTTCGAAATGATAACCGTCAGGTTTGACAACGTCACTGTCATCAATAAATTTTTCTGGAAGATTTATGAAGCTGGTCAATAATGTCAGTATTAGAAAAAGCTACGGAAACTCAAGCTGAGGAAAATTGACAAATGAAAATGAAGATAGTATAATTTTTTAAATATAGTTTAATATTGTGTATTGTACAGAACTTAATATGAAAAATATGTGTTTATATTTGTTACATGAGTATATTTGCAAAATACGGCGTGATTTCCCATGTAGAATAGGAGAAGCATAGGACATATATATGGATGTACTTTCCTGTGTGGGTAGCTTTGATGAGCAGAAAGAAAGCAGGTTTAACAGATTCATTGGGCTTGATATACTAGAACGGGTTAAAACGACCAGTCAAAGATTTTGAATTTATTCAGGGAAGGTACTTAAATGATTAATGTATTAATTTGGGGATGTGGAGTAATCTATAATAAAATTTATTCGGTTTTAAATTTGTATGACATTAATATTCGAGCATTGATTTCAAAAAAACGAGAGAATTTTATTTTGGATAATTATAGAGTGATACTGCCGGAAGAAATACCTGAATTTTATTATGACTATATTATAGTTGCAAACGATTTTTTTAATGAAATCAGACAATATGTGGAAACCTCAAAGGCGTTAAGCGAAGCTGGATGTACGGTAGATAAATTAATTCCATATCATGTGTTTTTAAATCCTAAATTTAATTTGGAAAAATATTTGCAATTAAAAGAAAGTAAACCTAGTATTCTTTCTAATTTTTGTATAGGTGGACATTTGTATAGGCAATGGGGGTTGCCGTTTTTTTCTCCAACGATCAATATGTATTCGTTAGGAGAAAATTATATTGATTTTTTGCAAAATTATTCCCATTATCTACAAATGACTATGGAGCGATATGAAGAGGAAAACTACATTGAAAGAACAATTGGCGTAGAAGGATATACACCGAAAGGAATTATCGATAATAAGATAGTATGGTATTTAAATCATGATATATTTCCTGAATCAGCTATTGAGAAATGGAATGAGCGCAGATGTCGGGTAAACTATAAAAATATAATTGCGATCATGACTATTTATACTGACGAAGAGGCTTATGCTTTTGACAGTTTAAACATTGAAAAGAAAATAGGCTTTTATCGAAAAGATTTGAATTTAAAGTCGGTTGTATATTTAAAAGATTGGGAGGATCTGAGAATGCGACATAAATATGGGTATTCATTTTCGTTAATGGTAAATGCCTTGCCGTATCAGACAGAGATGTGTAATGTTGATTGGCTCTCCTTTTTATTAGGAGGAGAGGTAAATGAATGCTTGAGGAAAAGATATATAGATTAAGTTGATGAAAGCCATACAAAAGCTATACATGATGGAAAGGACAGCGTACGGTGGAACGATATCAGAAAAAGGACATGCTACAGACAATAGAGACTCTGCTTCGCGCAAACGATACTATTAGCAAGGTTGCTGCATCCAATCCACGGGGCGCGTCGGAAGCCCTCATACAGTGTCAGGAGTCTGCGATTGCGTTGGGCACCGATTTAGAGGTTCGCGGCGAAAAATACGTTCCTTTTGTGCAGATGCTGGAGGATTATTGCGAGAATCTCTATCAGATGAACGAGAACCTGATAGATGAGAGCTTTATCCGTAAGGCGGCAAAAAGGATCCGAAAACAGTTGATAGGTCTTCAAAATGGCATCAAATACGAGATACCGGATGATAGAAAACAAATAGTCTTTCTCCCTTACAAGGCTTCCATGTGGGACAGCTTGGAAAGCGTGTGGAAGGCGACGGATGAAGACCCTGACTGCGATGCCTATGTGATCCCGGTTCCCTATTTTGATAAGAATCCGGACGGTAGTTTTAAGGAAGAGCATTATGAAGGAGATCAGTATCCGAAGAATGTGCCGATTACACGTTACGATGAATATGATCTGGAGGCGGAACATCCAGATGTGATTTATATACATAATCCTTATGATGAATGCAACCATGTAACCAGTGTACACCCATATTTTTATTCTAAAAATATCAGAAAATTTACCGATAAATTAGTATATGTACCATATTTTATATTAAAGGAAATAGAACCGACAGACCAAGCAGCGATCGATAGCATGAAACATTTCTGTTTCACGCCAGGGACGATTTATGCTGATCAGGTGATCGTGCAATCTGAGAATATGCGGCAGATCTATATTAATGAATACTTGAAAGCAGCAAAAGAGATGGGTCTTGGCGCCGAGCACGTGAATCGGAGGTTTCTGGAGAAGAAATTTCTGGGAACAGGTTCTCCGAAGATTGATAAGGTAATGAATACCAAGAAGGAAGATTTAGAGATTCCGGCGGAGTGGTTAAAGATTATAGAGAAACCGGATGGAAGCTGTAAGAAGATCATCTTCTATAATACCAGTGTGAGTGCACTTCTGCAATATAGCGAAAATATGCTCCGTAAAATGGAGTCAGTGTTTAAGATATTCAGAGAGAATCAGGATGAGGTGGCGCTGCTTTGGAGGCCGCATCCTTTGATTCAGGCGACAATCGAGTCTATGCGGCCGCAACTCTGGGAGGCGTATAAGAAAATCAGGGATCGGTATATAGAGGAAGGCTGGGGGATTTATGATGATACTGCCGATATGGATCGGGCGGTGGTGATTTCTGATGCGTATTACGGTGATCACAGTTCGGTGGTACAGCTGTATCGACAGCTGAGGAAACCGATTATGTTGCAACAGCCTTATTATGTTAGTAGTGTGTAAAAACACGTTTTGAATAATTGGCCGTTGTACAATAGATTGTTTGTTATCTGTGGGGTGGGAAGCACTTTGGAGGTGATGTAATGGGCAAAGAGAAAATAATTGTGTATGGATGCGGCCAGTTTTTTTGTAAGAATCGTGAAAATATCGAAAGTAAGTTCAATATTATTGGGAAAGTAGATAAATCATCAAAGATAGCTGACTACACGGATTTCAGGGAATGTAAGGAAGAATATTCATTTATATTAATTATGATTGCGCGGATGGATATTGTTTTTGAAGTAATTGTAGATTTAATTAACAACGGTATTAATGCAGAAAAAATATTATTAGGAATTAGTTTATTTGAAAACTTTTGTGATGATGTCGAAATACATGTGACAGAGGATGCAGGAATCTGCGTTTCTATATCAGATAGAAAAGCAGTTGTATATGATGATATTTCATTTTGGGATTTTGCAAAAAGAAATATTATTCCATGTTTAGAAGAGAAAAGTAATGAATTGGAACAACAATTATTAAGCATTCATCAACGTATTTTTGACATAAAATTTTCTGGAGGAGTAGAAGAGAGGGAGGGGAGTAACACACTGGGTGTATTATCATTTAATCATGATAATGATCTGTTTTATCGTTTTCCAAAGTATGGAATGTTTGGGTGGGGATTAATAGCTGCTTTGAACCTGAGAACTATTTATTGTTTTGAAAAACCATATGTTTTGGACTTGGGTTGTGCGGATGGATTTTATTACAGGCGGTTCTACTCTCATATAAAGAGCTTGAAATATATTGGTTGTGATATTGATAAAGACAGCTTGGAATATATAAATAGATATAAAAAAGATAATCAATGTGATGCTGAATTTCTTTATATGGATTTTGTGGAAAATATGCCTCGGCCAATAGGTGAAAGTGAATTTACAAATATATTTTGGTATGCTTCCATGCATATGTTTGATGATACGACACAAAAGAATATATTACAAAACATAAAAACAAGATTAGGAAACAGCGGGATTTTATCAGGATCTGTCAGTATAAGAAAAAATGATTGGAAGTATTGTATAAACCCGCTTGATAGTGAAGAACAAGTTATGGAATTGTTGAAAAAATATTTTAATCATGTATATGTTTATCATGATGCGGGAATGGGCGACGATGCAATCTTTTTGGCCAGTCAAAGTAATATACCACTGATGGGGATGAATTAGATGCTTTATCAATCAAGGGAAGATTCTCTGAAAATGGGGGCGGGATCTTAATGGAAGCAAATCGTGAAAAAATAGTTGTATATGGGTTGGGAGAATTTTGGCATCAACATAGAGAAGAACTGGAAAAAGAATATGATATTGTTCAATACTGTGATAAGACTGCGAAGATAGAGGGCCTCTCTATATGCAGGTCTATTGATGATATAAACAAGAATCTCAAGATTTTTATAATGATATCACAGATACATATTTTATTTGAAGTTATAAATGAATTGACAATGGCAGGCGTAATGCCCCCAAATATTAATTTTGGTATATCAAGGTGGGGGTATTCCAAATTGGAAAGAATATATGTAGACGATACATACAGAATGCATATAGTCTGTAAAAATATTGATTTGATTATAAATTCAGAAGATGAATTTTACAATGCCATAGATACTATTTTACTTGAATGTTATAAGTACCATATTAATTCAGATAAATCGGAAGTTGTGTTTGACGTTGGGATGAATATAGCTGACTCTACAATTTTCTTTTCGAAAATGCCTAAAGTAAAAATGGTATATGGTTTTGAGCCTTTTGAAAAAACATATAATAGTGCAATTAAAAATATTGAATTAAATAACATTAGGAATAATGTCAAAGTATTCAATTTTGGTCTAAGTGGATCTGAATTAACAAAACATCTGAATTATGGAGATAATATGTCGTGCGGTCAAAGTACGATAGATTCTATTAATGAGGGGAACATATGTCAGTATGAAAAATGGGGATTGGTAAAAAGGGAGGAATTGACATCTGAGAATGTTGTTTTAAAGAGAAGTGCAATTGTGCTGGCAGAATTAATCGATAAAAATCCGGATTGCAATTATATATTAAAACTTGATTGTGAAGGTGAGGAATATAGTATTTTCGAGGATTTATCAGAATCTGGGATAATCAGTAGATTTTCTCTGATATTGTTGGAATGGCATTATAAGGGTGGCGAAAGGTTGATTGAGTTGTTGAAGGAAAACGGATTTTCATTTGTTTCCTGTGAAAAGGAATTATCGCCCGCGTTAGGCCTGATTTATGCATGGAAATGAAAATAAACCGACAGAAAAGATCATGAAAGTAATTGAAAATATATGTGGGGGTTTTTATGGAAGTCATAAACATGGTTGATATTGATAAGTTACAAAAAATAAATACTTATGTGATATACGGTGCAGGTGAAATTGGGAAAATGGTATACGGATACTTAAAAAGGAAAGGAAAACGTATATTGGCATTCTGCGACAGTGATTCACATAAATGGAAATCAAAAATCAAGGGGGTACGTGTTCTAAAACCCGAAGAATGTGCCCAAAAATATCAGGAATCCGTTTTTGTTATTGCCAATGAGAAATATTATATGGAAATGATGAGGACACTTGAAGATCTTGGCATACACAGGGGCGTTTTGTGCACGAGCTTCCATGAAATAAAAAACATGTATATATTAGCAGGAAGGTATGCCACTGAAAATAGGCATTATATTTATGACAGGCCACAGAGAAATGATGTGGTATTTCATTTGAATTCCTTTTTTTTTAGGATAAAAGGCGTTTTTGAAAAATTTTTTATGTGCGGAGAAGATAACGGTAACAAAAATGCCAAAAAATATAGGGTGTCGTTATGCCTGATTTTTTATAACGAGGGTAAATACCTAAAAGAGTGGATTGAATACCATAGAATTATAGGAATCGATCATTTCTATTTATATAACAATAATTCAACGGACAATTACATAGATGTTCTACAGCCATATGTGGACAGCGGATTGGTAGATGTTATTTTTTGGAAAGATAAACCGGGTCAAATGACAGCATATTTTGATTGTGCCAGAAGATATAGAGAAGAATCGGAGTGGATAGGATTTATAGATACAGATGAGTTTATCGTGCCCATAGCGCATAATAATATTAAAGATTTCTTGGCGAAGTTTAGCAGCAGAGGATCTGTTTTAATTAATTGGAAGTGCTTTGGTTATAACGGAAAACTTGATAGAAATACCGACAACCTTGTCACAGAAGATTTTACGCAGACGGCGGAAAAATATAATCAGTTGGGAAAATGTTTCTGGAATACCAAATTTGCATATAAGGATGATGACCCGGAAGATGTGATGCAAGTGCATTACTTGCGGACAATAGGAAGGAAAGGAAAAGTTATTCCCGTAGTGAACTGTTTTGATATCGTATGTAATGAGGAATACCAGTTTGCGTTGAAAGATGTGTTTCCCATACAGATTAATCATTATGTGCATAAGTCATATTATGAGTACTCTGAAAGAAAAAAGGCGGGAAGAGTAGCGACAAATGGGGAATCTTATAGAAATATTTATCAGTTTTATCAGGATGAAAGTATGATAAACTACACGGACAAACATATATTTAAATACCTTGGGAAGTTGAAATCAGCAATGCTTATGGAATAACGTAAAAATATAGGTGATGAGGATTAATAAGAATGAAGATATATGCGGGATTTTATAAGGATTTCAAGAAAAATAGATTGTCTGCGTCAGGCGGAGCAGCAACAGCCCTATCGGAAGCGGTAATTAAAAGAGGAGGGATCGTGTATGGAGCGGTTTATGAGGGCGACTATTACTCCGCAAGATACGATTATGCGGATAATCTAAATGATTTGGATAAGTTTAAGGGCAGCAAATATGCGTTTGTAAATAAAATAGTAGTGAGAAACGGAATAAAAATGGGGCTGTATCAGGATGTAGCAAAGATGTTAGAAAGTGGAACTATGGTACTGCTGATTGGACTTGGATGCGATATTGGAAATATGTATCATTTCTTGGAAGCTCATAATATGGATAGCAGGAATTTGTTTACGGTTGAATTGTTATGTCATGGTTGTACATATCCTGAAGTTCACAGAGATTATATATTAGCGATGGAGGCGGAGTATAAATCAAAGATAATCGGATTTAATCTTAGATATAAAGATGAGAATTGGGAACCGACCTATGTATATATGAAGTTTGAGAATGGAACGGAGGTTAAAAGAAGGTTCGATTATTCTGAATATGCATATGCATTTTATAACTATAAAATGAAATCATGTTATGAATGCCCCTACAAAGGAATTGGTAATCATAAAGCTCATCTTGCAATCGGCGATTATTGGGGATGCTGCGAGGGTATGGAGGCATATAATCCCACAGGTGTTTCATTAATTGTGATTCAAGATGAGGGAGGATATGAATTAATAGATAAAATAGACAGGAATGAGTATCGCTTGGTTGATATCGCAGATAAATCCTTTCCATTTGAAAATAACCGCTCCTATCTTATCACGAATAAAAGAAGAGAGGATTGGAATTTTTTTGATCAGGGTATTCGTGAGGAAGGATTAATGTTATTTGTGCATGGAATATGGAAAAAAAACATGCCAAAACGCTTTATTAACAAAAAATTTAAAAAAATAGTGGTGTGGGGAGCTGGACAGGCTTTTTTGCAAAATTATGAAGAAATAGAAAGTGTATGTGATATTGCTTATGTCTGTGATACCAATGGGGCGAAGTATGGGGGAAAGTTAAAAGGTAAGGAAGTGAAGGCGCCTTATTGCTTACCTAAAGAAGAAAATATATTTGTGGTCATAGCCGTAAACAGTGTAAATGCAAAATTTTCTATTGTTAATGAGCTGCTTGATATGGGAATTACAGATTTTGATTTCTTTGAGAACTGGATTACTTATTCAAAGGCAGGAAGAAATGTAGATGAAGTATGAAGGAAAAGAAGGTTGTTTTACAATTGAGACAGAGAGGTAAAATAGAATGAAAAAATTAGGAATACTCACTTTTTGGGGAGTGCCCAATGCCGGAACGTTTGGTCAGGCCTATGCAATGCAAAAAACACTTAGCAGTTTGTTGCCAGAATGGAAAGTGTATCAGATAAAACATTTATGCGACGCTCATAGACAGCTCTATTTGATAGATGACCAAAATGCTGAAAAATGGCAGAGAGAGCTTAACGCAGTGTATGCCCGTGAATTTGATAAAATTCCCCATATAGGGTTGAATGAGGCAAGACTGGATGTTGTTGTTTTGGGAAGTGATCTTATTTGGGATTTTGCTATTAAAGAGTTTGGAGAGGATCAATATTTGTTTGGTAATGATTTAGATGCCGATAAGGTAATCGCGTATGCCCCAAGCTTTGGCACTTGTAAAAGCGAGTGGAGAAGAATTCCAGAGTATGTGACAAAAGGGTTGACAAATTTAGATGCTGTTTCTGTCCGGGATGAAAATTCGGCGGCTCTTGCAGAATACATTATAGGTCAAAGGCCTGATATTGTACTAGACCCTGTCTGGTTATGGGATTGGGAAAAGGATGAATCTGTGGATGTTCCTCAAATGGGAAATTATATTTTGGTATATGGAGATAGTTTTTCTGAATCGTATATATCAAATTTGATTACATATGCAAAAAATAAAAATTTACAGCTTGTTTCCTATCCCAATAATAATCATATCTATCCGTGGTGTGATACGAATCTGGATCCATCAGAGGTGATGCCAAAGGATTTGTTTGGATATTTTAAGGGGGCGCAGTTAATAGCTACAGATTCATTTCACGGATTGGCATTCGGACTGCTATTTGAGAAAAAAATAGCCTATTCAAGATCGCCGTTTATTGATGCGAAAGCCAAAAATTTGTTGATAGAATTGGGAATTGATGAATATTTCAATGTCGATGGGGATATAGAGGGCATGTATAGTCAGGAATGGGATTATGCGTATATCAATAAAGTGATTGAGGGCAAAAGAAATAGGTCTATTGAGTATTTATTAAATTCGATAGTTGGAGATCAGCTTTTTGCAGGGAGGGGTATGCATGAAAGCTAATGATGCCATAATATGGAGCTGCGGCATTATAAATATTGTTGATGATGGATTCTGGTTTGTTCCCTATGAGCAAAATTTATTATGTAGATTTAGTATTGAAAAAAATTTAGTTGATGACATATTTGAATTGGACATGAATCCGTTTCAAGTGGAAAGTTTTGATAATGTATATCAGATAAATAATAAGGTGTTTATGATTCCTGCATTTGAAAAATATATGCATGTTTTTGACATGAACCAAAGGAATATTCAGCTTGTTAATATACCAGAATATACAGGAGCCGGTGGAAAGTTTTTATTAGGGCATCAATATGAAGAGTGGCTTTATCTATTTCCCTCTTTCTTTGATAAAATCATTAAGGTTAACGTTAGTACATTAGAAATGGAGGAAGTATTAACGAAAAGTGAAGACTGGCATAATGAATTTGTTAATATGGTAGTAAAGGACAATAAGGCCTACCTGGTAAACAAAGAAAATAAGATATATTTATTTGATTTTGAAAGCGAAGAGTTAAGTGTCGTGTATCAGTTCAAGGATATTAGTGGGCTGAGAACAGTTTCCATCTGGAATGATAAGTTAATTGTAACTGGCGAAAAAGGCAAGACATTTGTATATGATTTGATTGAAAAAAAGGAAACCTTATTTGCGGAGTATGGTATTGAATTTATTGGATCTTATTGTGTAGATTCATTTCTTTTTCTGGTTCCTATCTTAGAGAAAGATTTTTTTCTTAGAGTAAATTTGGAAGACCGGTGTCTACAAAAGATTAAGTTGTGCAGAAAGGATAGATACCAACAAAGGCCGCATCATCCTGCGTTTTCAAGGCCTTGCGTTTATAGAGATTGTTTATACTTTTTCAATACACAATATAGGACATTGATAAAATATAACTATCTGACGGAGAAATTGGAAGAAAATTGCATAATGATAGAACCGGTAAGCATAACACGGGATATATTAAACGACTGGTTGCACAGGGAGACGGAGGCAGGGAACAGCCTTATAGAGGGAAATGGACCCTACACAACTTTAAATAATCTTATAGCGTATTGTATCAATAATTGAGGAAAAAATCGGAGGAAAGTAAATCATGAAATTGTCGCTGTGTATTCCAACTAACGGAATAAGTGAATGGGTTTTTCCATGTTTAGAAAGTATATATGCCAGTGGAACGGATGAGGATAAATTTGAGGTAGTTGTTACCGATAATGGCAGCAATGCGGATTTTCATGATTTAATGGAGGAATATGTAAAAAAACATTCTAATATAATTTATGCCCGTACAAATGCGTATATGTTTGATAATCAGCTGGAAGCGTTAAAATTAGCTACCGGTGATTATTTTAAGTTTGTTAATCATAGATCACTTTTTTTAGATGGTAGGCTTGAGGAAATGATTTTGTTTTTGGAAAAACATGAAAAAGATAAACCAGTTATTTTCTTCGCAAATGGAGCGATGGGATGGGGGCCGGTTTATGAGAATCTAGATACATTTGACTTATTTGTAAGAAAGCTGGGAGTGTTTGCAACATGGACTTCCGGTGTGGGAATATGGCGTGAAGATTACATAAAGCTCCCTCCAACATTTTCATATGATAAAATATCGCCCCATTCCAGTATTTTATTTGCGGAAAGAAAAAAGGGGAAATATATTATCAATGATCGCTATTGGTCAAAAGAAATAGAAACTGACCACAGTAAAAAGGGAAAGTATGACTTGTTCAAAGCTTTTTCCCTTGATGAGTTTATTATTACTATAAATTTATACAGAGATGGAGATATTACAGCAGAAACGCTTAAATGTGTGAAGAATAGTTTCAGGGATTTTTTGGAAAATTTGTATTGTGATTTTATATTAAGAGGTATTCCGTGCTCTTATGATTTGACGGGATTTGAGATATATACTGATATATTTTTTGATAAAAACGAGATTATAGAAGGGGGAAAACGCAAGTATAGTGAAAGAAAGAATGCGTAAAAGAGAGTGGATAATACATTGTATTCTTTTGAAGAGTTATGTACCAATAAATTAGATAGAATGTTAGCAAATGCAAATGGCAGAAATATATATATTTGGGGCGCTGGATATGGTGGAAGTATTCTTGAGAAAGTATTGCGGGAACATAATATTCCAATTGCCGGATTTATAGACAGACGGGCAGAACAGCTTAAGGAATATCTTGGCTATTCAGTGAGGCTGCCAGAGGAAATGAATCCGGTGTATGACTATATTATTGTAGCCGTCATGTTGTGCGAGTGCGAAATATTGGATGAACTGGAAAGTTTGGGATATACGGTAAAAGATTGCTTTTGTGTGTCAGAAAATTCCAATTGTAATATAGAGGACACGGTATATCGGGGATGTAAAATTGGGAGATATACCTATGGATATCAGGGATTATTAGAACACTTTCCAATCGCGGAATCAATTGGAAGATATTGTTCTATCAATGGGACAGCAAAAATTTGGAATAATCATTCGCTGGACTGTATTACAACGAGTCCGATTCTGGATCATGTACGGTTTTATCCGTGGGAGAAAAATGACGAACGGAGAGAGCTTGTTAAAAGGTATGGGGTTCATAAAGAAAATGCGAAGTTTGACAATAGTGCGCTGCGGGACAATAAACCCGTAACAATAGGAAATGATGTCTGGATTGGTGCTTATGTTTCCATTCTTCCGGGCGTGCAGATTGGAGATGGGGCAATAATAGCCGCAGGCGCAGTTGTAACAAAGGATGTTGAACCTTATGCGATTGTAGGTGGTGTACCTGCAAAAACGATCAGATATCGGTTTGATAATGATATGATAAAAAATCTGTTGGCAGTCAAATGGTGGGAGTGGTCTATAGAAGAAATAGAGAGGCACATAGAGCTTTTATATGATCCAGTCCAGTTTATGGCCTATTTTGCTCAAAAGGATCAGAATGAGAAGTAGAGAGGAGTAATATGAAAACAATAAATGCTCCCATGGAAACATTTGTCCGTTATATTGCGAATAAGAAGGTATACATATACGGTCTTGGTGAGGTGTATCAGCAGTTCGTGAAAAGAGATGTATACAGTCGTATTCAACAATCGGTCAAGGGATATATTGATAACGGAAAGGCAGGACAGGAAATTACGGTGTCAGGTAGTTTTTATCCGGTGTACGGGGTTGAATATCTGCGCACGTTGGATCAGGCCGTTGTGCTGTTATGCAGCACAAAACAGCTTGACAGTATGTATCAGGCATTGCGTGAGCAAAATTTACCCGACAGTATAGAGTGTTTTGTGCTACCGTTGATTTGGTCTATATCGGATGGAGTGGATGACAACAGTGTCATAAACAGGATTCAAATGACGGGCGAAATAGCTGATCGGATTGAAAAGAAGATACATTGTTTCTGGTTCAGCGGTGAGGAGAAACCGGAAGATTATCAGCGCTGTATTGATTCTTGGAAACGGATATGCCCGGACTATGAGATTATTGAGTGGAATGCCCAGAATTATGATTGTAGGAAAACGCCTTTTATGGCGCAGGCGCTTGAAAAAAGGAAATGGGCATTTGTGTCGGATTATGCGAGACTGGATGTTGTCTATAACTATGGTGGTATCTATCTGGATATGGACGTAGAGCTGTTGAAAAGGCCGGATGCGTGGTTAAAATTTGACGCCTTTTTTAATTTCGGGACGCAGCACGATATTGATTTGGGTTCTGGTTTTGGCAGTGTGAGGAACAATCCATTTATCGGACAGCTTTTGGAATTATATAGTGGTCAGAATTTTTGTGACCAAGATGGAATGCCGATGGTGTGGAAATATGTGCAGCCTGTTTATATTCGGGATGCGTTTAGGAGCAGGGGTATTCGTTTGGATGGAAGTATGCAGTTGGTGGATGATATGTTGATTCTGCCAAGAAGATATCATACACCGGTAGACGATTTCCTATTTGACAATTATGTGCAGTCGGAAGATACGGTGGGGATTCATCATTATAATGCCGGATGGTGCAGCACGCAGTTTTTGGAGCAGAGAAGAGTGAAATCATTTTGGAGAGAAGCGGCGAGAAGGATGCTTTAGAGGGAAAATGGATAAGAAAAGAATTATCTTGTTTGGAATAGGAAATAACGGGAAAAGCATCATGGATGCGTATGGGCTATATGATGCGGATTTTGAAGTGGCGGTAATCACGGATAATCAGTCAGAACTGAATGACTATGCCGGCGTGAAAGTAGTCTCCGCTGAACAAATCGGAAATTATGAGTATGACGAGATTTGGATAGCTTCTATATATTATAGGGAGATTAAAAGACAGCTCGTGGATGAATTACATATATCACCATCTGTAATACGATATGTGGAATATCCAATGCCCTTTTTGGAAAAGACGATTCGTAGTCACTATGAAGAAGAAATAGCAGGACGTAAAAAGTGTCTGTCTGGAGAACTACAGCAGGTAATAGATTTTGTATCTGATAATGGTGTCAGGATGTACTGCTATTCGTTTTACGACGAGTATATGAATCGGGACGTACCGGTTTGCTATGACGAGGAACGAAAATTGTATTATGGCATATGTTTCGGACGAAAAATGTATCTCTCCCGAAAATATGATACATCGCAGAAAGCAAAACTCTATTTTCAATATGCGTGTATGGAGCAGGATGAACGGTCTCCGCACCGTTATCTCACGGAGTATTTTGGAATTGAAAAGGGAGATGTGGGAATTGATGTCGGTGCGGCGGAGGGTATTTTTGCCATTCAGGTGATTGACGATGTGGAACATATTTATCTGATAGAGGCTGATGCCGGTTGGTGTGAGGCATTGGAGGCTACTTTCTGTAATGAGCGGGACAAGGTAACGATTTTACAAGGGTATGTATCCGATACGGATCAGGGTGGGAGCCTGTCGCTAGATACCGTTTTTAGAAATAAAAGGATTGATTTTATCAAAATGGATATCGAGGGGGCAGAGGAAAAGGCGTTGCGGGGAGCGGAAGGGTTAATTAAAAGATGTGTGCCGAAAATGGCTGTGTGTACATACCACAACGCGGAAGATGAAAAAGCTATTCGGGCATGGTTGGAAATGGAAGGCCCTTATACGGTGAAAAATTCGCCGGGCTATGTGATTTGTCAGGGCGAATGGGAGTTAGAACATCTTGAAGATGTTGATTTCAGAAGAGCTTTGTTATGGGCAGAAAGGGAACGAAAGTGAAACTTGCAGTTTGTATTCCGAACTATAATAGACCGGAAAAATTATACAGGCTGCTCAAGCAGCTCGCAGATCAAATCATGGAAGAGAATCTGTTCGGAAGGGTAGAAATTTGTATTAGCGATGACAAGTCGCCAGAGAGCCCGGATGACGTGGTGGGAGAGATTAGACGCTTATATCCTGCCATACGGATTGTATACTGGGTCAATGAGAAAAATATGGGAATGGATTATAATTTCCTGCAAAGCGTCATGATCTCCGAAGGAGAATACTGTTGGATTGTGGGTAATGATGATGAACCGGAGGAGAAAGCATTCCGAACTATTTTGGATTATATATCGGATTCTTCTGTAGATCTTCTCGTGTGTCCGTTTCATATTTATAATGAGGACGGAAAAGCACTGAAGACTATAGACCCGATGGAAAATCGAGAAAATGAGGTGTTGTATTTCCATACGAAAAACCCGGATGAGTACGGGAGGCTGCTTAGAAGGGCAAAGGACGGCAATGCGCTGTTTTGCTTCCTTTCTAATGTGGTATTCCGCAGGGATGACTGGATCAGGCATGGGGATATGTTTGCTGACAAAATGAATACGATATTTATTCAGATGTATATGAACCTACAGACACTAAAGGAAGGGGCATTATACGCTTATATACCGGACAGCTTTATTAAAAACCATGGAGATGCACAGGTCAACGAGACATTTAAGAGAGAGTATGATGTTTTAGTCGGGCTGAGTGGGGTCGTTGATTACTTTTTTGAAGGAAATCTGCACGATCTGTTGCAGGAGCGGATCGTGGACAGCAGGATCAATGGGAGAATGTGGGCGCTCCCGGACGACTCACCGTTAAAGAGACCGATCCTGAAAGTGAAATCTGCTAAAAATGATTATTATAGAAAATATTTTGTGCGGCCGGAATGCAGAAAAGAGTATTTTGCCGGAAAAAACGTGATGGTGTACGGAGCCGGAGATCTCGGACATAGGGCGTTAACTGAACTATCCGGATATGAGGTTAAGAGCCTTTCCATCTACGATTCAGATGTGAAAAAGCAGGGAAAGCAGATGGAAGGATACAGGATTGGGGGGCCGGTGCAGTTAAAGGAAAAGTATAATGAGAGTGATGGACTGATTGTGCCAGCCAATAATCTGTCTTTGGTGGAAATTATTGACAGGTTGTTGCAGGTGGGGATGACGGACATTGCGATTATCAATTAAGCGGGGGAGGATGCATGATATTTCTTCTTTTTGGAACGGGAGATTATTATCAGCGATATAAAAAATGGTTTGATTCGGAGAAAGTTGCTGCTTTGCTGGATAATGCGCCAGAGAAACAGAATACCCACATTGACGGTATCAGGGTCGTTTCCCCAGATGAGGGGGTGCGGATACCATTTGATGTGATAGTGATATTGAGTTTTTATTATAGTGCTATGAAGCAGCAACTTTTGGAACTGGGAGTAGAGAAAACAAGAATTTATCATTTTTACGATTTGCACCGATTTTTCCGAGGACGGATCATTGATGTGCCAATCGTGGTGGAGGATGCGGCTCAAAAAATTTTACTTCTGTCTCAGGATTTGTCGCTTGGCGGGCCTGCCATTGCTCTTTTTCACGCGGCAAGACTGTTGAAAATGAATGGTTATTCTGTGATCTATGCGTCCATGCTGGAGGGTCCCCTCCGCAGAAAAATTGAGGAGGCAGAAATTCCGGTAGTGGTGGATGAAAATTTACAGATTGGGACAATGGAAGATTGTAGTTGGACACAAGGATTTGCTCTGGTAGTGTGCAATACCGTAAATTTTCATGTGTTTTTGTCTGAACGAGATGTTGATACGCCTGTCGTATGGTGGCTGCACGATGCAGCATTTTATTACGACGGGGTGGACAAGGAGCTTCTTCGCAGAATTAACAGAAAAAACTTACAGGTGGTTTCGGTCGGACCCATTCCAAAGAGGGCGATTCAAACATTTCTGCCGGATCTGAAAGTGGGACAACTGTTGTATGGCGTGGCGGATATGTGTAGAGAAGGACGAGAACACATATCGACTGAAAAAGTTATGTTTGTGACGATTGGATATGTCACGGAGCATAAGGGGCAGGATGTTTTATTGCAGGCAGTCAGAATGCTTCCGGAAGAATATAGAAAACAGGCGGAGTTTTATCTTGTTGGGCAGGATTCAACTTGGTTGGCGCAACAGTTGAAGCAGCAAGCCGCTGATTTGGACAATGTAGTTTTTACCGGAACGGTGGATAGAGAACGGATTGATAGGGTTTTGAGAGAAGCGGATGTACTCGTATGTCCTTCAAGGCAGGATTCCATGCCCACAGTAGCCGCAGAGGCAATGATGCACTGGGTGCCTTGTCTGCTTTCTGATGCGGTAGGAACGGCGCAGTATATTGAGGACGGTGCAGAGGGGCTTCTTTTTGCCAGTGAGGATGTGAAAGCTTTGACAGAGCGCATTAAGTGGTGCATTGATAATCGGGAGCAGCTGTTGGCAATGGGTAGATTAGCGCGCCGGATTTATGAAAAAACTTTTTCCATGGAGGCTTTTGAGGAGGGCATCCTGAGCTTGGTAGAGAATATGTATTGTAGTAGGAAAGAAGGAAATTGAAGTGTCCGCATTAGTATCATTACTGAAGCAATATAAAAATAATAAAATTGCGATTTATGGACTTAGTGAAGCGACTGAGAAGGTACTTGAGAAAATCGGGCACGAAGTCGATGTGATTGGCCTTTTAGATGGCTATCAGGAAGATGGTGAGCTTTTTGGGAAGCCGATTATCTCATTAGTTCAGGCGGTTGAAAAGCAGGTTAGACTGATTCTGGTGGCGGCTCGCCCGGGGTCTTGCCGTGCCATCGCTAGAAGGATCGGTGGGACATGCAGGGAGAAAAATATTGCTCTGTTTGATGTGAGAGGAAATGATTTATGTGATACGCATCGTGTTGTCTATGATTTTCAAAAGGTAGAGGGAATGACTAGAGAAGAATTGATGCATCAGACAGAAAACTACGATGCCGTCAGCTTTGACCTGTTTGATACATTGATCATGCGCCAAGTGCTTTTTCCTTCAGATGTGTTTGAATTGGTGGATGAAAGGCTTCGGCAGCATGGCATTATGATAGAGGATTTTCCTGCCAGACGGATGGCCAGTGAAAAGGAGCTGTCTAGAGAGCGGGCACCGAGATTGACAGAAATTTATTCATATATGAAGAATACATATCAGATCGCGGAAATTGAACCGGAACAAATGGCGGTATTAGAATGGGAGATTGATTGTGGTTTAGTGGTTCCGAGAAAAGATGTCTGTGAGATGTTTTCGAGTCTGATGGCATGTGGGAAAAAAACCTATATTATATCTGATTCCTATTATAATAGGAATCAAATCACGAGTATTATGAAAAAGTGCGGTATCACAAAATATACGGATGTGTTTGTCTCCTGTGAGTATGAAACCGGAAAAACGCAGATGCTTTTTCAGAAGTATAGAGAAGAGACGAAGGTGGAACGCTATCTTCACATTGGGGACGATGGGACCGCAGACATAGAGTATGCCCAAAAGAATAAAATCCATGCTTGTCGTATTTACAGCGGTATGGACCTTTTGGAATTGGCGGGGTATATGGGTTTGGGGGACTATACGGATGCCTTGTCGGACAGAATCCGGATTGGTATGTTTGTTTCCCGTGTCTTTAATAGCCCTTTTCAATTTGAAACAAAAGCACGGCGGATTGGTGTAAGCACGGCATATGATATTGGGTATGTTTTTTTTGCGCCGATGATATGTGACTTTGTATTGTGGTTTCGGGAACAGGTGGGGAAATTCCAGTTAAAGAACATCCTTTTTTGTGCTAGAGACGGTTATCTGATCAAGCAGTTGTATGACGAACTTTGCAATAGTATTTCTTCTATATACTTTCTGACATCAAGAACGGCGGCGATACGGGCAGGTATGGAAAACGAGGAGGATATCCGTTATGTGGAGGAGATGAAATTCAGTGGCAGTCTGTCAGAGCAGATGGAGAAGCGCTTTGGGATCCACATAGATGAGATGGGTGAACAGGCGGAGTTGTTGGACTATAAAGGGGAAATTTTGTCTCATTGCGCAAGGAACAGGAAGAACTACAGAGTATATCTTAATAAGTTGAAGCTAAAGGAGGAAGATGTAGCTTTTTTTGATTTTGTAGCGAAAGGGACGACACAAATGTATATGGACAAGCTGTTATCTCAACATCTGAAAGGGATCTATTTTCTTCGCTTGGATGAAGAACAGATGCGGGGAAAAAATCTGGATATCATTTCGTTTTACAATGATTCAGAGAGAGACAGCAGTGTCATTTTTCAGGATTATTATATCCTTGAAACTATGCTGACAGCGCCTATGCCTTCCATTAAGGGGTTTGATGAAATGGGGAATCCTCTATATGAGCGTGAAACCAGAAAAGCGGGTGATATCTGGTGCTTTCAGGAAGCACAGGAGGGAATAAGAGAATATTTCAGGGAGTATCTGAAACTGTGCCCTATATCGGCCAGAAAGATAGATAAGAAGCTGGATGAGGTCTTTTTATCCATGATTCACAGGATGGAAGTGCGGGACGATGATTTCTTGTCTTTAAAGGTAGAAGATCCGTTTTTTAATCGGATGACAGATATGATGGATATACTGTAAGGAGTATTGGTCTGGAGATAAGACTAAGGACAACGTTTTTCATATTATTTGAGAATTGTCTTCCAATGTGATATAATTTTCTGGAATTATAATAAAAAATAGAATATATACGTTGGAGGACTTAATGGATTTTGAATTAACAGCATCTATGATGTGCGCCAATTACGGTAATCTGGAAAAAGAAGTGAGAGATCTGGAGGAAGGCGGCATCGATTCTTTTCATATTGACATTATGGACGGACGGTATGTGCCGAACTTTGCCATGTCTTTAAATGACATGGCTTATATTGCGTCGGCGACAAAGAAGCCTTTGGACGTCCATCTCATGATTGAGCACCCCAATAACAATATCCATATATTTCTGGAAAGACTTCGCAAGGGCGATACGGTTTACATTCATCCAGAGGCGGAATACCACCCCTCCACCACCCTACAGAAGATCATCAACGCAGGCATGGTGCCGGGCATCGCGATCAACCCGGGCACCAGCATCGAGACGGTGATGGAGATGCTGGTGATTGTGAAAAAGGTGTTGGTGATGTCAGTGAATCCGGGCAATGCGGGGCAGATGTATCTTCCCTATGTGGGCAAGAAGATTACGAAACTGCTTGCAATCAAAGACGAGATCAATTTTGATATTTATTGGGACGGGGCCTGCGGAGCGGACAAGATCATGCAGTATGCCCCCAGAGGCGTTAAGGGATTTGTATTGGGGACGACCCTTCTTTTCGGGAAGGATGCACCCTATGGGGAGACTTTGAAGAATATCAGGGAACTGCATTTTTGAGGAAACAGGGTTGTTGTGGGGGGATACGGATATGGTGACAGCGCTTCTTTTGTCGGGCGGTACGGGAACCCGGGTCGGTGGTGAGATCCCGAAACAATACATAGAGGTAAAAGGGCGTCCGGTGATCGACTACTGCCTGCGGACGCTTCTGTTTCATGAGGGAATTGACGCGGTGCAGATTGTAGCGGATCAGATGTGGCAGCAGAATATTTTGGAATGGATAGAAAGCCCCGGCAAGTTCAGGGGCTTTTCTAAGCCGGGGAAAACAAGGCAGCTCTCCATCTTAAACGGATTGGAGGATATCAGGGCATATGCAGGGGACTCGGATTATGTGCTGATTCATGATGCGGCAAGACCGTTGGTGACAGCAAAACAGATATCGGCCTGCATAGAAGCGGTGCGCGCCGGGCATGACGGGGCGCTGCCGGTTCTGCCCATGAAGGATACCGTGTATCTCAGTGAAGAGGGCAGGGCAGTTACCTCCCTGTTAGACAGGAAGAAAGTGTTTGCGGGACAGGCGCCGGAGGCCTTTGTGCTGGGAAAGTATTACGAGGCGAATAAGGCGCTTCTGCCGGAGCGGATTTTAGGGATTAACGGTTCTACAGAGCCGGCGGTATTGGCGGGAATGGACATAGCCATGATACCGGGGGATGAGGGAAACTTTAAGATTACGACAAAAGAGGATTTGAGAAGATTTCAGGAAATCTGTTCCTGAACCCTTGCCAAAAAAGGGAAAATGGCCGATACTATAAAATAGATAATATGAAGTGACCCCA
>DKUO01000045.1 GCA_002490705.1 Lachnospiraceae bacterium UBA7202
AGGTCACTTCATATTGTCTAAAAAAGACATCTGGAAGATCGCACTGGATATTCCGCAGAAGAAAGAAGCGGATACAGGACGCAGTATATCGCTTCCCCTGGGCGATGCGGGAGAGACGGAGAGGACGTTCGGGTCCGGAGATCCGTTTACGCTCATCTTGAAACAGGCGGACAAGCCGGAGAAAGCCGGGAGCCTGCAGGAGCCTGTCCGGTCCAGGGAGCCGGTAGGGAGCAAAGAGCCTGTGGCAGAGAAAGAGGAGCCGCAGGAGACGGAAGCGGAGGACGGGAACCTGCAGGCGGAGTCCGAAAGTCCCGAAAAGCCGGATGACGGGCAGACCGAAAACATTCGGAACGGATCACCCCTCTGGATCATACCGGCAGTATTGATACTCATGGGAATCTTTGCGCTTCTGGTCATGCTGTTAAAGGGAAGACGTAAGACGTTCCACGGCATCCTGACCACGGAGGAAAACCCTTCGGTCAAAGTAGATGCGCCGGATGGCATGGATGAGACCGTGCAGGAGGTGATCGACAGGTCGGAAACTTTGGCGGAGTGTTTGGAGGAATTAAAAGGAAGCGGTGCAGCGACCTATCTCCCGGCGGCAGTACGGATGGAGATATCCTACAGGGATGCAGACGGGCAGGAAAGGACGATAAAAGGGAAAGCGGATGAGGACAGGCTGTTTGGCACCCTCTCCCGGATCGCAGACTGTGACACGGCAGATGTCCGTCTGTACCATGACAGATACGGGATCGATATCCGTTTGAAGTTTAGGTTATAAGAAAACTGCATAAAAGCAGGAATGGCGGGGCCGTCCGGTGACTGATCTTTCGTTGCCGGGCGGCCTTTCTGCGTTATGGGGAAGGCGGCAGCCCCTCATACGGCCGGAAGGATCAGGAAAGGAGACATTTATGGTGTTAAAACTGGATTATTATTACGGAAACGAGGCGGAGCAGTACACCTTCTTCCGCATCCCGAAACTGCTCTTTACCGACAGCCGCTATGCGGGGATCTCCGTGGAGGCGAAGGTACTCTACGGCCTTCTGCTGGACCGTATGGGACTGTCCATGAAAAACGGCTGGCTGGATGAGGAGGGACGCGTTTACATCATCTTTACTATCGCTGATATCAAGGCGATGCTTGGCTGTGCCGAACAGAAAGCCAATAAACTGCTGCGTGAGCTGGACAGCGCGGGCGGGATCGGGCTGATCGAGAGAAGGCGGCGCGGTCTTGGGAAACCCAACGTGATCTATGTGAAGAACTTCACAGGGACAAATGGCGGCGGGGAGGAATCACAAATCAAGAAATGTGAAAATCACAATTCTGGAATTGCGAAAACCACAAAACAGGAATTGCGATATTCACAAACAAATGATACTGACATAAACGAGACTGAGGTAAGTGAGACTCATTCCTCTATCCCTCATCCTGCATCGGGGGAAGAAAACGCTGCGCCGGATGGAGGGAAGATGGAAACCCTCATGGAGCGCATACGGGAGCAGATCGATTATGGGATTCTGCTGATGCGGCACCCTTATGACAAAGAGCGGATCGACGGTTTCGTGGAACTGATGGCAGAAGTCTATGCCGGTACAAGCCCCACCATGCGCATCAACCGGGAGAAGATACAGACAGATCTTGTAAAGAACCGCCTGCAGAAACTCACCTGTGACCATATCGAGTATGTCATGCGGTGTCTCGATGAGAATCCTGCATCCATCTCAAATATGCGGGGATATATGCTTTCCGCCCTGTTCAATGCCCCTGTCACCATCAGCCAGTATTACGCAAGCCTCTACAGCCACGATATGGCAAACGGCTTCTACGACAACCCGGCAGGCGGTTAGATTTTCCTTTTTCCGCTGGTAAAAAAAGGGAATCGTAAGAAAAGGTAGCGCTGTGTGCGATACAGCAGAAAGGAGAAACATGAGCAGAAATATAGATGTGTTGTTTGTAGAACCGGGAAAGCCGCCCCGCCTGACTGTGGTACAGAACACGCTGGCGGCTATGGAGGAGGCTCTTGGAGGCTCCATACAGATCGGGTGCTTCCTGCCCCAGCGTGTGCTTCTGGTCAGCCGCGAAGATACGGAGGGGCTGGTCCCGAACCGATGCCGTCCTAACAGCAGGGCGTGTATCAGCGGTCCCTTTATCCTGTGCGCCGTATCGGAGGATGAGAGCCTGTTTGAGTCCCTAAACACTCCCCAAAGGGTAGAGTTTCAACGGATTTTTGCGAATCCGGGAGAGTTTATGGTGGTCGGAGATACCCCGTTTTCCGATCCCGACGATGTGGCAGACAAAGTTTACGCCCTCTGGGATGACTTAAAGGACGGGGAATCGCTGGTGCTGACCAAGTGGGGAGGCCGCTATGCAGGATGAAGTGAGGGATAAATCCGTGGCTCTGGTGATCAATGTCGGGAAAAAGGGCGGCAGGATAACGGAGGAACTGCTTAAATGTGCGATCCGGGAATATAGGAAACAGGCAAAAGCCCCGCACCACGGGAAACAGAGCGTCAAATCCCTTGTCAGACAGGGGGACGGCGTCCAGAATATCGAGATCACGGATAAGAACATCAAGTCCTTTGAGGGCGTTGCCCGCAAGTACGGCGTTGATTATGCCCTGCGGAAATCAACGGAAGAAGGGAAATACTTTGTCTTTTTCAAGGCGAAGGAAGCGGACGCCCTAAACGCCGCTTTTGCGGAATACACGAAAAAGGTCCTGAAACGGGAGAAGGAAAAACCTTCCCTGAGAAAGCAGCTTGCGAAATGCAAACAGCTTGCGGCACAGATGATGCAGGATCAGGAGAAACACCTCGGACGGGGCGGGATCGAGCATTAAGGACGGCAGGCTCAGTCCTGCTTATCCGGCAGAAAAGCTATGATATCGTTGGGCGTACAGTTTAAGACCCTGCAGAGTTTTTCAAGAGTAGCGGTTGAGATGTGGCAGCCTTTCCTGATATTGTAGAGCGTCTTGTTGCCTATCCCATGCTGGATCAGGTAATACTGGCTTATGGAGTTATCTTTCATGTACTGCCACAATTTTCCATAGTCTATCATAGCCAAACCTCCTTACCATAATTATCTCTTAGCGTAACGAAAAATAGCAGAACGAAAATTATCGTTACGATATTTAGCTACATATGGTATGATAGTATGAAACAATGGAAAGGAAGTATGGAGTATGTTGATTATGCTGCTGTGGGTGATACAGATGGCAATGATGGCCGGCACTATACTGTGGCATACCGTCAGGATCATCAAAACGAGAAAATGCCGGAAGACGGAAAATCCCTGCAGGAAAATGAAGTGCGTCTGGCGTAATTCCTGCGGCAGTTACGATAACAGGAGGGAAATGGTGTATGAGAGAGTGACGTACCTGCATGACCGGATGCTGTATGAAAAACATAATGATAACAGATAGTATCCTGATTAACAGACCGTTTACCGGCTTATCCGGCGGCGGTCTTTTTTGATGCAAAAAACCGAAAAATTGAGTTTATAAAATGTGGAGGAATGGAACCTTGAGGGAGATGAGATGGAAAGAGTATATCCTGCCAAACCTTCCCTACGCCTTCCTGTTCTGGCTGGGTGACAAAGCGGCAGAATGTTTTCGTCTTTCCGCCGGTAATGATGCGGTGACGAAAACAATGGGGATGATCGCAAACCTTGGGGGACGCATTTCCCATGACCCGCTCCCCAGCCTCTATCCGAAAGACCTGCTCTGCGGGCTTATAGCGGCGGCAGCTATCCGGCTGATAGTCTATTACAAAACGATAACTGCCAAGAAATTCAGGAACGGCGTGGAGTACGGTTCGGCACGTTGGGGAAACGCAAAAGATATCAGACCCTATATCGATCCGAAGTTTGACCGGAACATCCTTCTGACCCAGACAGAGCGCATCATGCTCGGCAGGAATAAGAACCCCAAGTATAACATCAACAAAAACGTGCTGATCATCGGCGGGAGCGGCTCCGGCAAGACCCGCTTCCATGTGAAACCCAACCTGATGCAGATGAACGCAAGCTATGTGGTCACCGATCCGAAAGGCACCGTCGTTTGTGAATGTGGAAAGATGCTGTTAAAGGGCGGCTACCGTCTTAAAATCCTCAACACCATAGATTTTAAGCAGTCCATGAGGTACAACCCCTTCCGCTACATACACAGTGAGAACGATATCCTAAAGCTGGTCAACTGCATCATGGAGAACACCAAAGGGGAGGACAGCAAAGGCGGGGAAGACTTCTGGTCGAAGGCGGAAGCCCTCTACTATCAGGCGCTGATCGCCTATATCTGGTACGAAGCCCCGGAAGAAGAAAAGAATTTTACCACGCTCCTAGATATGCTTAACGCTTCCGAAGTCCGGGAGGAGGACGAAAACTTTAAGAATGCCGTGGATTTCATGTTTGAACGGCTGGAAAAGCGGGACCCGGAACATTTCGCTGTGAGGCAGTATAAAAAATACAAACTGGCGGCAGGAGTTATAAAATATAAAAGACT
>DKUO01000050.1 GCA_002490705.1 Lachnospiraceae bacterium UBA7202
TGGAATTTAAAATTTCATTTTTGGCTATCCCGTATTTCCGAGCTTGTACTTGTTTTAGGCGGAAATATTTGGTATACTAGTAGCGCAGAAAAAATTTATATTATAAAAAATAAAGGAGAACAGACATGAAAGGAAATATTGTTGTTGGTCAGTCCGGCGGCCCTACAGCCGTTATCAATTCTTCTGTAGCAGGCGTGTACGCCGCTGCGAAGAAGCTGGGTGTGAAGAAAATTTATGGTATGGTTCACGGTATTGAAGGTTTTTTGGAGGACAAAATGATCGATCTTGGCGAGTATCTGGATGACGAGACAGGGATCGAACTCTTAAAGAGAACGCCCTCCGCATTCCTTGGTTCCTGCCGTTTCAAGATGCCAAAGATCGAGGGACACGAGGATGTATACGAGAAAATATTTGAGATCATGGAGAAGCATGATATCGAGTGCCTGTTTTATGCGGGCGGCAATGATTCCATGGATACGGTTAAGATGCTGTCCGATTATGCGGCGGCGCACAATAAACCGCAGAGATTCATGGGCGTACCTAAGACCATTGACAATGATCTGCCTGTGACGGATCACTGCCCGGGCTATGGTTCTGCGGCGAAATATATTGCGGCTTCCCTGAAGGAAGTCATTCGCGATAACGCATCCTTCGGCGCGAAAAAGCCTACTGTTTGTATCGTGGAGATCATGGGACGTAACGCTGGATGGCTTACGGCGGCAGCGGCCCTCGCAAAAGGCGACGACTGCGAAGGCTGTGATGCGATCTATCTGCCTGAGAGAGTGTTTGATATCGACAAGTTTGTTGCGGATGTGAAGGATCTTGCGGCGAGAAAATCTTCCGTAGTGATTGCTGTGTCCGAGGGCGTTAAGGTTGCGGACGGCAGATATGTATGCGAGATCGGCAGAGAGGTTGCCGTTGACGCATTTGGCCACAAGCAGATGTCCGGCACGGCAGTCATGTTGGCGGACAAGATTGCAGCTGAGACAGGGCTTAAGACCCGTGCCATCGAGTTCTCGACCTTACAGAGAGCGGCGACCCATCTGGCATCTCTGACAGATATCAACGAGGCGTTCCAGGTTGGCTATGATGCGGTGATGGCTGCGGAAGAAGGTAAGACTGGTATGATGATCACTCTTGACAGAAACGGTGACAATCCTTATCAGTGCGGCACCAGCGCATACGATATCCACGCAATTGCAAATGTGGAGAGAAATGTGCCCGACGAGTGGATTACGGCGGACGGCAAGGGCCTGACGGAAGGCTATGAGAAATATGCGAGACCGCTGATCATGGGCGAGTTGCAACCGCTCTTCGTGAACGGTCTGCCGAGACATTTGGTGAGAAAGTAAGAGCCTGATTTTGATAATTAAGTTGTGACGGAGGGAATCGGAATTGTCATATATGCTTATATGGCAGTTTCGGTTCTTTTTTGCCGTCTTGATTTTGACTGCGATAAAGGAACTGAATGGGAGAATAAAATAAAGAAGGAAATGCAACACTTGTATAAGAAATGTTGCATTTCCTTCTTACATTTTATATCGGAGCTAAATCAAAATACTTTATACCTGAAATAAAAATTTCTTTCTGTTTTCACTTCATAGCTGCACATTCAAATATACATGGTCTTTATCTTCTTGCTCTATACCGAGATATTGCTTGGTGACACGGTAGGAAGAATGATTGTACAGTTCCATGAGAAGGGCGGGTTGTACGCCTTTTTTCCAAGCGTGGTAACCGAAAGTTTTTCTGAGCGAATGACAACTGATATGCTCGGTCAGTCCTGCGTATAAGGCAGCTTCTTTAACAATACGAAACGCCTGGGAACGGGAGAGGGGCGTCGATTTTTTACGCCCGTTTGGGAACAGATAAGGGCAGTTACTTCGCTGGCCGCTTTCTTGCCACAGAATGTCCAGCGCTTTCTGTGCATTGCTGTTGATGGCAACACTTCTTGCTTTTCCTGTTTTTTGTTCTACAATGCTGATGTGATCCTTATAGAGATATTCGGTTCCACGAAACACATCTTTCCACTCTAAAAGCAGAAGATCACTGATGCGAAACGCTGTGTTCAATCCCAAAATGATCAAGGCATAATTTCTGTAGACAGGTTTTTCTAACAGATAATATTCTTCAAATTTTTTAAGTTGCGCTTCATTTTTAATTGGATCGGTTGTACTCATGTCAAGTTCCTCCTTTTGTCGTCTTCCCATACCATTTTACAATTTTTTGTTGTTTTACGTGGCTTTTTATAGAAGCTGTAATTTGGATGCAAATACAACATTTCTTATACAAGCGTTGCATTTGCAGGGAAGCGGTTTTATCAACTCAAAAAGAAAGCAGGGAGGTTTCAAAATGTTAAGACTGACAATGAGCACGGAGGAATATTTACAGATCGGGGAGGATGTAAAGGTTGTCTTTCTTGGTGGAAGTAAGAATCACCTGCGAATTATGATCGATGCGCCCAAGGGTTTAAACGTGGTGCGGAGCAAGGTTATAGAGAATAATGTGACCGATCCGAAGGAAAAAGCAAAATTGCCGCATTATTATGCGGTGCCGGATTTGCCGGAAAAATACCGGAAAAAGAGAATCGTGGTAAACGATTCTACAAAGAAAAAGGGAATGGCTGTTAGTTCTAAAGCGGCAGCCAGACAGTAACGGTAATAATCCGAAGCTATCCCGGGAGCTTCGAAATTATTATAGGGTAACTAAACACAACAAACGGCGGTAAACGGATTTGCCGTCGGCAACCACAAGGAGGTATGTATTATGATCGTGAAACACAATATCACAGCAATGAACTCTAACAGAATGTTAGGTCTTACCACTTCTTCTCAGGCAAAGTCCACAGAGAAGCTCTCTTCCGGTTACAAGATTAATCGTGCGGCTGACGATGCGGCGGGGCTTGCAATTTCCGAGAAGATGCGCAGACAGGTGAGAGGTCTGACACAGGCTTCCGCTAACGCGCAGGACGGTATCAGCGTAGTGCAGACCGCAGAGGGCGCTTTGAATGAAGTACAGGATATGCTCCAGAGAATGAACGAGTTGTCCGTAAAAGCGGCGAATGGTCCTATGTCTGAGTCCGATCGTGATGCGATCCAGATGGAGATCGACCAGCTTACCACAGAGATTGACCGTGTGTCGGAGACGACCAAATTCAATGAAACTTATCTTTTAAAAGGGGATAAGGATGTGGCGAAGGTCGCTACTTATAGCTATGGGGATTATAAGGCGGCCAACAAAGCGGCGGCGGAAGTATTGGCGGCAGACGGGACGAAGGCTTCTGCGACGGCGATTGCAGCAGCAAATGGTTTGAAGTTCAAAATCACATTTACGGATACGGCAAAATCGGCGGATCAGAATGCGGTAGCTAAATCTATCGTGAATCAGGGACTGAATGTAGAGTTTGATTCTTATTGGGATGCAACGCTTGCCAAACCGGCGGCAGTGAGCACCTATAAGCTGAGCCTGAACGGTTCTGCGGGTACGGATTATGTGACTGCGTCAACGGCAACGGCAGGTACATTTGAGGTGCAGGATAAGTACGGAAACAAAATTGCAGAGATTGAGGTGGCTGGAGGTACAGACGCAACCGCTACGAAAAAAACGGTTAACACGAAGGCAACGATCACTGGCGCCAGCGCGACAGCCGCAAGAGTAGAGGGCGAGAAGGCGGCCATCTATGACAAAGATGGAAACCGGATAGCGGAGAATGCACTGGATGAGTATTTTGCGATTGACTCTAGCAATGCGGTGGTGAAGAGAGTGGATGCACCTGATGCCTATGATGCTCTGGGCAATAAGGTGGATCTGGGCGATTTTGTAAAGACAGGCGCAGCATTGGTAGATGGGAAAAAGGATTTGACCGGCGCGCTCAAATTAACGCTTCATGTGGGTGCAGACGCTACCACAAACAACCAGATATCTGTTAATCTTCAGTCCATGAGTGCCAAGGGACTTGGCGTAGCCGGATTGAAAGTTGATGGTGAGGATGATACCAATGCTTTGTTGGCCATCGATACAGTGAAAGAAGCGATCCAGAAGGTTTCTGACCAGAGAGATCAGCTCGGTGCGGTTCAGAACCGTCTTGAACACACTATCAACAATCTGGATAATGTGGTTGAGAATACTCAGTCCGCAGAGGCAGCGATCCGCGATACAGATATTGCCAAGGAAATGGTGCAGTATGCCAATAACAACATTTTGCAGCAGGCGGGCACATCTATGCTGTCACAGGCGAACCAGAGTAACCAGTTGGCGCTGTCGCTGCTTGGCTGATAAGATATACCAAATTAAGAGTTTGTTGCATGTCGCATGACCATTATACGACATCCCGGTCCTCTTCGGAGGTCCGGGATGCTTTAAAATATTGACAAATATAATTATTTCCTTTATGATCAATCTATCAGAAATATCTAGGGTGCGCATTTCGCGTAAATGACAGTTTCTGTCAGATTTCCTTGTTTAAACAGCAATAACAGCCACACATCAAAACAACAGTTCTTATGTCTGTAAATGGCGGAGTTGTATGCGTCTTCGGCCGCCACACACATCGAGAGGAGTATCTAAATGGCAAAAGAAAAAAATCCCCGCAACAGAAAACAAATTACAAACAGAAAAGTTCGCGACAGCGGCAGCAAACTGATCTTCGGGAACGCGGAACTTTGCTCCCAGTTCTTGCGCAATTACATGGATATACCGCTTCTAAAAAATGTTCGTGCCGAGGACATTGAAGATGTTACAGAGCGCTATGTCCCCATGTTCACGGAGGAACGCGGATCTGATACGGTAAAACGTATAAAATTATCTAAAAATAACATCCTGTATTTTGTTTCTCTTATTGAACACAAGACAAAAGTAGATTATAATGTAAGTATGCAGATGCTCCGCTATATGGTTTATATATGGGAGGATTATGAGAAAGAGATGGAGCGGCAGAAACAAGGCATCAGCAGGACGAAAGGTTTCCGTTATCCGCCGATTCTCCCTATCGTTTATTATGAGGGGAGCGGTACATGGACGGCGGGCTGTAGTATACAGGACAGGATTCTTCATGATGAGGCGTTTGAGCCCTTTACCCCGAAGTTTTCCTATAAACTGATAGAACTCAATTCATACAGTGTGGAGGAGCTTATAAAGAAAAGCGATGAACTGTCCCTGCTGATGCTTATTAATCGATTACAGAATTCCTCAGAATACAGGGAACTTAATCTGCCGGAGGATTATCCGAAAAAAGTAGTGGAAAATTCTACAGATGAACTGGTTAATATCATTGCCCGTGTTTCAGCTTCCATGTTGAGGCATCTGGAACTTTCTGAGGAAGAAGTTACAGAATTTACGGAACAGGTAAAGGAGCGTAATATGGCGGTATTGTTTGAAAATTTTAAAGATGATATTAACTTGGCAGGTGCTATCAGGATTGCAAGAGAAAAGGCACAAACGGAAGGCAGGGCTGTAGGTCTGGCGGAAGGTCGTGCGGAAGGCCGTGCGGAAGGCCGCGTTGAGGGTGAGGCGCGTTTTATGAAGCTGACTGAATTATTGTTGCGGGATGGGCGTGTGGATGATTTAACCAAGGCGATTGCCGATCCTGCATATAAAGAGGAATTGTATCGGCTGAATGAAATAAAGTAAATTAAAAATATTTTCAAAAGAGTGGTTTACAAAACCACTCTTTTGTTATATGATGGTCTTGGAAAACGATTTCCAGAAAACATTTTCCAGAGAGAAATCGTTTCAGGATGGAATCAAAATGGTGTCAATTAAGGATGTCGCAAAGCAGGCGGGCGTAGCAATCTCCACTGTATCCAAGGTGCTGAACAATTACCCCAATGTGAGCGAGGCGACTAAGAAAAAAGTAAATCGGGCAGTGGCGGAATTAAATTTCGTGCCAAACTCCGTTGCAGCGGCTCTTTCCTCCAAACAGTCCGGCAGAGTGGCCCTTCTTTTGCATATGGGAAACGCGTCCTCGGTGGACGAGATCAACATGCAGTATATGGCGGGCACCATAGGGCGGGCGATGGAGCTGAATCTGGACGTTATCACCATCTTTGGTTCCATGTTAAAGAATAAAAGCATGGACGAGGTGGTGCGGTATCTACAGTCACAGAGCATTACGGGACTCCTGGTCTTTGGGATGTCAAAGGAAGACCGTGTGTTACAGAGACTGATTGAAACGCAGATTTTTAAAATTGTCACAGTGGATGCGCCCATCGTGAATGCGTCTTCCTCCTCGGTCTGGATTGATCAGGAGTCAGCCCAGTATGATGTGGCGAAAAAGACGCTTGTGGAGAATAAAGGAAAAAGCATTCTCTACCTTGCGGGTAAGAAGAACGGATATGTGACGCAGGAGCGTCTTAAGGGGATCCAGCGTTTGGCCGAGGAGGAGAAAATTCCTCTGCTTGTGAGAAACGGGGAATTTTCAGAGCTGCAGGCAAGGAACCTGACGTTCCGCTACGCGAAGAAAAAGGATATCGTGGTATGCGCCTCGGATCTAATGGCGATCGGCGCGATGCGGGCCCTGATGGAGATGGATATTTTTCGTCCAGTGTGCGGTTTCGACGGGATCACGTTGATGGGATATGCGGGCAAGCAGATGAATACGGTCAAACAAAACTTTGAGCGGATTGCCTCGGAGGCTGTGACAGAGCTGAAAAGACTTTTGGACGGCGGAGAGGGACAGCAGATCGTATTGGACTATGAACTGGTGCGAATGAAGTATGAAGATATTCTGGTCTAGAGTTTACGGGTCCGCATAAATGGATAACATAGTAATCATAGTAGTCATAAAATAAAACACGAAAAAGAAAAGGGAGGTTTCAACATGGCACAGGCAACTAACCTGAAAAGGGACGTACTGGTAATGAATCTGGAGCAGGAGCTTGAGAATCAAACGCAGAGCGGTTATGGCAAGTCCATTGCCGACTGTAACGACAAGGAGCTCTATTACAGCATCCTTCAGCTTTCTAAAAAGCTGATGAATGCATCCGAGCGGATTGAGGGAGAGAAAAAAATTTACTACATTTCCGCAGAGTTTTTGATCGGCAAACTGTTATCCAACAACCTGATCAATCTGGGAGTCTATGACAGCCTGGAGAAAATTTTGCAAAAGCACGGCAAGCAGCTCTCCGCCATCGAGGAGATCGAGCCGGAGCCTTCGCTCGGAAACGGCGGTCTGGGACGCTTGGCGGCATGTTTTCTCGACTCTATTGCTTCTCTGGGGCTTCCCGGCGAGGGAATCGGCTTAAACTATCACTTTGGCTTGTTTAAGCAGGAGTTTAAGGACAAATTGCAGACGGCGCAGAAGAATGACTGGATTGAAGAGCAGTCCTGGCTTACGAAAACCGACACCACCTTTGAAGTGGCGTTTGGCAAGAAAAAAGTGACTTCCAGACTTTATGACATAGATGTCATAGGCTATGATAACGGTGTAAATAAGCTCAGGCTCTTTGATATTGAGACGGTTGACGAGAGTCTGGTTAAGAAAGGAATCGATTTTGACAAAGAAGATATCGAGAAGAATCTGACGCTCTTTTTGTATCCTGACGACTCCGACGAGGCGGGCAATCTGCTGCGTATCTATCAGCAGTATTTTATGGTGAGCAATGCGGCCCAGCTCATATTAAAAGAGATGAAGGAGAAGCAGTACGATCTGCGCACCATGTATGACCATGCGGTGATTCAGATCAATGACACCCATCCTACAATGATTATTCCAGAGCTGATCCGCATTCTGGTGGATGAGAAGGCGTTTACCATGGATGAGGCGATTGAGGTTGTGAGCAAAACCTGCGCCTATACCAATCATACCATTCTCGCGGAGGCGTTGGAGAAATGGCCATTGAAGTATCTGGAGAAGGTGGTGCCGCAGCTTGTGCCGATCATCAAGGAGCTCGACAAGCGTGTAGCCGCGAAATATAAGGATCCCAAGGTGCAGATCATTGACAAGGACAAGAGAGTGCACATGGCGCACATCGACATTCATTACGGATTTTCGGTAAACGGCGTGGCAGCGATCCACACGGAGATTTTAAAGAATACGGAGCTGAATGCGTTCTACAAGATCTATCCTGAGAAGTTTAACAATAAGACAAACGGCATTACGTTTAGAAGATGGCTTCTGTCCTGTAACCGTGAGTTAGCGAATTTCCTCTCGGAGACCATTGGGGACGGTTACAAGAAGGATGCGGGAAATCTGGAAAAACTACTCGCTCACATTGACGATGACAAGGTGCTCGATCGTATTGCAGAGATCAAGATGAACCGGAAGAAGGATTTAGCGGCTTATGTGCAGAAAGCGGAAGGCGTGACGTTGAACCCGGATTCCATCTTTGATATTCAGAGTAAGCGTCTGCATGAGTACAAGAGACAGCAGATGAATGCCCTGTACATTATCCATAAGTATCTTGAAATCAAGGCCGGCAAGAAGCCTGCAAGGCCCATGACATTTATTTTCGGCGCGAAGGCGGCGCCCGCTTATGTGATCGCGCAGGATATCATCCATCTGCTTCTGGTGCTGCAGGAGATCGTGAACAAAGACCCGGACGTGAATCCTTACATGACGGTGCTTATGGTGGAGAACTACAATGTGGCTTATGCCGAGAAGATGATCCCGGCCTGCGACATTTCCGAACAAATTTCCCTTGCCTCAAAGGAAGCTTCCGGTACGGGCAACATGAAATTTATGTTAAACGGTGCGGTGACTCTGGGGACATCTGATGGCGCCAATGTAGAGATTCACGAGCTGGTGGGGGATGACAATATTTATATTTTCGGCGAGAAGTCCGAGGCGGTGATAGCGCACTATGAGAAAGCGGATTATGTGTCGAAGGATTACTACAAGAAGTCTCCTGTCATCAAAGAGGCGGTAGATTTCATTGTCGGTAAGGAAGCCTTGAAGGTTGGCCACAAGGAGAATCTGGAGAGACTTTACAAGGAGCTGCTTAACAAAGACTGGTTCATGACTCTTTTGGATCTGGAGGATTACATCGCTGTCAAGGATAAGATGATGGCGGATTACGAAGACCAGAAGAAGTGGAGAAAGATGATGCTTGTGAATATTGCGAAAGCCGGATTCTTCTCCTCCGACAGAACCATTGCGGAGTACAACAGGGATATCTGGCACCTGCGCGCATAAGCAGAGTCAGGCAAGCGCTTTTAATCGTTTTCTTGCGGGGGCATAGCCCCCGCATTTTTTATAGTAGATTTTGGCTTCCGAAATGTGTCCCGTGCACTCATAAATCACGCCGATGTTATAGTAAGCCATATAGCTGTTCACGCCGTCTACCGCAAACTCTTCCATAGTGGAAGCTTTTTTGAATTGCTCTATGGCCGCGTCGAAAAGCCCGTTGTTCATATAGATCAGTCCCATCAGGAAGACAAAATCCGCCCGCACGGCAAAGGTGTCGTAGAGCTCGGAAAGTCCCAGTGCCTCCCAGTTTTGTTTCAGGTCTAAAAGCGTGTAGCCGTAGGATTCCACCATGGTTTTCACATAGTCTAACGAGGGATCGACTTCCATGGACAGCCCGGCGTCAAAACTCTCGAAGGCTTTTTCGGCTTCCCCCAGCCGGCGGTAGCATTGCCCCAGCTGAAAATAGAGATAAGGGTCAGGGCCCTCTTTGTCAAGCTGAGCCGTGAGCAGGGTGATGTTGCGGCGGGATTTTTCCTGCATATCGGCCTCGGTCTCGTCATATCCCACATGGAGAATTGTGACGGGAGCGTCATAAACTGTCTTCGCGTGATGATCCCGGCGTTCCAGCTGCTCGTGAATCGTTCCCGTAAAATGGAAATATCTGCGGTTGGCCAGACGGCTTACCCGCGTCTGCTCAAAGGCGGTCTGACCGCCACGCAAAAAGCGGTTACGGATCAAAATACGTCCTGCGCAGTCCGGGTGCTCCTCCATACAGCGGCCAAGGGCAGATAAGTCAATTTTTTCGATATATTCATCACAGTCTATGGAAAGTATCCAATCATGGGAGGCTTTTTCCATACAGAAATTTCGGGCGGCGCTGAAATCGTCGCACCAGTCAAAATGAAAAATCCGGTCGGTGTACTTTTCGGCAACCGCAATAGTCTGATCTGTGGAGCCGGTGTCCACGAACACGATTTCAAAATCGTAAGGAACAAGCCGTTTCAGGCATTCTTCCAGATGTACTTCCTCGTTTTTAGCAATGATACATACGGATAATGGGAACAAGGTTTCTCCTTTCGGCAGAACAATCAGTAGGCGGATCCCGAGGCCAGCTCCCGCAATCTTCTCACGGCGGGTTCATAATCGCCGCATTTTTTATAGTAGGTATGGGCCTGGTCGAGGTCTCCCATACTCTCATAAATATCGGCGATGTGGTAATTGGCGCGATAGCTGTTGACGCCCTTGCGTGAGTAGGAAGAAAGCGTGGTTGCTTTCTTGAATTCTTCCAGCGCTTTTTGCAGTTCGCCTTTTTTCAGATAGAGCATTCCCATCAGGTAGACAAAATCTGCCCTGTGGGAGAAAAGTTCATATTTGTCGTGAAGAGACATGGCCGTGTCGTATTTGGCCAGATCCATCAGGCAGTAGCCGTAGGTTTCCGCCATACTCTGTACAAAGTCAGAATTAGGGTCGGCATCCAGATCAAGACCCAGTTTGTAGTAGTGCGCGGCTTTTTCCATATCGTTTAAGGAAATATAGTTTTGTCCCAGCTGGAAATAGATATAGGGGCTTGGGCCTTTTACGGACAGATCGTGAAGCAGCATTTCCAAATTTCTGGTGGCCCGTATCCGTTTGTCGGACTCTCCCACATAACCCTCGTGATAAAAGGTGAGGGGGATAGGAAAGGTGCTCGGCTCTTTTCCCTGCAAAGTACGTACTTGTTCGTGAACGCTGCCTTCAAAATGGCAGTAGGTCTTGTTGAAGAGACGGCCGATCCGCTCTGACATAATGGAGCGGGAACCCTGTATGGTGTAGGGATTGTTGCGGGTAATCGTGCCGACGGATTCCCGGCGCCCGGCAAGCGATTCTTCAAGCTGCGCTAAGTTCACATTCTCCAAATATTCGTCGCAGTCAATGATCAGTACCCAGTCGTTGGCAGCCTGCTGGATCGAAAAATTTCTCGCGCTGCTGAAATCGTCGCACCATGCAAAATGAAAGACTTTATCCGCATAACGGTGGGCGATCTCCACGGTTCTGTCTACCGAACCGGTGTCTACTACGATGATCTCAAAACGGCAGGGACGCAGTCTTTTCAGACACTCCTCAATATGGTTATCCTCATTTTTCGCAATCATACATACAGAAACGGGAAGCATAATAACACCTCTTTTGTCATTCGTTTATCCGGCAAAGCAGGAATGAAAGTGCCGCTCTGCCATGTTTATTTTAGCACCTTCTTTGATTGGGGACAATACGATTTTTACATGCGGATGCTCCTGTATATTGGAATTTTTGTACAAAAATTCCAGCGTAAGAATGGCAAAGATGATAAAGATGACGATATTCCGTCAAAATAGTGCGGTTAGTGGTTCCTTTTTTTGAAAAAATATGTTATACTGTCCCAAACGGAGAGGAGAAGACCTCTTCTCATAAAGAAAACAGCACATGATAAGGAGGTCTATTATGACAAAGGCAGAAATTTTGAAAGCAGAAATCTTAAAACAGCATAAGAGTGTCAGGCAGTTTGCAATCGAGATGGAGATACCGTACTCTACGTTAGTCACAGCACTGGATAGGGGCATAGAGGGAATGGCTTACGGAACTGTGATTCGGATGTGTGATAAATTGAATCTGAACCCTGTGGACTTTACGCCTATCAACCAGAAGAGCCTGCTTGGCGGAAAAATCATGGAAAACCGTGTGATGCAGTACTACGTGAAGCTGAATAAGATTGGCCGTAAGAAAGCCCTTGAGCTGATGGAGGATTATTCACAGCTAGATAAGTACAAGGCGGTAGAAGAGTAACATGTATTATGATTATTTGATCGTGGGCGCAGGGCTGTTCGGCTCTGTGTTCGCCCACGAAATGAAAAAAAAGGGCCGGCGGGTGCTTCTGATTGAAAAACGGAGACATATCGCCGGCAATATTTTTACAGAGAATGTGGCGGGCATACAGGTACACCGGTACGGCGCGCATATTTTTCATACATCCGACAGGAAAGTATGGGATTATGTAAACCAGTTCGCAGAGTTTAACCACTACATCAATTCTCCGATCGCCAATTACAAGGGAGAAATTTATAACCTCCCTTTCAACATGAATACGTTTAATAAAATGTGGGGCGTGGTGACGCCGGAACAGGCGAAGGAGAAAATCGCAGAGCAGATCGCGGACCTTTCGATCACCGATCCCGCCAATCTGGAAGAGCAGGCGCTGTCTCTGGTGGGAAGGGATGTGTATGAGAAGCTGGTGAAGGGGTACACGGAAAAGCAGTGGGGCAGAGCCTGCACAGAACTTCCGGCGTTTATTATCAAGAGGCTGCCGCTTCGGTTTACCTATGATAACAACTATTTCAATGACTGGTATCAGGGGATCCCTGTTGGCGGTTATACCGCAATAATAGAGAAAATGCTGGAGGGAATCGAGGTAAAAACAGGCGTGTCCTATCAGGAGTTTGCGACGGAGCAGGAACAGGACAGCGGCATGTGTGTGGTCGACCGGGAGGGGAATATTTATAAAAAGGTCGTGTACACGGGAATGCTGGACGAATATTTTGGCTATGCGCTGGGGCATCTGGAATACCGCTCCCTGCGGTTTGAGACACAGACCCTTGCGGACTGTGAGAATTATCAGGGAAATGCGGTGGTAAACTACACGGAGCGGGAAATCCCTTACACAAGAGTGATCGAGCACAAGCATTTTGAGTTCGGAACGCAGAAGGACACGGTTATTACCAGAGAATATCCGGCTGTCTGGAAGGAGGGGGAGGAGCCCTATTATCCCGTCAATGATGAGAAGAACAACACGCTGTTTAAGAAGTATCAGGAGATGGCCGGGGAAAAGCCCCATGTCATTTTCGGAGGCCGGCTTGGGCAGTATCAATATTATGATATGGACAAGGTGATCGCCAAGGCGCTTCAGGCGGTAGAGCAGGAGGAACAGGATAAATGATTTTTTCATCGTTGTTTTTTTTATGGACTTTTCTTCCGATCATTTTTATTGCCTATTTCCTCATACAGGATAAGTATAAAAATATGCTGCTGCTTTTGGGGAGCCTGTTATTTTATGCATGGGGTGAACCTGTATATATATGGCTCATGCTTTGTTCCATTTTATTCAATTATGGAATCGGTCTCCTCATGGACAGGCATGAAAAACAAAAAAAGCTGCTGCTGATTCTGGACGTTATCATAAATATTGGAATACTCGGCTATTTTAAATATTTTAACTTTTTGATTGAAATTGTGAATAGCTGTACCGGAAAAGAGATAGAATTGGCGGAAGTGAGACTGCCGATAGGAATATCGTTTTTTACTTTTCAGATTTTATCTTACATGATTGATTTGTACCGCGGGCATTATAGTGCGCAGAAGAACTTGGTTCATTTTGCACTGTATGTCTCTTTTTTTCCGCAACTTATTGCAGGGCCCATTGTCCAATATAAGGATATTAATGAACAACTGAATAACAGGACCTGCACGCTGGAAAAAACGGCATGGGGTATCCGAAGGTTTATCTATGGGCTTGGGAAAAAGGTTATTATTGCAAACACAGTGGCGCAATGTGTCGATACGATTTATGCGCTGGACTACAGCGATTTGACAGGAACGCTTGCGTGGATTGGCGCAATTCTTTATACGTTACAAATTTACTATGATTTTTCTGGTTATTCCGATATGGCAATCGGGCTTGGGCGGATTTTTGGATTTGATTTCAAGGAGAACTTTAATTATCCTTATCTGTCCTGTTCCATACGGGAATTCTGGCAGAGGTGGCATATTTCATTAGGGACATGGTTCAGAGAATATTTATATATACCGTTAGGCGGAAACCGGAAGGGCAGGGGCAGGACTTATTTCAATTTATTGGTTGTCTTTTTTGCAACAGGTTTATGGCATGGCGCAAGTTTTAATTTTATTTTGTGGGGGCTGTACCATGGGATGTTTCAGATTATAGAAAGGTTAGGGGCTGGGAAATTCCTTGACAGGCATAAAATCGCGGCTCATATTTATAGCGTGCTGGCTTTTACTTTTGGCTGGGTTTTATTCCGGTCCGATGATTTGATCCAGGCAGGGGTAATGGTCAGGAGGATGCTTATGCCGTGGGAATATGTCGAAAGCTCTTTGATCATGGGAAAAGTGTTTGGAAACAAGACGATTGTAATTATTTTTGCGGGGATATTGGGATGCGGTTTCCTTCAATATTTTTTAAAGAAAATGAGAATATCCGGGAAGATCAAAAATTCATATGTGGAAATGGCATATTGCAGTGTGGTATTTGTTTTATGCATTGCAATGCTGGCAAGCAATACGTATAATCCATTCATCTATTTTAGGTTTTAAGGAGGCGGGGTCATGGCAAAATGCAAACCGGCCATATGGATAGCGGTTTTTTTGGTGATAACGGCATCACCTGCATTTACCTATTTCCTTATGGGACAATCTATAGATTCGGAAAATTATGAGAACAGAAACATGGCGGTGAAACCGGTTCTTACAGTAGAAAATTATGATTCGTTTCCGAATGAGTATGAAACTTACTATAATGACAATATTCCGTTCCGAAACCAGTTAATCAGATTCCATAATTCTATTGATTATTTTATCTTTAAGCAATCGGCAAATGAAAATGTGGAGATTGGCAAGAACGGATGGCTGTTTTATTATGTGAGTGATATAGAAACAAACCCAATAGGGCAGGCTTTGGGATATTGGCACTTTACGCCGGAGCAGCTTCAGACAATAGCGGACAATCTGCTGTCAACCAAGCGTGTTTTAGAAAGCCAGGGCATTGAGTTCGTTCTTTTTATTGCACCCAACAAGGAGACAATTTATACGGAAGAGCTGCCGGATTATTATGAAGTGAGGGATTCTTATACAGGTACGGACCAGCTGATAGACTATCTGAGGGAAAATACGGATATACGGGTGGTATATCCGAAACAGGAGTTGTTAGAGGCAAAGGAAGAATATACGAATATTCTTTTGTATCGTAAGCTGGATACTCATTGGAATTATGCCGGAGCCTATTTAGGCGCTGCAAGCCTGGCTAAAGAACTTGGTATAACAATGCCGCCATTAAACGAAGTAAACTTAGAATCAACGGTGTATTCAAACGGCGATTTAGCAAATATGTTAAATATTGTAATAGAAAATGGAGATGTAGATTACGATGTTTCAGGCATTAATGATCTGAATACAATAAATGAGAAATGGGATTTCTTTGGCGAATTTCTTTATCATACGGATGGGGCCGATCCCCGGAAACTGTTTGTGAGAAGAGATTCTTTTTCAAGTGCCATGGCGCCCAGTTTGGCAACACAATTTGAAGATAGTTTATGGGTTCATGCGGATAGTTTTGACCAACAGCAGATCTTTGATTATGGCGCTGATATTTTCATTTATGAAACGGCTGAGAGATATGCAACAGGATTAGAAATAGGATTAGATAATTTCAGAGTGTCATTTGTTTCCTCTTCCGTAGAAGACGCTGATGATAAAACAAAAAAGATCACATTGAAACCGGCAATCAGCAAGGTGGATTTGCAATTTGTGTCAATTTTTAAGAAGGCTGACGGGGCTGAAAATATGGAGACAATTCAAGTGATGAAACCGTTTAATGAGGAATTGTGTTTGAACGTTCCCGAAGATGAAAGCGGAGAAATTTATACGTACATTTTTACAGATGAATCAGGAGAGGAGATATTGGAAGAAGTTACAACCGGGTATTGAAAGGCCGGTGGGGTTAGATGCTAATTTTTTTAGGCAGAGTCTTGACAAGAAACGGGGCTCTGCCTATAATTACACCTAGATAGTTTGAAATTCAAAGTATTTATGGAGGCATTCTATGAATTGGGATGAGGCAAACAGGGAACTGGATCGGAGAAGAGAGAAAGCGTTACTTGGCGGCGGGCCAAACAGAATTGAGAAGCAGCATGCGTCCGGCAAGCTGACAGCCAGAGAGCGGATTGAAATGCTGCTGGACCCCGGCACCTTTGTGGAGGTGGACGGCTTTTTGGAGTCACGTATTGATGATTTTGATCTGGACAAGAGACGTGTGCCCGGCGACGGCGTGGTGACAGGCTACGGCGAGATCGACGGCAGACAGGTTTTTGTGGCCAGCGAGGACTTTACGGTGATCGGCGGTACGCTGGGTGAATATCATTCCTTTAAGATATGCAGGATTCAGGATATGGCAATGGAAATGAAAGCGCCCTTGATCTGCATTAACGACAGCGGCGGAGCCAGAATAGAGGAGGGAATTTCTTCCCTGAGCGGATACAGCGGGATGTTTCTGCGCCACACGAAGGCTTCCGGCGTGATCCCGCAGATTGCAGTGATTCTGGGCCCCTGTTCGGGCGGCGCCTGCTATGCGCCGGCGATCTGCGATTTTATCTTTATGGTGAAGGACATTTCCAAGATGTTTATTACCGGGCCGAACGTGGTGAAGACCGTAATCAATGAGGAAGTGTCGGTGGAGGAGCTCGGCGGCGCCGAGGTTCACGCGAAGAAGAGCGGCGTGGCCCACTTTACCTATGACACGGAAAACGAGTGCCTGATGGGGGTGAGGAAACTCCTGTCCTATCTGCCGAGCAACTGGATGGAGAAGCCGCCAGTGGTAAACACCGTGGAGAGGCAGAGTCTTTCCTCCAAGGTTGGAAAGGTGTTTGGCCGGGGAGAGGGCGCAAAGCAGGATAATATCAGCCGGACGAAGGCGGCCAAGCTGAAAGACATTGTGCCGGACAATTCCCGGCATGCCTATGATGTAAAGGAAGTGATCGACTGCATCGTGGATGAGGGAAGCTTTTTTGAGGTGCAGAAGGAATTTGCGACCAATGCGGTGGTGGGATGGTGCCGCATGGCGGGCAAGGTTGTGGGTATTGTGGCGAACCAGCCTAATTCCATGGGCGGTTCTCTGGACTACCACGCTTCCGATAAAATAGCAAGATTTATCAGGTTCTGCGACTGTTTTAACATACCGCTGATCACCCTGATTGACGTGCCGGCTTTCCTGCCCGGAACGGCGCAGGAGCACAACGGCATTATTCGTCACGGCGCAAAAATTCTCTACGCCTATTCGGAGGCCACTGTGCCTAAGATTTCGCTGATTATGAGAAAGGCTTACGGCGGCGCTTATATCGCCATGAACTCCAAGGAGATGGGAGCGGATATCGTGTATGCGTGGCCGATTGCGGAGATCGCCGTGATGGGAGCGGACGGCGCGGTCAACATTGCCTTCAAGAGAAAGATCAAGGCAGCGGACGATCCTGAGGCGATGCGCGCCCAGTGTAAGAAGGAGTACGAGGACAGATTTTTAAATCCCTACGTGGCAGCAGCCAGAGGGTATGTCAATGAGGTAATCAAGCCGGAGGAAACGAGAGAGGCGCTGTTAAAGGCTCTCCGCGGCCTGAAAAACAAACAGGTAGAGCCGGTGAAGAAGAAACACGGAAACATACCCCTCTAGCCGAAAAGGAAAACAAGCGGCGCATAGCGCCATTTGTTTTCCTTCGGCGAGGGGTAACGAGCAAGCGTCCGTCGAAGACGGACAGGGAGCGCGTTAGCGCGTGCTTGCGAGTCTGCTTATATATGCAGCACAAACGCCTCATAAGGCTTTAAAGTGATTTTGGCGCCGGCGTACCCATTTCCCGTATTGGAGATCAGACAGGACGCCCCGGCGAACTCTTCCGGCACGGTAAAAGCTGTCTCGTGGTCACAGAAGCTACAGACCACCAAAAGCTTTTCCTGCTCCAAGGCTCTGGTGTAGACAAACAGCTCTTCGCTGTCCTCCATCAGGGCCTCATATTTTCCATACACCATGATTGGATGTTCCTTCCGAAGAGCAATCAGCTTTCGGTAGTAATGGAATACGGAATCGGGGTCGGCTGTCTCGGCTTTGGCGTTGATTTCCTTATAGTTCGGGTTGACAGCAATCCAAGGAGTGCCTGTAGTGAAACCGGCCTGCTCGGAATCGTCCCACTGCATTGGCGTTCTGGCGTTGTCGCGGCTCTTGAAGGTAATGCAGGGCCAGAATATCTCATGGGATAAGGATCCCTCGCTGCACCATTCCCTGTAGGCGTTAATGCTCTCAATGTCTCGAAAGTCGTCGGGACTTTGGAAAGGGTAGTTGGTCATGCCCAGCTCTTCCCCCTGATAGATGTAGGGTGTTCCCTGTAGCATATGCAGGCAGGTAGCCAGCATCTTGGCGGAGATTTCCCGATACTGCGGGCGGTCGTCGCCAAAACGGGAGACGGCTCTGGGCTGGTCGTGATTGTCCCAGAACAGGCTGTTCCATGCCTGATCGTACAGCGCAGTCTGCCAGCGCGACAAGATCTTTTTTAGGGTGGTGAGGGGCATTTTTTCATCCGTCCATTTTCCGTACTTGCCGTCGCCCTCCACATGTTCGAACTGAAATACCATGTTCAGCTCGCGGGCATTTTCGCCCGCATATTGTTTCGCCAGTTCCTTGGTCACACCGGGCGTCTCGCCCACCGTCATAATATCGTATTTTGACAATACTTTCTCGTTCATTTCCTGCAAATATTTGTGGACATTGGGGCCGTGCACACAGTAGGGGCCATAGTCTCCGTAGAGACCGTGCACTTCTCCGTCCGGCATTTCCTTTGTCTTGGAAATCATGCTGATCACGTCCATGCGGAAACCGTCGATGCCCTTATCGCACCACCATTTCATCATATCGAACACTTCTGTGCGTACCTTACAGTTATCCCAGTTTAAGTCCGGCTGTTTTCTGGAAAACAGATGCAGATAATACATATCGGTGGCCGCATCATACTGCCATGCCGAACCGCCGAAACAGGAACCCCAGTTGTTGGGTGGCGTCTGCGCATCCTTTCCCTCCCGCCAGATGTAGTAGTCCCGATAGTCGTTGTCTTTGGATTTCCGGCTTTCCATGAACCATCTGTGTTCGTCGGAGGTGTGGTTTACCACCAAATCCATGACGATTTTCAGGCCTCTTTCATGGGCGGCGGTAAGCAGCGCATCAAAATCTTCCATCGTGCCGAATTCGTCCATAATGTCCTGATAATCGCTGATATCATATCCGTTGTCGTCGCCCGGAGACCGATAGATCGGGGAGAGCCAGATCACGTCGATCCCCAAATATTTCAGGTAATCCAAACGGCTGATGATCCCCTGCAAATCTCCGATCCCGTCCCCGTTGCTGTCCATAAAGCTGCGCGGATATATTTGATAAACAACTGCTTCCTTCCACCATGTTTTTTTCATAGGATTTTCCCTGTCCTTTCTGAGAATACATTCTTATTACATTTCCAATATCAAAAGCTGATATCTGTGAAGGCTGATTCGTGCCTGATTGCCTGCAATGTCACGGTAGTTATTTATGAGCACTTTTTTGTAAGCCGCTGGCAGCACGATTTCCTGTTCTTCCCGCTGATAGTTTCCGACGACAAGCAGAGTCGGAGTCCCTTTCCGGTAATAGGCCATCAGATTATGCCGTTCCTGCCACAGGGGTTCCAGAGCGCCGTATACGATGGTCTCTTTGTAGGATGGGTCTTTGCGCAGTGCAATCAGCTTCTTATAAAAGGAGTAGACGGAATCCGGGTCCTTTGTCTGAGCCTCTGCGTTGATGGCGGTATAATTCGGATTCACCTTAAGCCATGGCGTGCCGGTGGTAAACCCGGCGTTTTTCTCGTCTGACCACTGCATGGGGGTGCGTGCGTTGTCACGACTGTATGCAGATATGGCCTTGATTGCTGCTTCCGGGGTAAGGCCGGCGCTTAAGGCGACCTGATATTCATTGCGGGCGGAAATATCGTCAACTTCATCAATGGATGCGACCGGCAGATTCTCCATCCCCAGTTCCTGTCCCTGATAGATAAAAGGGATACCCCGCAGCATAAAGTTCAGCGCTGCCAGCATTTTTTTGCTCTTGTCACAGCAGTCGCCTTCCGGTATGTAGCGGCTGACGCCCCGCGGTTCGTCGTGGTTTTCAATGATGTTGGAGAGAAAACCAATGTCTCCGACTTTTGCCTGAGATGCAAAACAGCATTGTTTGTAATCGTCGGGCGTGATCGGGACAGCGTCGTACCAGCCCTTTTCGCTGTGGCCGAAGATAGTTTCGTTAAAGTCAAACATACTGGAAAAGTAACCGTCATCCCCAATGAAATCAGGTATCTCTTCAGGCTTTTCGTCAAATACCTCTCCCACGGAAAAGGCGTCGTATTTTTTGAAGGTGCGGTCCCGCATTTCCCCGAGAAATGTTCCGATCCCCTTCGCCTCCTTCAACATGGCCTGAATGCTGCACAGACCATCGTCCCGATCCGGTTCATAACTGCGCAGGGGAAGCGCTTTTTTAATATTGATAATGGCGTCGATGCGGAAGCCGCCAAGACCCTTCTCGAGCCACCAGTTGATATTTTGATAGACTTCCTCCCGAAGCTCCGGGTTTTCCCAGTTTAGGTCAGGCTGCTTTTTGTGAAATACATGTAGGTACTGTTTGTCTGTACCCGGCAGGTCATCCCACACCGGTCCGCCGAAGTAGGAACGCCAGTTGGTCGGAAGCTCCCCCTCCTTTTTATCTCTTAGATAAAAATAACGGCCATATTTTCCGTCGGGATCTTCGCAGGCTTTGCGGAACCATTCATGCTCGTCGGAACAGTGATTGACCACAAGATCCATCAGGATAACCATATTCCGCTTTTTTGCCTCGGCGATCAATCGGTCCATATCCTCCATTGTGCCGAAGCGGGGATCAATGTTGTAGTAGTCGGAGATATCATAGCCCTGATCGGCCAGAGGGGATTGATAACAGGGGGAGAGCCAGAGGATATCCACGCCAAGGTCCTTAAGATAATCCAGCTTGCTGATAATACCGGGGATATCCCCGATCCCGTCGCCGTTGGAATCATAGAAGCTTTTGGGATAAATTTGATATGCCACTTTGTCATGCCACCATTTTCTGTTCATAACCGTACCTCCTGTCTGCCGTGCACACATTGCTTTGTTGTGTTATCTACATTTTAATGACATAGGGAGAGAATGTCTTACGGTTATTTGATTAAAAATTACGGTATTATGACTTTTAGCGCGATTCGTTACGCTTCCGATACTGCAAGGGGGTCGTTCCGGTGCGCTTGCGGAATTCCTGTAAAAAATTTCCCTGATTGTTAAAACCGCATTCTAGGCAAATTTCCATGACCGGAAGATCGCTTTCCTCCAGAAGACGTTTGGCCTGCTTGATGCGGTATTCGTTGATATATTCCATGGGCGGACACCCGATCGCTTTTTTGAAAAGACGGCAGAAATATTGTTCGTTCAGGTTTACCTGTCTTGCCAAATCGGAGAGATAAATCTTCTCGCGGTAGCTGCTCTTGATATAAGTGAGGGCCGTCTTGATGGTCTCCACACGCTTGTCAAAATTTTTTTCCGAGGGCATGAAAAGCCTGTGGGCGGAGAGTGTGGCCAAGATATAAAGAAGGAAGGATTTGATGTACAGCTGGCTGGTCAGGTCGTTGGTGACGAGGCTGCTGTCGGAAGCGGAATCCTCCGTCCTTTGGCCGAAGGCGCGCATGATATCCAAAAAGGCGTTTCGCAGCGGCAAAAACGCGGGATGCTGCGGCTCGATACAGCGCGGAAAGAGCAGCTTCCCGTTCTGAATCGGTTTTACCAGATGAATCTGCGCCTCATCATAGGAGTCGAAGCTCAGGATGCCGGGGGAGAAGACTACGGCGTCCTCCCAATGGCTGGCTGTAGTTTCCGTGATGATGCTGTGCAGTTCGCCGGGGTTGATGAAGTAGAAACATTCCGATCCGACCGAAAAAGACTCCATATTGATTTCCAACCGAAATTCTCCGCCGGAAAAATACAGAATTTCCGCCTCATCATGCCAATGATGTTTGACGAGCGTGCCTTTTCCCACGGAGTGGGTGCGGTAGGCGGCACAGGGGAAGGATTGGGTTCCGTGCGTCCGGATTTCTTTGAAAACAGAAGACGGTTGGTCTGTCATGGAAAATCTCCTTATGTGATTCTAAATAAGTAAATATGAAAGAAGGGCTGTTGCTTTGGCAGACGATAAATCTGCTTCTGCAACAGCCCGTGCGTTCATTTGTGATTAACAATAGCTGTTAAACATCATGCCGCTGTACGCGCTTGTGATATAAGGACTTGCGAAGTTCTTTCCGGGGTTCTTGTAAGCCACGATCACATTGTTGACATAGTGCATCGGGTTCAAGGATACCTGATTGGATTTGCGAAGGACGGAATTGGTAAAGCCCTTCATGGAAGCAAACGCTTCCTTGGCATCTTCGCTGGTAGCCTTCTGACGCAGTACGTTGTTGTCTACCTCCAGTGTGCCGTCCAGATTCAGGTTCAATCCCGCGGAGGTGAGTCCCTTTGCGTAAACTCTGGCGACGCTGCTCATTTCATTGAAGAGCCGGTTGCTCTTCGGCTGTACTGCGCTGTACTCGGAAACTGCCTGTAGGAAGGAGTTATATCCCTTCACCAGTGTGTTGATGTTTTCCGCCAGAGATTCCACGTCGGTCTTGATACCGATGGAAGCCGTCTCGCCTTCCTCGCTGCTCACACCGTTAAGCTGTAGTTCATATGTGTTATCCAGTGTGTAGCGGTTGGAAGTGGAAGTGCGTTCCTCGCCGTTGACGGAGAAGGAAGCGTTTGTAGCCGGTGATGCGGTGTAATCCAGTCCCAGATAATCCACGACCCCGGCGGTTTTGCTGGTGCGCTGGTCCGATATCATGAACTGCGCTTTCTTGCCGTCTTTTAAGCCGGTGGCGTCTGATTCCATCCGTAAAGCGGATCCGCCGTTATCATCGGTAATCACCTGCGCAGACATACCGATGTTGGCATTGTTGATCAGTCTGGAAAGGCGTGACTGTATGTCATTGTTTGTGTCGCTGGCCTTGATGCTGAACTGGAATTCGTAGTTCAGGTCGTCGATCCCCACGTCAAAGGAATAGGTGGCGGGGGAGAGGGTGTTGGGTTCGTCAGCAGGAAGGAACTTCCCGAGATTTACCTGCGGGGAAGCAAGGTGCTTCACCTCTACCTCATAAGACGGAAAATCATCGTCCGGCTTTTTGGAGCCCACGTATTTGGCGGAGGCAATTTCCTCATTACTCGAATAGGCAACCTTCTTATTGAGAAGTTCCTCCTCATCGAGTCCACCGAGAGAAGCAATCGTGTTGCGAAGCTCTCTGGCATTTTCCTTTATGCCTACGGCAAACTGTTGGGATTCCTTGCTGGTGTCTAAGATGAACAGAGGGGCTTCCTTATTCATCTTGACAATCGAATTATACACGCTGCGAAGCTCACTCTTCTTATGGGTGTCATAAGGCGTGCTCGACTTCGGCGCATAGGTCGTCATATAGAAATTATAGACATTGGTTAAGTTGTTGATTGTGTTGTAAGCCATAAGCCCTCCTTTCCTCCGTGAAAGCATAACAGACACCTCTCGCGGCTCTCCGTAGCCTACAAGGTATCTCGCTGGGCGTTTCTACATATTAAAATATATACTTACTATTATTTTACCATTTTATCCGCAAAAAAAGCAAGTATTTCGGGAAAAAACGCATAATTTTTTCTCTATACACTCTATATATCGTAAGAGAAGTTTATTTTGTAAAGGGGTTTCTGAAAAAACTGTATTTTTTGTATCGGAAAGTGCAAAAAGCGGTTGACTTGGGGCGGTTCATATGATATATTGTGTGAGCGAGATAAGATTTAGGTCTTTTTTTTATGCTTAAAATAATGAGAGATACAAGATCAAACGAATCGTAATACAGGTGGAGGTGGCAAGATGCGCACAAGAATCACATTGGCATGCACAGAGTGCAAACAGCGTAACTACAATACAACGAAGGACAAGAAGACTCATCCTGATCGGATGGAGACAAAGAAATATTGCAGATTCTGCAAGAGACATACTCTGCATAAGGAGACGAAGTAACGGGTCGTCGTTTTGAAAAGGAGAGAGTTACTATGGCAGATTCAGCGAAGGTAGATAAGAAAGCGGTCAAATTCTTTGACGGCGTGAAAGCTGAGTTTAAAAAAATCAGCTGGCCGGATAAGGATTCCCTTATAAAACAGTCTGTCGCGGTCGTGATTATTTCTCTGGTAGTGGGAGCGATCATAGCGGTGTTGGATTTTGGCCTACAGTGGGGTGTGGACTTTATTACTACGCTGCATTTTTAGGACAGATTCTTAATCGATAGGTGAGACAGGGAGGAACCGTATGGCAGAAGCGAACTGGTATGTTGTGCATACTTATTCCGGTTACGAAAATAAGGTGAAGGCCAACATAGAAAAAACGATTGAAAACAGACATCTGGAGGAAGAGATTCTGGAAGTTAAGGTGCCGATGCAGGATGTTATGGAGTTGAAGAACGGCACGCGCAAGACGGTTCAGAAGAAGATGTTCCCCGGTTATGTCCTGATCAATATGGTTATGAACGACGATACATGGTATGTCGTGAGAAATACCAGAGGCGTGACGGGATTCGTAGGACCCGGAAGCAAGCCGGTGCCGTTAACCGAGGCGGAGATGAAGCCTCTCGGCATCAAGATGGAGAACATGAGTATTGATTTTGCAGAAGGCGATACGATCGCGGTGGTTGCGGGCGTCTGGAAGGACACCGTCGGCATCGTGCAGAGGATCGACTATGGTAAGCAGACAGCGACCATCAATGTGGAGCTGTTCGGCAGAGAGACTCCCGTGGAGATCAGCTTTGCGGAAGTCAGAAGTATGAGGTAGATATTTGCCCGCTTTTGCGGTGTAGATATGTGGGAGACAAGTTCAGCCAGAGCGAATCTTGCAGGCAAACCGTGCTTGCACGAGTTTGACAGGAAGATGATGCTCTGAGGGAACGCCCGGTCATGAGCAAAAAAAGTTGCGAAGCAACGGAAAGCGCTGTAAGCGCGTTTTGCGAATGGGGCGTGGGCTGAACGTCGCAGGAAGTTCATACCACAATAATATTAGGAGGTGCCGATATGGCAAAGAAAGTAGAAGGATACATCAAGTTACAGATCCCTGCTGGTAAAGCAACGCCAGCGCCCCCGGTTGGTCCTGCACTCGGTCAGCACGGGGTAAACATCGTTGAATTTACAAAACAGTTCAACGCGAAGACGGCCGACAAGGGCGATGTGCTCATTCCGGTTGTCATCACAGTGTATGCAGACAGAAGCTTCAGTTTCGTTACGAAGACTCCCCCTGCGGCAGTGCTCTTAAAGAAGGCATGCAATATTAAATCCGGTTCCGCTGTTCCCAACAAGACGAAGGTGGCTACTATCTCCAAGGCGAAGTTACAGGAGATCGCAGAGATGAAGATGCCTGATCTGAATGCGGCAAGCGTTGAGGCGGCTATGAGCATGATCGCCGGTACGGCGAGAAGCATGGGCATCACAGTAGAAGAGTAATGGAGGGTTCGAGATGAAACACGGTAAAAAATATCAGGAGGCTGCTAAACTGGTAGATCGTGCGACCATGTACGACACTGCCGAAGCGATCTCCTTAGTGAAGAAAACAGCAACAGCGAAATTCGATGAAACGGTAGAGGTTCATATCAGAACCGGTTGTGACGGCCGTCACGCAGAGCAGCAGATTCGTGGCGCGGTGGTACTGCCCAACGGAACAGGTAAGACCGTTCGCGTACTGGTATTCGCAAAGGGTGACAAGGTGGCCGAGGCTGAGGCAGCAGGCGCTGATCATGTAGGCGGCGAGGAGTTGATTCCCAAGATCCAGAACGAGGGATGGCTCGACTTTGACGTAGTGGTAGCGACTCCCGATATGATGGGCGTTGTGGGCCGTCTGGGTAAGGTACTTGGTCCGAAAGGCCTGATGCCCAACCCCAAGGCAGGTACGGTTACCATGGACGTGGCAAAGGCAATCAGCGATATCAAAGCCGGTAAGATCGAGTACAGACTGGACAAGGCGAACATCATCCATGTTCCCGTAGGCAAGACCTCCTTTGACGAGGCAAAGCTGCAGGAGAACTTTGACGCACTGATGGACGCAATCGTAAAGGCAAAGCCTTCGGCTCTGAAGGGTCAGTATCTGCGCAGCATTACGCTGGCAACTACAATGGGCCCCGGCGTGAAGGTGAATGTGGCGAAATATTAAAACAAAAGGAAAACGAAGAGCGGACTGCTGTGGCAGCCCGCTCTTTTGCACGCATAAGCAGAGCCTGCTTATGCGTTTGTTACAGTTCTTTCAGCAAATCCCCCAGTCTGCGGATGCCCTCTTCGATGGTTTCCGAGTCGGCATTGGTGTAGTTGAGACGCATGGTATTGGTGTTTCTGGCGTCGGTGTAGAAGGGGTCTCCTGGGACAAACGCTACTTGCCGCTCCAGAGCCTTAGGAAACAACGACATGGCGCTCACGCCTTCCGGAAGCGTTACCCATAAAAACATGCCGCCGCGGGGCTTGGTATATTTCACTGTGGATGGGAAATACCGATCCATGGCTTGCGTCATTGCGTGCGCCTGTTTCCGGTACAGCTCCGTTATCTTTGCGATATGAATATCCAGATCGTTATTTTTCAGATAATCCCAGATGACATACTGTGCAAAAATATTTGTGTGCAGGTCGCTGGCTTCTTTGGCAACCGTGATGTGTTTCAGCAATTCTTTGTTTTCGGAAATGAGAAAACCGATCCGCATACCTGGGGTGACCGTTTTGGAAAAGGTGCCGAGCAGAATGCTGTTCGGCAGTTTCCCGGCGCCGATGTAGGGCAGACGTTCTCCCTCAAACCGCAGTTCTCCGTAAGGATCATCCTCAATGAAAACGACCTCATGCTTTTTCAAAATTTCATAAATGCGTTCCCTGTTTCCGGCAGAATAGGTGAGCCCGGTCGGATTTTGAAAATTGGGAATGGCATAGAGGAACTTAACGGGATTTTGCAGGGCAGCCTCAAGCTCTTCGGGATCCATGCCTTCTTCGGTTAATGTAATCGGGTAGAAAACCGGCTGCTGCATGGAAAAAGCCTGTATTGCGGCAAGGTAAGTCGGTTTCTCAACAATGACTCCGTTGCCCTTGTCAAGCAGGACTTTCCCAATCAGGTCAAGAGCCTGTTGAGAACCGGTTGTAATGATAATATTGTCCATGGTCAGGTTAAGGCCGAAAATCCGGTGATACCTTTCTGCAATGTATTGCCGCAGCTCCGGCAATCCGGCTGTAATCGAGTATTGAAATACATGACTTCCGTAAGTTTTCACCATGCGCTCCATAGAGTGTAAAAGCTCTTCCTGCGGAAAGGAAACAGGGTTGGGAAGGCCGCCGGCAAAGGAGATAACGCCCGGCTCGGAGGCGGCTTTCAGAATGCTCCTGACAAAAGACGGCGGCGTCGCTTTGATACCTTCTGATAACAGCGTTTCCATGCCCATAATCATACACCTCCATTTTTCCTATTGTTTTTGCATTTGTTTTGACGGTAAAGAATTATGCTTTATTGTAGTCTTGAGCATGGCGGAAATCAATGATAGAATTGTATGGCAGACAATTTTTAAAATTGAGATCATACAATCAAACGGAAAGGCAGGGGAAAGAGGTATGCCGGTAAATTCATTTGATGATTATCCGTTGAGCTGGAAGCCCGATTTAAGCAAAATGAAGGGGTCGAAATATGCGGCTTTGGCAGAATTATTGGAAGATGATATTAAAAGTGGCAAACTGAAAGCGGGAACGAAGATGCCGCCACAGCGGGAGCTTGCCGATTTTTTGGATTTGAATTTGAGCACCATATCGAAGGCGTACAAGTTGTGCGGGCAAAAGGGCCTGCTTTCCGCGTCGGTGGGAAACGGCACCTATGTCGCCTCCGATGCTGCGGCGGAGACGGTGCTGCTCTGCGGAAGAGAAAATACACATATCATCGAAATGGGAGCGATCGTCCCGTCTGTATCATGCAATCTGATGGTGAAGCAATACGCGGAACGCCTGATGAAAAGGCCGGATGCTTTGCAGTTGTTTTCCTATGGAGCGCCCGGAGGAACAAAGCGGCAATGCGAGGCGGGAGCAGCATGGCTGGGAAAGTCGGGATTTGATACGGACAGGGAACATATTGTTCTGGCGGCAGGAGGACAAAACGCGCTCACCGCGGTGCTCGGCGCTCTTTGGAAAGCCGGCGGCAAAATCGGAACGGAGGAAGCGACCTATCCCGGCGTGAAAACAGCTGCAAAGCTGTTCGGAATTCATTTGTTTCCCGTCCGTATGAGCAATCTGGAAATAACGGAGGAGGGAATCCGTTATGCAATTCAGAATGAAAATATAAAAGGTCTCTATGTGATACCGGATTATCAGAACCCGACGGCACATATCATGTCGCTTGAAACGAGAAAAATGATTGCAAAGGTGGCCGGAGAAGAAAACCTTCTGGTCATAGAGGATGGTATCAATAATCTTCTGGAGGAGAATCCGTTGCCGCCCATTGCGGCCTTTGCGCCGGAACAGGTTATCTATCTTTCAAGTCTGTCAAAGACCATTTCGCCGGGGCTCAGAACGGCGTTTATCCATGTTCCCGACAGATTTCATGAAAGACTGGTGACGGCGCTGTATGCCATGAATATTGCGATTTCACCGTTGCTTGCGACGGTATCCGCCGCTTTGATTGAGGACGGCGCCGCCGATGAAATTGTTGCCGGCCGCAAAAAAGATATCAGAGAACGGAATATGGTTGTCAACCAGATACTACAGGGATTTGTTTCGCCGGGAGAACTTACGGCGCCCCTTAGGTATGTAAGGCTGCCGGAATACTTCACGGGGAAAAGCTTTGAAATTTGTGCAAAGCAAGCAGGCGTGGAGGTTTACGGCGCAGAGCGCTTTTGCGTGGGCAACAGGATACCGGAAAAAGCGGTCAGAATTTCCGTGATTACGCCGCCTTCTCTGGAAATTCTGACGGAGGGGCTGCATCGGCTGAGGGCACTGCTGAAATGATTTTTGCTATGGCATCTATTTGATGGTATAATAGTCGCATGGCTAAGAAAAAATCGCGTAAAAAGAAAAAGAGAATACGATTTCACCGCAGCTTTGTCATGCCCTTTCTCGTCACACTGACAGCGGTGGCGGCGGTGGGTGTTTTGGCTTTGGCGGCTCATCAGTGGATTACGGAGCCTGTGAGAACGCGGAAGAATGACGTTGCAGCTTCCCGGTCAAACGATCTGCAGGAGCAGACAAATAACGAGGCGGATGCTCCTCTGGCAGAATCCGACGATGGGCAGGAAGAGGAGGAGATCCCTTCCAAGTATGGAGAGCAGCTGGCGGACGCCGCTTACATGGAAGAGAACAATATTTATACGGCGGAGCCTGCGATGCCCGGTCAGGTGACCCTTGCTTTTGCGGGTGACGTTTTGTTTGACGACCACTATGCCATTACCGGGCCGGTGCGGGGAGACGGTGATATTTCCAAGGGGGTGTCGCCGGAAGTGATCGAGCGGATGCAGAGTGCGGATATCATGATGCTCAACAATGAATTTGCCTATTCCGACAGGGGCGCTCCAACAGAGGGAAAGCAGTTTACATTCCGTGCAAGGCCGGAAACGGTGTCGTATTTGAGCGATATGGGGGTGGATCTGGTATCTCTGGCAAACAATCACGCCTATGATTACGGGCCGGAGGCTTTGACGGATACCTTTGACACTCTGCGCGGCGCAGGAATTCCCTACGTAGGCGCGGGCAGGAATATCAGCGAGGCGAGAAAACCGGTTTACTATATTGTGGGGGATATCAAGATCGCTTTTGTGTCGGCCACCCAGATTGAACGGCTGGACACGCCGGACACCAAGGAGGCCACGGAGGACTCGCCCGGCGTATTCCGGTGTTGGAACGGGGAACGGCTTCTGGAAACGATCCGCGAGGCGGATCAAAACAGTGATTTCGTGGTGGCGTACATACACTGGGGCACAGAGAACGTGGCGGAGCTTGACTGGGCGCAGTTGAAACAGGCGCCGGAGCTTGTGGACGCAGGGGCGGATCTGGTGATCGGGGATCATCCCCACTGCCTACAGCCTATCGGTGTGGTCGGGGGCGTACCCGTTATCTACAGTCTGGGAAATTTTTGGTTCAATTCCAAAACACTGGATACAGGCATGGTAGAGGTTGTGATAGACGAGACGGGAATTGTGAGTTATCAGTTTGTGCCCTGCTTGCAGAGCGGATGTAAGACGACGCTGTTGGAAGGAACGGAGAAGGAGCGGGTACTCTCCTATATGCGCGGAATGTCCGAGGGGGTGCGGATCGATGAAGAAGGATATGTGACCTGGTGAGACCGTGACATAGGGAAGCGGGCAGGGAGGAACGGGAAGTGCGGGATAAGCAGCCGTATTTTTTCTGAAAGTGAAACTTTTTGGTGCGTTGATTCGTATTACGGATAGAAGGACAAAAGAGTTGTACCATATCTGACAGAAAGGAATCAAAGCTATGAACATAGGAAATCACGGATATTCTTCATGGATTCATAATACGTCTCAGGCGGGATACGGATACGGACAGAGCGCCGCGCAGACCGGTAAGGCGGGTACGGGTAAAACAGAAGAAAAAAGCGAAGAGAAGAATACGGAGGACATGACTCCCCGCGAGCAGATCCTTGCGCATATGGAGGAGATGGCGAAGAAGGTGAAGGAGGGCAAGGTGGAGCCCAGCTTTCAGATAGGCGGCCAGACTTTTACCATCAAGGAGTGGGATAAACTTCTGGCGGATTTTGACGACGCGGCGGAAGGCTTGCAGGAGCAGATCAAAGAGTTGATAGCTGAGGTGGAAAAGCAGGCGGCCAAGGAGGCGGCGAGAAGAGAAGCGGAGGGCAAGCCTGATTCTGCCGGGACATCGGTTGTGACAAATGTGTCAGTCCCGGAGGAGGCGCAGACCAAGCCGGAGGCAGGCGGCAGCGTGGCGAATCCGAAGACGGAGACGGGCGGCAGCGTGGCGAGTCCAAAGACGGAGGTAAAGGGCGATAATGTCACGGATGTGGAAGTGACAGATCCGGAGGAACTGGCGGATCTGCTTACGGGTCAAGTGGCCAAGTGCAGCTATCCCACAGACGATCCGAAAAACAAGCACTGGTTTATCACCTGCTTTGGGCAGGATGGGATCATGTGCAGGGAAGCTTATATGGAAAATGGCAAGTGGGTGAACAGAAGCTGTTGGAATCTTCCCTACACAGAGCCCGGGCAGCGTGAGAAGGTGTTGGCGTTTATACAGCGGTTCCCGCAGGATGCGAATCTGCGCTTTGCGTCTCATGAAGAGTTTTGGAAAGATTTTCTTGCAGGGGAGATTGACGAGGACGATTTTGTCCATTTCTTTGAGACTTCCACGAAGGATGGCGTGCCGGATTACACCTATGAGAAGGACGGCTCTACCTATATAGACAGGGAAAAGGTTAAGTACGCAAAATATATGAATGATTTCGGTACGCATTTTTATACCGCGGAGGAGATGGAGCTGATGCAGCGCGCTATCATCAACGAGAACCGCAAGGGCTTGAAGAAAATTTCCGATTACGACGGACAGATGACGGTTCCGGCGGGTACAAAGACCGGGGACGGTGAAGAGGAGGACGATCTCAAAACCCAGATTATCACCAAACCTGACGGCTCTGTCGTATTGCAGATTGAGACAAATTTCGGTGTGATGGAGGTTGAGGTTACGGAAGCCCAAAAGTTTGGCTTACAGTATAACGCAAGACCGGGGTTTGACCCGGAAGAGACGCGCTTTGCGAGTCCCTTTGCCCGCGGGGCAGGTGCAGTGGCTGCCTATGAGGCGGCAGGGCTGTAATACTGCGGAAGGGAGGACGTGATATGAGCATCAGTGAGATAGGAAGCCGCAATACTTACATTTATAATTCCCGGACGGGAAAGCTTTCGTCAAAGGACGGGGAAAAGGACCCCTTTGTGGATTACTTTAACGGGGATATCAGAGGAGATGAGGACGATTCCCTCAATGGGTTTGACAGGGCAAGAAAAGCGGACATAGAAAATCTGATTGAAGTCTGGACGCAGGTTGACAGGAATCTTTTGAACGATCCGGCAAAAGAGGAATATGAGATCACCACAGAGTTTGTTGACGCGGTGACCTCCACCGTACAGGTGGACGGCGGCAAAATTTTTACGTGCTACAACGGCGGCTTTTTTACGAATATTGATCCCTCCGCCCTCTTTCAGAAAGAAGGGCCGTTCCTGACACATGAGCATAAGGGGTACAACGCTTCTGACAACAGTGTCAATATTGCCGTGGGTGATGTGTTTGACCTCGGAAACGGTTACAGACTGCACGTGGGTAAGGATGAGGTCCATGGCGAAGGGTACAGGCGCGATAACGGGGAAAGCGATGAAAAACTGAGAGCGCTGGCATGGGGACTCGGCGCCCTGATCCATTTTGCGGAAGGACAGTGGGCTGGCGTCATGCTCGATATGGGAGACAAGATGGCGTCCGAATCTGGCAGGAGTGACATGACGGGAGGCATAACGCCCATGCTGTTGGAACTGCTGCGGCAGCTTGGCGTGGATACCGACCGGGAATTTATCTTAAACGGCACAAAATGCGAGGTGCGAAACGGGAAGATCCGTGAGGCCGGTAATCATTGGGGCGCGCCGCGCGCCGTGCGGGAGGAAGCGATCAGGAAGTACGAGGAAGAGATGTGCCGCCCGCTTTCGGAAAGAAAAGCAAAAAATAGTTGACAGCTCTCCGCGCATTGTGCTATAGTAGCAAATGCCGAAGACAGTAGGTGCCGTATTGCCGGCGTAAGAGTCCGCCTACCGAGGAGAGAAGAGATATCATTGACTTATATCGTCCTCCCTGTCTTTCAGGGAGGGCTTTTTCATGAATACACTCCTATCGGCACTAAAATCTATAAGGAGGTAATGTAATGGCAAAAGTGGAATTGAAGAAACCTGTCGTGGATGAAATCGCCGCTGCCGTGAAGGATGCGCAGTCAGTCGTTTTGGTTGATTACCGCGGACTTACGGTTGAGCAGGACACACAGCTTCGTAAGGCGCTGCGTGAGGCGAATATCACTTACAAGGTTTACAAGAACACAATGATGAATTTTGCATTCAAGGGTACGGATTACGAAGCGCTTGTTCCCTATCTGGCAGGGCCCAGTGCAGTAGCCATCTCTACAGAGGACGCTACGGCTCCCGCAAGAGTGTTATGCAAATTCGCTAAGACAGCAGAAGCCCTTGAGGTTAAGGGCGGTATGGTGGAAGGCACCGCTTACGACGCAAAGGGAATTGCGGAGATCGCGAAGATTCCTTCCAGAGAAGAATTGCTGTCCAAGCTGCTTGGCAGCATCCAGTCTCCTATCACGAACTTCGCCCGCGTGATGAATCAGCTGGCGGAGAAAGGCGGCGCATCCGGCGCTGAGGAGCCTGCAAAGGCAGAGGAAGCAGCGCCTGTAGAGGCGGAAGCACCCGCTGAGACAGAGGCCGCTCCCGCAGAGGCAGAAGAAGCGCCCGCAGCAGAATGAGAACAAAGTAAACAAAAAAAATATGGAGGAAAACAATCATGGCAAAGTTATCTACTCAGGAAATTCTTGACGCGATCAAAGAGTTGACAGTATTGGAGTTAAATGATCTGGTAAAGGCTTGCGAGGAGGAGTTCGGCGTATCCGCAGCAGCAGGCGTAGTCGTTGCAGCAGCAGGCGGTGACGCAGGCGCGGCAGCAGGCGAGGAGAAGACCGAGTTCGACGTTGAGTTGACAGAGGTTGGCCCTAACAAGGTTAAGGTAATCAAGGTGGTTCGTGAGGCTACCGGCCTTGGCTTGAAGGAAGCAAAGGATCTTGTAGATTCCGCTCCGAAGGTACTCAAAGAGGGCGCTTCCAAGGAAGAGGCTGACGACATCAAGGCTAAACTTGAGGCTGAGGGTGCAAAGGTTACTCTTAAGTAATCGCCCTGCATATCTGAAAGAGAACCGTTCACATGCTTATGAGAAGTATGTGGGCGGTTTTACTTCTTAAAATCTTTTGAATTTCTGAAAATAATCATTGACTCTCCAAGGTGACTTGTAGTAGAATGTATGGTGCACTATTGTGGTGTGCTATGCTTTTTTGAGGTGTTAATTCCGATGAAGCATGGATCAATCATAAAGAACGGGGTGAAGTGTTCATGGAAAAAAACAGAATCCGTAAGACTGCGGCCGGCAGAAATACGCGTATGACCTATGCACGACAGAAAGAGGTTCTGGAAATGCCAAATCTGATCGAAGTTCAGAAGAACTCCTATCAGTGGTTCCTGAATGAAGGCTTGAAGGAAGTGTTTGACGATATTTCTCCGATCTCAGATTACAGTGGACATCTGAGTCTGGAATTTGTTGATTTCGAGCTTTGTGAGGATGATGTCAAGTATTCTATTGAAAAATGTAAGGAGAGAGACGCCACTTACGCAGCCCCTCTCAAAGTGAAGGTCCGCCTGATCAATAAGGAAAAGGATGAGATTACCGAGCATGAGATCTTTATGGGAGATCTGCCCCTTATGACACAGACAGGCACATTCGTGATCAATGGCGCGGAGCGTGTCATTGTCAGCCAGCTCGTGCGTTCCCCCGGTATCTATTACGGGATCGGGCATGACAAGATCGGCAAACGGCTCTTTTCTGCAACCGTGATTCCGAACCGCGGCGCATGGCTGGAGTATGAGACTGACTCCAACGATGTTTTTTATGTGCGTGTGGACAGAACCAGAAAGGTTCCGATCACCGTGCTGATCCGTGCGCTTGGCGTGGGCACCAACGATGAAATCAGAGAACTTTTCGGCGATGAGCCGAAGATAGAGGCAAGCTTTGCAAAGGACGCTGCTGAGAATTATCAGGAGGGTCTGCTTGAGCTGTATAAAAAAATCCGCCCGGGTGAGCCTTTGAGCGTGGAGAGCGCGGAGAGCCTGATTATGGCGATGTTTTTCGATCCCCGCAGATATGATCTTGCAAAGGTCGGCAGATATAAATTTAATAAAAAGCTGATGTTCCGCAACAGGATCCGTCATCACATTCTTGCCGAGGACGTAGTGGATACGCTGACAGGAGAGATTCTGGCGAAGGCCGGCGATAAGGTGACGGCGGAGATGGCGGATGCGATCCAGAATGCCGCAATTCCGGCTGTCTGGATTCAGACAGAGGAGAGAAATGTGAAAGTCCTCTCCAATATGATGGTGGATATCACGAATTTCGTTGACTGCAATCCCAGGGAACTTGGTGTGACGGAGCTGGTTTACTATCCTGTACTGCGGCAGATTATTGATGAGTACAGCGGCGATCCGGCACAGCTTGCCGAGGCGATTCACAAAAATGTGCATGAATTGATTCCGAAGCATGTGACCAAGGAAGATATTCTTGCTTCCATTAACTATAACATTCATTTGGAGTACGGCATTGGTAATGACGACGATATCGACCATCTGGGCAACAGACGAATCCGTGCGGTGGGCGAGCTTTTGCAGAACCAGTACCGCATCGGCCTTTCCCGTTTGGAGAGGGTGGTTCGCGAGAGAATGACGACCCACGACGCAGAGGAAATTTCTCCACAGGTGTTGATCAATATCAAACCGGTACAGGCAGCGGTGAAGGAGTTCTTCGGATCTTCCCAGTTGTCACAGTTCATGGATCAGAACAATCCGCTGGGTGAGTTAACCCACAAGAGACGTCTTTCCGCGCTGGGTCCCGGCGGTCTTTCCAGAGACCGTGCCGGATTCGAGGTTCGAGACGTGCACTACACGCACTATGGCAGAATGTGTCCGATTGAGACCCCTGAGGGTCCCAACATCGGTCTGATCAACTCCCTTGCATCCTACGCAAGGATTAACGAGTATGGATTTGTGGAGGCGCCTTACCGTAAGATTGACAAGAGTGATCCGCAGAATCCGCGTGTCACGGACGAGACTGTCTACATGACGGCGGATGAGGAGGATAATTATCATGTGGCGCAGGCTTCCGCGCCTCTTGATGAGAACGGCTATTTTAAGAGAAACAGCATTTCCGGCCGTTATAAGACAGAGACACAGGAATATCCCAAAACGATGTTTGACTACATGGATGTGTCTCCGAAAATGGTATTTTCCGTGGCGACAGCCCTCATTCCGTTTTTACAGAATGATGATGCAAACCGTGCGCTGATGGGTTCCAACATGCAGAGACAGGCTGTTCCGCTCCTCTTTACAGAGGCACCTGTGGTGGGAACCGGTATGGAGCCGAAGGCGGCTGTGGACTCCGGCGTCTGTGTGGTGGCGAGAAAGTCCGGTACGATTGATTATGTGGCGGCTGATCTGATTAAAATGACCTGCGACGACGGGGAGAAGGACGAGTATCATCTGATGAAGTTCTCCCGCAGTAACCAGTCGAACTGCTATAACCAGAAGCCTATCGTGCAGAAGGGTATGCATGTGGAAGAGGGCGAGGTGATCGCTGACGGTCCTTCCACGGATGGCGGCGAGCTGGCGCTTGGCAAGAATCCGCTGATCGGATTCATGACTTGGGAAGGGTATAACTACGAGGATGCGGTTCTTCTCAGCGAGAGACTGGTGCAGGAGGATGTATATACCTCCGTGCACATGGAAGAATACGAGGCGGAGGCGCGGGATACGAAGCTTGGGCCTGAGGAAATTACCAGAGATGTGCCGGGCGTAGGTGATGATGCGCTGAAGGATTTGGACGACAGAGGCATTATCCGTATTGGTGCGGAGGTTCGTGCCGGCGATATTCTGGTGGGCAAGGTGACGCCTAAGGGCGAGACGGAGCTCACGGCGGAGGAGAGACTGCTTCGGGCGATCTTCGGAGAGAAGGCGAGAGAGGTACGTGACACTTCCTTGAAAGTGCCTCACGGTGAATACGGTATTGTTGTGGACGCCAAGGTGTTCACCAGAGAGAACGGCGACGAGCTGTCTCCCGGTGTGAATCAGGCGGTACGCATTTACATTGCACAGAAGAGAAAGATTTCCGTTGGTGATAAGATGGCAGGCCGTCACGGTAACAAGGGTGTGGTTTCCCGCGTGCTTCCGGTGGAGGATATGCCTTATCTGCCAAACGGCCGTCCGCTCGATATTGTGTTGAATCCTCTGGGCGTGCCTTCCCGTATGAATATCGGGCAGGTGCTGGAAATCCATTTGTCACTGGCGGCGAAGGCGCTGGGCTTTAACGTGGCTACGCCGGTGTTCGACGGTGCAAAAGAGGATGATATCATGGATACTCTGGATCTGGCAAACGACTATGTCAATCTGGAGTGGGAAGAGTTTGAAAAGAAGCATAAGGATGAGCTGTTGCCTGAGGTGCTGGAGTATTTGTCCGAGAACAGGGAACACAGAAAGCTCTGGAAGGGCGTGCCGATCTCCAGAGACGGCAAGGTGAGACTGCGGGACGGCAGAACGGGCGAGTATTTTGATTCGCCGGTTACCATCGGCCACATGCATTACCTGAAACTGCATCATCTGGTAGATGATAAGATTCATGCGCGCTCCACGGGTCCTTATTCTCTGGTAACACAGCAGCCTTTGGGCGGTAAAGCGCAGTTCGGCGGACAGCGTTTCGGTGAAATGGAGGTTTGGGCGCTGGAAGCATATGGCGCGGCCTACACATTGCAGGAAATTCTGACTGTGAAGTCCGATGATGTGGTGGGACGTGTGAAGACCTACGAGGCCATCATTAAGGGCGACAATATTCCGGAACCCGGCGTGCCGGAATCCTTCAAAGTGCTTTTGAAAGAGCTGCAGTCTCTGGGACTGGACGTCAGGGTACTTCGAGACGACCAGACAGAGGTGGAAATCATGGAGACCATCGACTACGGCGAGAACGATTACCGGTACGAGATCGAGGGCGATTCCCGCGGCTACGATTACGAGAGAGAATCCTTTGGCTCTATGGGCTATCAGCGGCAGGAGTTTGATGAGGACAGCGGAGAACTCGTGAGCAGCGATGAAGACGAGGCGGAGGATATGGCGGAATCAGACGAGACGTTTGAGGAAGCATTCGATGAATAAAATGGAGGTTAATGCAGGATGTCAGATATGAAACAGGAAGCGTATCAACCTATGACATTTGACGCGATCAAGATTGGTCTGGCGTCACCGGAAAAGATCAGAGAGTGGTCCAGAGGTGAGGTGACAAAGCCGGAGACGATCAACTATAGAACCTTGAAGCCCGAGAAAGAGGGACTGTTCTGCGAGAGGATTTTCGGACCGAGCAAGGACTGGGAGTGTCACTGTGGTAAATACAAGAAGATCAGATATAAGGGCGTTGTCTGTGACAGATGCGGCGTTGAGGTGACAAAGTCCAGCGTCCGCAGAGAGCGTATGGGCCGCATCGAATTGGCGGCGCCGGTATCCCATATCTGGTATTTTAAGGGAATTCCGAGCCGTATGGGCCTGATTCTCGACCTTTCTCCGAGAGTGCTTGAGAAGGTGCTTTACTTTGCCTCCTATATTGTGCTGGACGGCGGCGAGACAGATCTTGAGTATAAGCAGGTGCTCTCTGAGAAGGAATATCAGGACGCCAGAGAGACCTGGGGCAATAAATTCCGGGTAGGTATGGGAGCGGAGGCGATCAAAGAGCTTCTACAGGCCATTGATCTGGAAGAAGAGGCGGCGGAGTTGAAAGAGGGACTCAAAGAGTCCACCGGCCAGAAGCGCGCCCGCATTATCAAGAGACTGGAAGTTGTGGAAGCTTTCAGAGAGTCCGGAAACCAGCCGGAGTGGATGGTGATGGATGTGATCCCGGTGATTCCGCCGGATCTTCGCCCGATGGTACAGCTGGACGGCGGTCGTTTTGCGACCTCCGACCTGAACGATTTGTACAGAAGAATTATCAACAGAAATAACCGCCTGAAAAGGCTTTTGGAGCTTGGCGCTCCCGATATCATTGTCCGCAATGAGAAGCGTATGCTGCAGGAGGCAGTGGACGCGTTGATTGATAACGGCAGAAGAGGCCGGCCGGTGACAGGCCCCGGCAACAGGGCTCTGAAATCTCTTTCTGATATGCTTAAGGGTAAATCCGGTCGTTTCCGTCAGAACCTTTTGGGTAAGCGTGTGGACTATTCCGGCCGTTCCGTTATCGTGGTCGGCCCGGAATTAAAGATTTACCAGTGCGGTCTGCCCAAGGAAATGGCGATCGAGCTGTTTAAGCCTTTTGTGATGAAAGAGCTGGTATTCCGTGGCATTTCCCAGAATATCAAGGCGGCGAAAAAGCTGGTGGAGAGACTGGATACGCAGGTATGGGATGTGCTGGAGGAAGTGATCAAGGAGCATCCGGTGATGTTAAACCGTGCGCCTACGCTGCACAGACTCGGTATTCAGGCGTTTGAGCCTATTTTGGTAGAGGGTAAGGCGATCAAGCTGCATCCCCTTGTATGTACGGCGTTTAACGCGGACTTTGACGGTGACCAGATGGCAGTGCACCTTCCCCTTTCCGTGGAAGCGCAGGCGGAGTGCAGATTCCTTCTGCTTTCCCCGAACAACCTGTTGAAACCTTCCGACGGCGGTCCGGTGGCGGTGCCCTCTCAGGATATGGTGCTGGGCATCTATTATCTGACCCAGGAGAGACCCGGTGCAGTAGGCGAAGGGAAATTCTTTAAAAATGTGAACGAGGCGATTCTTGCTTATGAAAATAAGGTGTGCACACTGCATTCCAGAATTACGGTAAGAGTAAGCAAGAAGAACGCGGACGGCGAGACGGTGACCGGAAATGTGGAGTCCACGCTGGGAAGATTCCTTTTCAACGAAATTCTGCCCCAGGATCTGGGATATGTGGACAGAAGCGACCCGAAGAACTTCCTGAAATTGGAAGTGGATTTTCATGTGGGCAAAAAGCAGTTAAAGCAGATCCTTGAGAAGGTAATCAACATTCACGGTGCGGTGCGCACGGCAGAAGTGCTTGACCTGATCAAGGCAACCGGTTATAAGTATTCCACGCAGGCAGCTATGACCGTTTCCATTTCCGATATGACGGTGCCGGCGAAGAAAGAGGAAATGCTTGAGGCGGCGCAGGCGACGGTAGACAAAATCTCCATGAACTTCCGAAGAGGTCTGATTACGGAGGAGGAGAGATACCGCGCAGTTGTAGAAACCTGGAACGACACGGATAAGGAGCTCACGGAAGTGCTGCTCTCCGGTCTGGATAAATACAATAATATCTATATGATGGCAGATTCCGGCGCCCGTGGATCAAACCAGCAGATCAAACAGCTGGCTGGTATGCGTGGTCTGATGGCGGATACCACAGGCCGTACCATTGAGCTGCCGATCAAGTCCAACTTCCGTGAAGGGTTGGACGTACTGGAGTATTTTATGTCGGCACACGGCGCCCGTAAGGGTCTGTCCGACACGGCACTGCGTACAGCCGATTCCGGTTATCTGACCAGACGTATGGTCGATGTGTCTCAGGAGCTGATCATCCGTGAGACTGACTGCTGTGAGGGCAGGGATGAGATTCCGGGCATGGTGGTCAAGGCGTTCATGGACGGCAAGGAGACCATTGAGGGATTAAAGGACAGAATTACGGGACGTTTCTCCTGTGAGGATATCAAGGATAACGATGGCAAGATCATCGTGAAGCGAAATCACATGATTACGCCTGCCCGCGCGGCGAAGATTCTAAGCGTTGGCATGGATGAGAACGGAGAACCGATAGAAGGGCAGAGACGGATCGAGGAAGTGAAGATCCGCACGATCTTAACCTGCCGTTCCCATGTGGGTATCTGCGCGAAGTGTTACGGCGCCAATATGGCTACCGGTGAGGCGGTTCAGGTCGGTGAGGCTGTCGGCATCATCGCGGCACAGTCCATCGGTGAGCCCGGTACACAGCTTACCATGCGTACCTTCCATACCGGCGGTGTGGCAGGTGACGATATCACGCAGGGTCTTCCCCGTGTAGAGGAGCTTTTTGAGGCGCGTAAGCCCAAGGGTCTTGCGATCATCGCGGAGTTTGGCGGTGTCGCGACGATTAAGGATACCAAGAAAAAGAGAGAAATTATTATCACTAACGACGAGACGGGCGAGTCTAAGACCTATCTGATTCCGTATGGTTCCAGAATCAAGGTGCTGGACGGCGCGACGCTGGAGGCCGGTGACGAGCTGACTGAGGGTAGTGTGAATCCCCATGATCTGTTGAAGATTAAGGGTATTCGTGCCGTGCAGGATTACATGCTGCGCGAAGTACAGAGAGTGTACCGTCTCCAAGGTGTGGATATCTCTGACAAGCATATCGAGGTGATTGTCCGCCAGATGCTCAAGAAGGTGCGGATCGAGAACAATGGCGATACCGAATTTTTGCCGGGCACACTGGTAGACGTTCTGGATTATGAGGATATGAACGAGGAGCTGATCAGGGAAGGCAAGGAGCCTGCGGAGGGCAAGCAGATTCTGCTTGGTATTACCAAGGCGGCATTGGCGACCGATTCCTTCCTGTCGGCAGCGTCCTTCCAGGAAACCACGAAGGTGCTGACAGAGGCAGCCATCAAGGGTAAGGTAGATTCCCTGATCGGTTTGAAGGAGAATGTAATCATCGGCAAACTGATTCCGGCGGGCACCGGTATGAGGCGTTACCGCGATACCAGACTGAGTACCGATGAAAACCTGTTAAGCCGTCTGCATATGGAAGACGAGTTCGAGTTTGACGATGGTTCTCTTGAGGACGAGGATTTCGACCTCCCGGAGGATATGGAGGAGATCGATGATCTGGACGATGCGGAGGATGAAATCGACGATCTGGATGGCGTCGATGAGTTGGATGAACTCGCGGACGCTGAGGCGGAGCTTGAGCCTGAGGTAGTGGAGTAAAAGCTGAACTGGTAAGATAAAAAGTAGTTGACAACGCATTCATGGGCAAGTATACTAATTTAGTGTGCACATGGGTGCGTTTTCTTTGTGCGCGCAAACAGTTTCTACTATAATAAATGTTTTGCAACAGGAGGTGAAAAGAATGCCAACATTTAACCAGTTAGTCAGAAAGGGACGTCAGACATCCGTTAAGAAGTCTACGGCGCCTGCATTGTTAAAGGGTTACAATTCCCTTCACAAAGCAGCTACTGATACCGCTTCTCCGCAGAAGAGAGGTGTCTGCACCGCTGTTAAGACGGCAACCCCTAAAAAGCCTAACTCAGCGCTCAGAAAGATCGCCAGAGTGCGTCTTTCTAACGGAATTGAGGTGACAAGCTACATTCCCGGCGAGGGTCATAACCTGCAGGAGCATAGCGTTGTCCTGATTCGTGGCGGAAGAGTCAAAGACTTGCCCGGTACAAGATACCATATCATCAGAGGTACACTGGATACCGCGGGAGTCGCTAACAGAAAGCAGGCTCGTTCCAAGTACGGCGCTAAGAGACCTAAAGCTTCAAAGTAGGTTTTGGTGTATCAGTACCACAAACAGAACTAATTTAGTGTTGGGATTCTTTTTTATAGTTTTATAGGAAGAAATACCGCACGAACACATTGAATTAGAGGACACATGTGAGTACCTGAGATTTATTATTTATTAATAAGGAGGGAAGAATCGTGCCACGTAAAGGACATATTCCGAAGAGAGATGTATTAGCAGATCCTTTATACAACAACAAGGTTGTGACGAAGCTTATCAACAACATCATGCTGGATGGTAAGAAGGGCGTTGCACAGAAGATTGTATATGGAGCGTTTGCAAAGGTGGAGGAGAAGGCCGGAAAACCGGCGCTCGACGTCTTCGAGGAGGCTATGAACAACATTATGCCGCTTCTGGAGGTAAAGGCGAGACGTATCGGCGGTGCAACCTATCAGGTGCCCATCGAAGTGCGCCCGGACAGACGTCAGGCTCTTGCGCTCCGCTGGCTGGTAATGTTTTCTCGTAAGAGAGGCGAGAAGACCATGGAGCAGAGACTTGCAAACGAGATCTTAGACGCAGCGAACAACACAGGCGCAGCGGTTAAGAGAAAAGAAGATATGCACAAGATGGCAGAGGCGAACAAGGCTTTTGCGCACTATCGTTTCTAAGTAATATAAGGAGGAAAAAATCTTGGCTGGAAGAGAATATCCACTAGAGAGAACCAGAAATATCGGTATTATGGCTCATATCGATGCGGGTAAAACCACATTGACAGAGCGTATCCTTTATTATACTGGCGTAAACTATAAGATCGGTGATACTCACGAAGGCACAGCTACCATGGACTGGATGGAGCAGGAGCAGGAGAGAGGTATCACGATCACATCAGCCGCTACCACGTGCCATTGGACTCTGGAAGAGAACTGTAAGCCGAAGCCCGGTGCATTGGAGCATCGTATCAATATCATTGATACTCCCGGTCACGTAGACTTCACAGTAGAGGTTGAGCGTTCACTCCGCGTACTTGATGGTGCTGTTGGCGTATTTTGTGCAAAGGGCGGTGTGGAGCCGCAGTCAGAGAACGTGTGGAGACAGGCTGATACCTACAATGTTCCCAGAATGGCGTTTATCAACAAGATGGATATCTTGGGCGCTAATTTCTATGGGGCTGTAGAGCAGATCAGAACAAGACTGGGTAAAAATACTATTATCCTACAGCTGCCTATTGGCAAAGAGGATGATTTCAAGGGAATCATTGATCTGTTTGAAATGAAAGCCTATATCTATAATGATGATAAGGGTGATGACATTTCTATCGTGGAGATTCCCGCTGATATGGTTGATCAGGCCAATGAATACCGCGATCAGTTGATTGAGAAGGTATGCGAGCTGGACGACGATCTGACCATGATGTATCTGGAGGGCGAGGAGCCTTCCGTAGAGCAGCTTAAGGCGGCTCTCAGAAAAGGAACCTGCGAGTGTAAGGCAATCCCTGTATGCTGCGGTTCCGCTTACAGAAACAAGGGCGTACAGAAGCTTTTGGATGCGATCCTGGAGTATATGCCTGCGCCTACGGATATTGAGGCGATTAAGGGTACTGACATGGAGGGCAATGAGATCGTGAGACACTCCTCCGATGAGGAGCCTTTTGCAGCGCTTGCATTCAAGATTATGGCCGATCCCTTTGTCGGTAAGCTTGCATTCTTCCGTGTGTACTCCGGCACCTGCAATTCCGGTTCCTATGTGTACAACGCGACGAAGGATAAAAAGGAGCGTATCGGACGTATCCTACAGATGCATGCAAATAAGAGAGCGGAACTTGATAAAGTGTATTCCGGCGATATTGCGGCAGCAGTAGGGTTTAAGTTCACCGCGACTGGCGATACTATTTGTGATGAACAGCATCCTGTTATTCTGGAATCCATGGAATTCCCGGAGCCCGTTATCGAGCTGGCAATCGAGCCTAAGACAAAAGCGGGTCAGGGTAAGATGGGTGAGGCTTTGGCAAAACTTGCCGAGGAGGATCCTACGTTCCGTGCACACACAGATCAGGAGACGGGCCAGACGATCATTGCAGGTATGGGTGAGCTTCATTTGGAGATCATCGTTGACAGATTACTGCGCGAGTTCAAGGTGGAGGCTAATGTGGGCGCACCTCAGGTTGCCTACAAGGAGACCTTTACCAAGCCTGTGGATCAGGAGTACAAGTACGCGAAGCAGTCTGGCGGTCGTGGACAGTATGGTCACTGTAAGGTGAAATTCGAGCCCATGGATCCCAACGGAGAGGAGACATTCAAGTTTGAGAGTACCGTTGTCGGCGGTGCGATTCCGAAGGAGTATATCCCTGCGGTGGGCGAAGGTATCGAGGAAGCTTCCAAGGCGGGTATCCTCGGCGGATTCCCCGTACTCGGCGTATCCGCAAACGTATACGACGGTTCCTACCATGAGGTCGATTCTTCTGAAATGGCTTTCCACATTGCAGGTTCCATGTGCTTCAAGGAGGCTATGAAGAAGGCAAATCCCGTGCTGCTTGAGCCTATCATGAAGGTGGAGGTAACGATGCCCGAAGAATATATGGGCGATGTAATCGGCGATATCAATTCCAGACGCGGCAGGATCGAGGGTATGGAGGATATCGGCGGAGGCAAGATGGTTAAGGGATATGTACCGCTTGCCGAAATGTTCGGTTATTCCACCGACTTACGTTCCAAGACACAGGGACGTGGAAACTATTCCATGTTCTTTGAGAAGTACGAACAGGTACCCAAGAGCGTTCAGGAAAAAGTATTGGCGGCAAAAGCCAAATAATGCTTGAAAAACTTGGTAATCTTTAATATAATCAATGGTAGCGGATTCAATTTACCGGATGGTTATGAAAACAAGGACAGTAAATTATTTTAAGGAGGACTTTAGAAATGGCTAAAGCTAAATTTGAGAGAAACAAACCCCATTGTAATATTGGCACCATCGGTCACGTTGACCATGGTAAAACAACTCTGACAGCAGCAATCACAAAGGTGCTGGCTGAGAGAGTTGCTGGTAACACAGCTACTGATTTCGAGAATATCGATAAGGCTCCCGAAGAGAGAGAGAGAGGTATCACCATCTCTACCGCTCACGTTGAGTATGAGACAGAGAAGAGACACTATGCGCACGTTGACTGCCCTGGCCATGCTGACTACGTTAAGAACATGATCACCGGTGCGGCTCAGATGGACGGCGCTATCCTCGTTGTAGCAGCTACCGATGGCGTTATGGCACAGACCAAGGAGCACATCCTTCTGTCCCGTCAGGTAGGCGTGCCTTATATCGTAGTATTCATGAACAAGTGCGATATGGTAGACGATCCCGAGCTGTTAGAGCTGGTTGAAATGGAGATCACAGAGCAGCTTGAGGAGTATGAGTTCACAGACTGCCCGATCAT
>DKUO01000024.1 GCA_002490705.1 Lachnospiraceae bacterium UBA7202
TATCGGCTTATTCCTGAAAGCCGCTCCCCATGCGGAATCTGTGTCGTTTACTGTGTTCACTCCCATGCCTGCTGCCTCCTTTGTCGTCAATGATATCCTGCATCTGTAAATAATACGAATCAGCGGGCAGAAAAGTTTCACCAATTACTCAGAATGGTCGAGGTAATTTTGCAGGCCCTCCGCCAGCTTAGCGATATGCACGCCGTCTACAAAAGAGTGGTAAACCTGAACGGAAAACGGCAGCATTGTTTTCCCATCCCGAATCGCATATTTTCCCCAGTCGATCATCGGCGTCGCATTGTCCTTTTTTCCTGATTCCATATGAGAGATATGGGTAAACGATACCCACGGAAAGGAAGAGAACTGGTAAATATCGTTCCCCATAGGGCCGGTAAAATACTCCTTTTGCGCTCTCACCGTATCAGCAGCCAGCGTCACATATTCTTCCATGGTATCCTGCATTTCCACATTGACAACCTTAAAAAGCTCGCTGCCGCTATTTAAGTATGTCTTCATGATTTCCGCGACTACATAATTTTCAAGAATCGCGCCGTTCATTGCCCCGCTTTCCAAAGTTTCCGCACTGCTCCACTTTGTCAGATAACAAACCAGCCCCGTATCATAGAAATACAATTTTGGAGTCTTTACAAGTAGCTGCCGTAAAAATCTTGCCGTCAGGGAATCCATGTCAAGAGTAAACGGTTCCGTTTCTCCCCTCCCGATCTCAGCCTGAGACAGCGACGTTAATGCGAGTACCGCAACCCTTCCTGCAAGCGACTCCTGCACCCCATGCATCAGTTTAAATACTTGTGAGCCGGTCAGCCAGAATGCTCCCGCATTCTGGTTTTTATCGATATGAATTTTTACATAAGTGAATAATTCCGGTGCGTACTGTACCTCATCAATCAATACCGGCGGCTTATGCAGCTGCAAGAACAGTTCTGGATCTGTCTTGGCCAGATTCCGCTCATTTAAATCATCCAGCGACACATAACCTCTATCAGTACCTTTCATTAACCTTTGCAGCATTGTCGTCTTTCCAACCTGCCTCGGCCCGGTCACCAATACAACGGGATATTCTTTTGTAACTTCTAAAACTATTTTTCCAATCCCCTTGCTATATAGTTCATGTCTTCCTCTCTTAGCTTCGGCCAATTTATATTGTGATTACATTTTAGTCGGAATCTATTATGAAAGCAAGCCTTTCCTGTACAATGGCAATACGCCGGATTTTCAGTCTTTTATCACAAAGCTGCCCGAAGAGACCCTGCAAAAAATCAAGTTTGACAGCTTCGATTTTTTCAGAGAGGTAATCCGCACCGCAAATCTTAATCTAAAAATGGTGGAATCACAGGCTTACGGAATTTTAAGCGCGCTGTTGTCAACAATCCATGCAAAAGAAACGCTTTCCGTCACCTGCGATTATTTCGCCGTTTTCGATTTTATGGCGGACAGCCTCGTATCAGAAATTTTTATATAAAAAGGAGGATTCCAATGATCAAAGAAGTAAATCAGGCTTGTGAAAAGCGAAACGACACTCTGGGAATTTCCGTAGAACTTCCCAATCCGAAAAAGAACACATTAAAAAAAGCTTCGATCTGCAACTTTATGATCGGCGCTGGGCTGATGGCGGCAGGCATTATTTTTCCTTCCAAATCCTGTGCGGTATTGGGCGGTATCGGCATACTCAGCAGTATTGTACTGCGAAGGGAACAAAACAAAGCATAGAAAAACACAACGGGAAGTACCCTCAAATTGAGGCGCTTCCCGCTATTTTACAGCGTCATAATGTGACCACATACGGACAGCCTTTATTGTCCCCTCATAGTTCACTCCGTTAATAACAACTGGTTCTCGATACACCTGATAGACCAGTCTGTGCTGCAAATTAATTCTTCTGGAATAATAACCGTTTAAATTTCCGACTAATCCTTCATAGGGAGGTGGATTTTGAAATGGATTTTCCGCTATCACATGCAATAAATTTTTTGCTTTTCCTTCAAGCTCTGCCCCCTTTAACAGCTTTTTATCTTTGTCAGCCTGCTTGCCAAATCTTATGATATACATTTACCACTCCTCATCCGGATGATACAGCGAGCACTCTTCCAGCGGCTCTTTTCCTGCTTCGACAATACTTTCCGTCATACCCGGTATGGCATTCAAATATAAGGTTTCCTGAATTGCATTCCAATCATCTTCTGAAATAAGAACTCCATTTTTCCCCCGATTATTCGTAATTGTAATTGGCTGGCTGTTATTATTAACATCGGACAGTATTTGATATATATTTTCTCTTGCCTTTGTTACACTAATTGCCGTCATGTCTTCATCTCCTTTTCTTTTTATTTTACCGTACGTTTTAGCGTACGTCAACATTAGCCTACTAATTTATATTTTGAAATTTTTGTGGCCTTTTCTTATTATCTTTCCAAAAATCCCAAGAACTTTCCCCACTCCGCATAACCCTTTAAATCCCCATAGCGGTACTCGGACTGCATAATATCTCTTACGATTTTTACCCAGTCTGTTTTTTCTGAAAAGCTCCAAGTGCCAGCGCTTTTCTGCTCCGCATTTTTTACAGCTTTTGCAACTGCGGCTTTCAACACCGTGTCCTCAAAGCTGCCTTTTCCGCTTTCCTTCAAATGGGCAGTATACGCATACATTTCAGCCGTATCACAGTTTTTCGGATCAACCTTTGAAACGTCCACCATCTGCTCCGTCACATTCCCCGACCGATCCCATGTCCTAACCTTATACACAGGATTTGCCGCATCAAAATCTTGGGGCTTATAGACAGACATGGACGAGCCGCTTACTACATCCGCCCATGTACTGACCATAATATCCCCTGTACCTTCCTCTGCACCATGCAGCGTAGCTGTGTGTGCCGCTTCTGCCGCCTGTTTGGCATAACTTTTCCCCGCCACATTTCTTTCCGTCCTTCTTGCCTCATACCCTGCTGCCAGACAGCCATTTCCTATTCCATTAACGCCCATTTGTTCAAACCCTCCATGATTGCCAATTCTATTACGCCTTGATTCTCCGCTATCAGTAATACGAATCAGCTTTTATAAAAGTTTCATCCAATTTGCCGCCCCGTTTTGCAGCGTCATCTGTGTGATCGCTTTGACGAAATCATTTTGCAGCATCTGTATATCAGACCTATCCCTTGCTGATGATTTCTTTGTATTCATACCGCCGCCATATTTTACCGCACATTTTCTGATATTCTTTAACCCGATCCCATGCGCCTCCTGGCATTTTTCCCGCATCCGCACACTGGCTTCGATCGCGTTATCCAACCCGTTGTTCAATATAATCCCCATATCATAAGCCTCGATCGCAACAGCGTCCGGCAGCATAAAACCGCTGGCGTCCAGCCGAATCCCTTCCACCTGCTTTGCCGCATAGCGGAATTTATTCTCAATCACCGCATCGCTGACGGCGTTTCCCGTATGCGCCCTGCTGTCAAGCTGCTCCACCGACTGGTACATTCCCTCAAAATACTGCCGGATTTCATCTTCTTCTCCGCCATCCCTTCTTCGGATCAGGTTCTGCAAAACCGCCATATGATTTTTCATATCATGCTTGACCGCGCGAATCCCGTCATACAAATGCTCCATTTCCACGATAGAACTCTGCATCTGCGCAATTTGATTTTCCAGAATCCTCTTTTCCGCCTGCTCTTCCTGTAAGGCTTTCATGTCCTGATAAATGCGGAAACTGTATACGCTCGCCCCCAGAAGCACCAATGCGATCATAGGAATAATTAGATATAATGCCGGATATCTTTCATACAGCAACACGGGTACGCCGTCCGTAATGGAGATCAAAAGCAGTCGCACAAGAACCGAAACCAAAATCCCCGCTATGGCTGGAAGCAGATAGAAAACCACCTCCCTGCCCATCCGCCCCTTTTCCCTATCGCGACGGTTCTTTGCAATCTTTCTGACAGAAAGAAACAGCAGCGCGCACTTTGCAGCTCCCATTAACACTAAAGATAAGCTGAACAGCACATTCACCGCCGTAAGGAAAGAGCCCACCGAGACCGCGCTGTCGCCCATTCCCTCCGCCAGAAGGTCGATCAGGCTTTTTCCCAGATACAAAAAACTATATCCAGCCAGAAATGACAGCTCATGCAGGGAAATAAACTGCACGGTAAGAAATACCTTCGTAAGCAGATTCCCCTCATACCAGCACACACACAACGCAAATAAAATTGCCGTATCAAAGAGCAGTCTCGCAGCCAGCGTCGCACTGTCCATTTGCCAAAACAGCTTCCCTCCGGCTAATCGGATCAAAACCCATACGATTCCGACTGCCCATCTCGCGCCTTTTCCCCTGCTAAGCTTAGGCTCCGCAAATCTACCGCAAAAGAACTGGATGCAGTACCCTGCAAACAACGTCGGCAAAATGCTGGCCAGTTCTACAAACCATTCAATCATTGCCGTTCACCCCGTTTCTCAGATACCGCATATAAGTTTTCACAAACTCTCCATATTTTTCTTTTGCCAGATAGACGTCCGCACCGTTATTCAAGGTAATGCTTTTGTTATCATACTCCGCCACAAACGCCATATTTACCAGATATCCCCTATGACAACGGTAAAATTCAGCCCCTAGCTGCCCTTCCATCTCATTCATGGAAACATAAGCCTCTATGTTCTCCCCTGCGGTGTGAATCTCTACTTTCTTTCCTCTGCTCTCGATATAGAGAATGCTGTCTTTTTCCAGCGTAAAGCTCCGATTCCTCGTCTTGATAAATACGGTCTTTCGCCGTTTCCGTTTTCTCTTTTCCAGCTCCTTCTGCGCCCTGTCAAGCACCTCCCGAAATTTATCCTCCGCAACGGGCTTTACCAGATAGTGGAACGCCGCCACGTCAAAGGCCTGAAAAACATATTCCCGGATACCCGTTATAAAAATCAGCAGGGTATCTTCCTCTCCCTTTAATTCACTTTGCTCCCGAAGCTTTCTCGCCGTCTCAATGCCGTCCGCCCCCTCCATCTGAATATCCAGAAATACGATATCGAACCGTTTCCCTGCGGCAAGCAGCGCATCCCCTGTCTCGTAAAGTTCAATACATACGCCCCGTATTTCTTTTTCCAGCAAATTTTTGATCTGTTCGCGAATGACTTTTTCATCGTCGCATATGGCTATGTTCAATCTTATCACCTGCAATTCTTTTCTATTATATCGGCAGAATGCCTCAACTGTCAGCATTATGGGAACGAAACCGTACCGGAAAGGGAACGAAATCTTTTCCCGCGTTTCTACAATGAGATAAAAAATGGCGGTAAATCTGATTATAATAGATTTACCGCCGCCCGCTATTTCTAATCTTTCCTTTTCACTGTACCCTACGACCCCACAATCGTTCCCCCGTTGGGATGAAGCACCTGCCCTGTCATATAGCTGGCATCGTCGGATGCCAAAAACACATAGCAGGGAGAAACCTCGCAAGGCTGCCCCGCCCTGTCCATGGGCACATGGGAAGTCTTCTTTCCGAATGTGGCAACCTCCGCCGCTGAATAGGAAGAGGGAATCAGAGGCGTCCAGATCGGCCCCGGCGCAACCCCGTTGACCCGGATTCCCTGCTCCACAAGAGATTGGGAAAGCGATCTGGTCAACGCCACAATCGCGCCTTTGGTCGCGCTGTAATCAATCAGATCTTGATTGCCCTCATAGGCCGTCACAGAAGTGGTATTGATAATGCTTGCGCCTTTTTTCATATGGGGCAGCGCGGACTGAATTAAATAAAAGAAAGAAAAAACGTTATTCCTGAATATAAATTCTATTTCCTCATGGGGAATATCCAGAATGCTCCGATGAATAAACTGCATGGCATGATTGTTTACCAAAATATCCAGTTTCCCAAAACGCTCTATTGTCTTATCTACACAATAGCTTGCGAACCCCGGATTTTTTAAATCGCCGCACAAAAGCAGGCACTCTCCGCCTAATTCCCCGATCCGCTCAACGGTCTCTCTTGCGTCAACTTCCTCGTCATAATAAACGATGACAACCGAAGCCCCCTCTTTCACAAAATCGTACGCAACAGCCCTGCCGATCCCGCTGTCCCCGCCTGTGATCAGCGCGACTTTATTTTCCAGTTTTTTATACTGCCTGCCGCACTCTGACGTCGGAATCGGTTTCATGACATACTCAAATCCGGGCTGCCTGTTCTGGTGCTGCGGCGGGAACGCATAGTCGCTCTTCTCCGCCATTTTCCCGTATGCAGACTGATTATTTTGATTCATATTCCTCTACTCCAAAAGACGATTATGATATCATATGCTGCCGGAATCGTTTTGTTCTTATCTTAAATCCTTTCTCAATCTCCTTTGCCGACGTCCACCCAGCCCACGGAGCCGGAGTATTTTTCCAGTTCCGGTATCGTCAGCTCAATTGCGCTGTTAGAGCTGCCGCAGGCGGGAAATACCGTCTCAAAGCGTTTCAGCGACACGTCCAGATACACCTTCACGCCCTCGTTTACCGCAAACGGGCAGACGCCGCCCACGGCATGTCCCACAAGCATCTCCGCCTCCTGCGGCGTAAGCATCTTTGCTTTTGTGTGAAACTGCTCCTTGTATTTGTGATTGTCAATCTTCACATCACCTGCCGCCACCACTAACAGGGCGTTTCCATACACCATGAATGACAGCGTTTTCGCTATTCTTGCCGGCTCGCAGGAAAGGGCTGCCGCCGCCAGCTCCACCGTAGCGCTGGACACGTCAAACTCCTGAATCTTTTCTTCCATTCCGTACTGCTTAAAATATGTTCTTACTCTCTCAATCGCCATGATGATCTACCTCCTTGTGAAAAGTCATATTTAATCAACAATATCTTACTCATGCGTTACATTGCTTTCATCATAAACTGTTTGATATAAAAGTCGAGTAGATTTTATAACTGTATGCCATGAAATGTCCGCAGCATAAAAATATTTTTTTTGATATGATTTCCATAATTTTTCCATAATCGGACTTAATTCAATTTCATCAAACACTTCTCCTGTATCTCTAGATGTTATCTGTTCCAATGTTCCCCGTTTTCCGGCCGTAGCCACAAGTGCATTCCATAGTACTCCTTTTGAAAGTTTCTCTCCATGCAGCTTTTGTAATATATAGATGTCATAAAGATCTCTCATACGAGTGTTCGTAACATTTCTGCTGATCACAGTTTCCAGTTTTTCAGCTAGTACTGTTTCCAGATTATACGCCCACACCTCAATTGTACGGTCTTCAAGCATAAGCTTAAAGCTATACTGAATTTCTCTGGGGGTAATGACATCACCAGTAGAAATATCTATCTTTAATGGTGTGATTACACCGTCAAATTTAGTTTCCATGCTTACACGAACACCATAATAATCTGCTTCTTCCATGATTTCTGAGATACGTTTGATCCGAAATGAAACACCATCATCTATGGGTATTGATATAATCCCTGATATAATTGTCTCCACATCTGTCACACTCACATTAATCCCTTTTATGGTCGCATCCAGATCCATGGTAGCTCTGGCATCCAAACCAACCATTGCTGCCACCAATATTCCACCCTTTAATATAAACTGATCTTTATACTCTGATAAAGAAATTCGTTCTAAAAAACGTTCCATCATATAATTCCGCATCAAAACCTGCGCATCAGCAGATTTTTCCTTTGACAGATTACGAATCAAGTCCTTTAATTGCCTTGCCGTTGATATCATCATCTAAAGTAATACCTCCAAATATGGTCTGAGTATCTTTTCAACATGAAACATGGATGCATATTTCATAAGCATCCGCAAGTTTTTATCCTTACGTCTGACATATTGCTTTAACGCATCCTGAAACACCTGTATTTCAATATTTCTCCTACTACGAAGCAGATCACAAACTGTTCGCTCCATATCATAAACCGGAACAGAATGTCCGAATGATGTCTGCATAGTTGTGATTCCCATTTCATGCAATTCTTTCTTTATTGTATATACCTGAAAACCATCTTCCTGCAAACGACTTGGATTATATCCAGTTCTTACCGTTATAGCATATTTCAATGGTTCTCTATCTGTCAAATCATGAAAAAACAATGCAGTTTCGTGAGAGAATATAGCTTGATTACAACGTAAATGTAAAATATACATAGCATCTATCCATGTATCTGGCGATACATACACTCCATGAGCTGCTTGTTCCAACCCACGTTCCTTCACGTATGCATAAAACGCAGGCTTACTAATTCCGTTATTTATAACTTCAAAAGTCTGAATGATTCCCCCACATTCATTCAACAACAAATCCAATTGTTCAAATTGAATCATATCAGCGCTCCTTTCATGCTAATATAATAATATATATTAGCATGAAAGTAAATTCAAATTTTAACCAAGCCGCTTCAATTCTCTACGGTAAGCCGCCATCTCCTCCTCGCTCACCGTATCAATGATATACTGCAATTCGCTAACCACAGCCTCCCGTTCCTTTGGCAGATAGGCCGTCACCGGGTAAAAATTGGAAGCGGAATTAGCAAACAGATGCGTCCGTATCTGCAAATTTTGCATAAACGTCTGCAATTCCCGCAGCCGCTCCTTCTCCCCTGCGGGCGTAAACGTCCCTTCCAGCGCCATACGGTACAGCTCCGTACCGGGAAACAGCGTCAGAGAATCCACGGAGATAAAATAGGGATTTAACTGACTGAACAGCTTCGCGCTCTTCACCGCATTCCGGTGTCCTCCGCCTTTCCCCGCAAGCCCGGTCATGTAAACAAAATAATATTCGATTCCCGCCTCGTCCAGCTTCCGGCACTGCGCCAGAATATCAGCCGCCGTGTAGCCTTTGCCCGCTAAGGCAAGCGTCTCGTCATCCCCGCTCTCCGTCCCGATGCTTAGTCCGTTAATTCCCATAGCCCGCAGTTTCTTAAGCTGCCACACTTCTTTGTCCCGAATGTCCCGAATACTTGCAAACATAGCCATCGTCTGGCATTTAATCAGATAATCCCGTACCGTCAGCGCGCGCAGTTTCAGGTTCTCATAGCTCATGGAAAAAGGATTCGCTCCCGTCCAAAAGATGCGCCTTGCATAGGGCTGGTAACGTTTGATCTCCTCTAAGTCTTCCTCAAACTCCTCCATCGGAGACATACGAAAGCACTCGTCCTTGTAAAGATTGCAAAAGCGGCATTTATGATAAGTACAGCCGGATGTCGCCTGTATGATTACTGAATGGGCCTCGTAGGGCGGCCTCCACGTTCTTCCCATAAAATGCAAGCGAACTCGCCTCCTCGCTTTTCTTTCTATAAATTTTGCAGACGGCACACCGCTTCTCCCTATAAATGAGGCAGATTTTCACGGTATTTGCGCAAATCTTCTTCCTGCACGGTTTCTATAATGCTGTCAAGCGCCGCGACAAGAGCCTCTTTCTCCTTCGGCAAAGCGCCATGAAATTGGAAGGCATTGGAAGCTCCCATAGCGGCAAAGGTTGTGGAGATTTCCAGAGATTGAACCAATGTGCGCACTTCCCTGTACTTTTCCAGTTCACTTTCCTCCTGCCAGTTTCCCCGCTGTATTTCCTCATACAGTTTTGAATCTGGATAGATGGTCAGCATATTCGCCCCGACCAAAGTCGGATGAAGTTTATTACATACAGAGGCCGTGACCTTTGCCCCATCCTCTCCGCGCCCTGCGCCGGAGATACCCGTCAGATAGAAAAAGCTGTAACGAATGCCAGCCTGATCCAACCGCCCGCACTGCTCCAAAATATCTTCCGAACAATACCCCTTATCCATAAAACAAAGCGCCTCATCGTCCGCCGTTTCCATGCCGATTGTCAGTCCATCATAACCCGCTCCATGCAGAGCCGTCAGTTCCTCGTCCGTTTTTAAAGCAATATCCGTCACCCGCGAAAACCCGCCTATGGTTTCCGTTTCCGGGAAATATTTGTGTATCAGCTCTGCAATCTCCATTAATTTTTCGTACTGTAGTACAAAGGGATTAGCCCCGGTCAAAAAAACACGTGACGCCTTCCAGTTACCAAAGCGGCGGTACATCTTTTGCGCCTCCTTCAAATCCGCCTCGATATCTTCTATCGGCGACAGTCTGAATGGAAAGGGTAACTCTGCGTAAAGCGTGCAGAATTTACATCTATGGTGGGTACAGCCAGCGGCGACTTCCAACAACAGGGAAGACGCCTCGTAGGGCGGCCTCCATATGGTTCCAGTGTAGTGCATCTTTCATCCCTCCTTGCTTCCTTACAAAGCGGATATCCTCTTATGCACCCAGATTATCCTGAAGGCCGCCCGAAAACAAGTACGGTCTTTTTTTAGTGATAGTACCTTTTTTCATACTTGTCTTTTCCGCCTCGCCGGAATATACTCATTGTGAAAAGAAAAACGGGCGTTTCCAAAACGCCCGCAGAAACCAATATGAGGTGAAACAAATTGGCCGAAAATAAATTCAACAACGAAGAAACCGCCGCCCGCTGTGTCCCCATGGCCAAATTACAGTCTGTGATCGGCGGAAAATGGAAGATTTTGATTTTATGGTATGTGTCCTTTTATCAGGTACAGCGGTTCGGCGAACTGCTGCGCCGCCTTGACGGTATCACACAGTCCACCCTCACAAAACAGCTCAGGGAACTGGAAAGCGACGGCTTCCTTCACCGGGAGATTTATAAGGAAATCCCGCCAAAGGTGGAATATTCCCTGACGAAACTCGGCGAAAGTTTCATTCCCGTCCTGCAAACTATGATGGCGTGGAGCGAGGCCAATCTCTGCCTTGGCTGGAAGAATCCGTATGAAAAAGAGTAACCTCTCCGCTATGGTGCATGTTTTAAAATCAGCTTCTATTTACAAGCAATATAAATATCCATACTCTCCCCGTCGGTTTCAAAGCAGGGGATCACGTCCTTCTCCGTGTGTTCCAGACCGTTCACACGCATATATTCCATAAGCGTTTTATAGGCGTTTGGTATGGTCACAAAAGGATTTGCAAAAGGCGTCTCAATGTGTATTGCCGCGTACTTGTGATCCGCCTGCTCGTATATTTCAACGTCCGGAGGAACCAGCCCGTCTGGCAGAATCCATGCCGCTTCGTATCCATGCATGTTGAAAACATTAATCTGTTCCTGCGATACTTTTGGAAAATCCCAGCCAATGACACGGGGATTCTCCACGCCGCAGCTTCTGGCAATGCGAAATATTCTGTCGATCGCATCCCCCTCCGGTTCTGAGCTGATAACAGCATGTTTGATGTACCGGAAAGCTGGGACGGTCTCCACGCGCAAATTGCTATACGCTTCGCCGCAATCAACCATATCATCACGGAACAGGTTATCCAGCGAGCAATTGAAAAGATTGCAAAGCGCTATCGCCTTATCCATTTCAGGCTGCGCCGTATCCAATTCCCATTTTGATACGGTCTGACGGCTGATGTTCATTTTTTCGGCTAAATCCTCCTGTGTCATATTGCCTTTCAGATGTCTTAAAAACTGCAAATTTTTTCCGAAGCTCATAAAAAAATCTCCTTTTTCTTTTCTTACGCCGCGCCGCAGTATCAGTATAGTATTTTTCCCGAAAGACGACAACCAATCGAACTGTGCAATTTTAGCGGATTACGCAACTTAAAAGTGCGGAAAATACCGTTTGCACATTATCAAAGATGATATCCCCTGCCCGCAGCAAAAAATATTCTTCCCCTAAAAATAAAAATATGATATAATACCGTCGGTTTAAGGAATATTGGATGATGAATAAGAAAACACACAGGATAATCAGTATATTCTTAATAATTTCACTGCTCTTCGCGGAAATGTATATCACTGCACTTCCAGCGGAAGATTCCTTTGCGCGCGATTTATCGGGACAAATGGCCGCAAATTTTGTTTCCATCCAATCCGACATCAACCAAGACGCAATCTGTACGACTGAATCGCCTGCTGTACATAGTATGGATCTGCAATCACTGGCATCTTATCAGCAGCGGTATCGGGAAGTCCATGAGTTCCTTTCTTTGCCATACGCCGGATTTGGTTCTGTATTACGAGGAAAATCACATATTTATCATACGACAACATATTTATTCTATCGCACGCAAAATGAACGGATCACAGAATATGTGTATCAGTCAGACGGCAAAAAGCGGCTCTAAAACTGTTTTTACGGAAGAAATGTATAACTAAATAACAGTTTTAGAAAGAAGGGAAATATATGTTGGCACAGGTTGTTGCAGTAATCATTTTTATTGCAATGTTTATTTTTATTGTGACCGAAATTGTGGAGAGACACGTTGTTTCGCTTGTTTGTGCACTGTTTACGGTCATTTTTGTTTTTGGTTTAGGAATGCACAGTATGACCGCGGTACTGGAAACGCTGAATATCCAAAGCATTTTTACGGCGGAATTCTGGTATTTATCAGGTGATACGGCAGGAAGCAGTACCGGCATCAACTGGGAAACCATTCTGTTTATCTTCGGCATGATGGTTATGGTAGAAGGCATGGCGCGGGTTGGCTTTTTCAGATGGCTCTGTATGCGCATCGCCAAACTGGTCAAGTATCAGGTGATCCCGCTGTTTATCACTTTCATGATTTTATCAACCATACTGGCCATGTTTATCGACAGCATTACCGTGATACTTTTTTTGGCCGCTGTAACGATTGAACTTTCACAGTTTTTGAAATTTAATCCGATCCCCATGATTTTGTCAGAAATTTTCTGCGCAAATCTTGGCGGCTCGGCTACCATGTGCGGCGATCCGCCCAATATTATCATCGGCACCTCGCTAGGGTATTCTTTTACGGACTTTGTGACAAATACCGGTGTGATCGCCGGCATCTGTCTAATTGCGGTACTGATATATTTTTACCTGATATTCCGCAAAGAGCTTATGGCGGATGCGTCAAAGACTGTGGATTACAGCACTCTGCCAAGTCCGGAATCCACAATCACTGATAAAAAAGGGTTTGCGGTGAGTTGTGTTATCTTTTCCGCTGCAATTGTTCTGTTGGTAACCCATGCCCAGACTGGACTTACCGTTTCCACAATTGGCTGTCTTGTCGCGCTTGCAACTCTGGCAACCTCATGGAAATATGCCGTCGTGCTTCTAAAAAAGGTAGACTATAAGACGCTGCTGTTCTTTATCGGCCTGTTTGTCGTGATCGGCGGACTGGAGCAGACCGGAACCCTTGAAATCATGGCCGGATTTATCGGCAAAATCAGCGGTGGCAATGTCATGGTCATGGTTGCGATTATCATATGGTTATCGGCAATCGTCAGCGCCTTTGTCGATAATATCCCGTTTGCCACTACGATGATACCGATCATTAAAAGTCTCTCAGCCGCTTACGGTGTCGATTTGTCCATGCTCTCCTGGACTATGGCCATGGGGACGGATATCGGCGGAAGCGCCACCCCCATAGGCGCGTCGGCCAACGTTGTCGGCATTGCAACCGCATCCAGGGAGGGGTATGTCATAAAGTGGGGCCTTTATTGTAAAAAAATGATGCCGGCAACCGTAATCGTTGTCCTGATAGCAATGTTTATCATTTATTTTCGGTATTTGTAAAGGGAGGTGAACGATATGGAAAAGCAACTGATTATTTCTATTGGAAGAGAATATGGCAGCGGCGGCCACGAAATCGCCGAGAAACTGGCAAAGCACTATGGCATCCAACTGCTTGACCACAATCTTCTTGACGAGATCGCCGCCAAAAAAAACGTGAAGATGGAGCATTTAAGAGAATTGGACGAAAAACATAAAAATCCCCTGTCCTCCAGGACCGTAAGAGGCTATAGCAGCTCACCGGAGGAAAACCTATTGTATCTTCAATTTGATTATCTGCGGGATAAGGCGGATTCTGGAGAATCCTTCGTGATCGTAGGGCGGTGCAGTGAAACAATCCTGAAACAGTATGACTGCATGATATCTATCTTTATCCTTGCCGACCGCGATAAGAGAACCGAACGGATCATGCGGCTGTATCATCTGACTGAAAGTCAGGCCGTCAAAAAAATTCGGGAAAAAGACACGAGCCGCAGACGCTACCACAACAGTTTCTGCGTCGGGAAATGGGGTGACTGCCGAAACTACGACGTTTCCTTAAACAGCAGTAAACTGGGAATCGACGGGTCGGTAAAACTGCTGACGGAGTATATTAACAGAAGAAAACAGTAAAAAACTGTCGGATCGTCTCATATTTAAAAGGCAGCCGCTATTCTATCGGAGCAGTGGCTGCCTCCAATGCTTCCCGCCGCCTGATAATGCCCAGAAGGGATGAAAATGATTGTGAATAGCATATCCCAAAACACAGTGATTATACAAAAAGGGGTTCACCCAACATTCCGGCGAACCCCACCAAGCCTTTTTATTTTATTCCGACATTGCCGCCTCATAAACATGCGTATAGTAATCATTGCTGAGCACAGACTTAGAAAACGTCATTTTATTTCTCACCATACTACATATCTGTTTTACATAATCTTCCGGAATGACCGCATTTTCATCCGTCGGCGTAAACCGATTCTTGGCTGCGCTATAATGTCCTAAGTCTGTCTTCCAGTCATAATTTCCAAAGAAAACAAGCGGCAGTGCATCCGAAAGCACGTCCCTTCCCACATAAAGTCTGGAATCCCATTCCACGCCAAAGAGATTGCACAGTGTCGGAAGCATATCTACGGAAGAAGCTGGCGCATCAACCACGATCGGCTCGTTCTCTTCAAGCGCCCCGCACCAGATAATAGCGCGGCTTCTGTCCCGCTCCTCATAGGTGTTCACCGGATAACCGTATAATTCAGACAAATACGGCATATTTCCCAGAGAGGCGTCCTCGTCCAGCCCATAGGGGAAATGATCCGGCGCGATGCAAATAACGGTATCGTTTGCGATTCCTTTTTCTTCAAGAGTTTCCACAAGATACGCCAATGCCTTTTCCAGTTCAAGGTTTGCCGCTATATAAGCGCATACCGGCTCCGTGTAGGAAAGATGATTCTTCGTGCGCCATGCTTCTACTGCCTCCTTATTTTCCCTTGCCATGGCATTATTGCCAAAATCATATACACTGTGACCGCTTACCGTCATGTAATAAGCATTAAAAGGCTGCTTGTCAATGTACATCGGCAAAGTTTCCTGCATCAACTCCAAATCGCTTGCCGGCCATTTCGGGCTGATCAGCTCCTCAAGCCCATTTCCTACTCCCATATAGCCTCCGTTATAGCCCAGCTTTGTGTGCGTCTCATGCCGGTCGTAATAGGTGTAGGTGCTGTTATGAAAGGCCATACCGAAATATCCCTTGTCGTTTAATAGCGCGCCTATATTGGTATGCGTCCCGCTCTGGGTAATCTCCTTAATCGAGCTTCCGCCGGAAGTCGGAATCAAACCAAACAAAAGCTGATATTCGCCTCCGGTTGTTCCGGCAATTGACTGTTGGTAATAATCATTAAAGTTAATTCCCTTTGTGGAGAGCCTGTAAAGCGTCGGCGTAAGCTCCGGATCAATCAGAAAGCCGGAAAACGCTTCCGCACAAATCAAAATCAGATTTTTCCCTGCAAAAGAGCCCGTGTAAGCATTTTCGCTTGACGGTGTAAGCGTAGAAACGTAAGCGTCAATATCGGCACAGTTTCCGCCTGCGGCAGCAAGCGCAGCAAAATCAACAGAAGCCACGCTCTGGCCATATACAACTGGCGTTTCCGCTTCCTCCTCCTGCACTGGTTTCGCGCTTTGGGAAGAAATCTCCTCTTGCACAACGACTACCTCCTGCGCGTTGGCCGCCTCCTTTGCCTGTACGACGATCTTCCCACCAGATAAAGCCTTCTCCCTGCCGCTTACAAGGAGGCCTTCCGAAGATGCGTTGCCTGTGTTCTGCGCGTTGGCCGCCTCCGTGTTTTCAAAGATATGCGCAGACATTTTGGAGGAAGCAAGATTCCGGATATCCAGACACAGCCCCTCGCCCAGCCCAAACTGCATGACAGCCGACTCAAAATAATATTGATTGGTATAAATGTCCTTATGCAGACCGCAGCCTAGAATAAGGAACAAAGCCGCTCCATAACAGGCCGCTCCCCCGGCCAAATGCGCCAGTGAAAAAGAAACGTTCCGCCCTGTACGTCTTTGCCAAATGCCCTTTGAGGGAATCTTTCCTATTATCCTTTCTCTTAATACAAACCACAGGATAAGCGGCAGCAAGAAAAGCGTAATATGGCTGATTCCATCAAAGCAGAAGATCAACCGCCTGATATCAGCGCCAAATCCGCCCAGCGCGTCAGTTGCGGCATTCAATATGGTATTCACGTCATATGCCACCTTAAACTGTCTGTATACCAGAAATTCCACAATGAAAATGAGGGATAAAAGCCCCAGATAGCATGGTATCAGAATCTGCGCCGCTCTTTTCGGCAGCAGCGAAACAATGCCTGAAACAAGAAACCCCGCGCAAAGGGAGAATAACGCCAGAAATACAAAGGAACTTCCGGTATGCAATGTTTCGACTGACAGCTTAAAGACCATTTCCATGTAAAAACACGAAAGAGTCAAAAAAACAGCCAGCCATATAGAACCCTGCGGCAAACATTTTTTCTTCCGCCGTTGCTTCTTTTTCTTTTGTATACTCATAATATTTTTTCCTTGCAAGCGACTTGACTTGCACCCTCCTTTATATTGCTATCTTATATGTCACTTGCATCATTGTTGCATCATTTTACCATCATTTTTCCATAGTTTTTCTTTTTCGGCGTCAGTTCTTTTTTTTGCAAAAATCCAATGTCTTTTGCATCGCATCCTTTAGGTTCTCAATATTTTTTAACGTATCCTCACATTCAAGAGAGTGATTGCATCCCTCATATACCGCTATCGGGATATCATTTTCCTTTGCAAGACGGATAACTTCATCCGTACTGCTCCATGGGTCCGCTGTTCCAATAAAAGCACACGAATGAGCTGGTGCAAACAGAAATGTCTGTGCCAACGGCGTATACAGAATATGCCTTACCCCTCTCAATTCATATTTTTTTGCATAGGATACCGCAATGATGGTACCAATGCTTTTGGAAACAAAAAGCACGTCCTCATAATCAGACCAGACTATATCCGCCAATTCCGCCTCTGCCTGAGAAAACAGCGCTTCATACGCTTCCTGCATTTTCTCTTCATTGCCGCGAATATTACCACCATTATAGGTGTAATGAATATTCCTATAGTCTTGATACCCCTGCTCGCAGGCAATTTTCCTGCCATAATATAAAAGAGGTTTATCGCAGTGATATCCTATACCCGGAAAATAAACAGCTATCTTCGCCATAATCGTTCCTTTCCAATTCTGACATCGCAGTTTTATATTATTATCATAGTATACCATATAACAAAAAACTTTTTTAAACTCTTTTTTGAACCAAACCCAGCCTCTCTTGGAGCAGATGCATTACCTTTTTTATTTTCCTCATAAGCTGTGCCCCCATTTCTTTCCCCTGCCCTTTGCCATGCCTCATTTACTGTCGTATTGCGTTTGGATAGATCCCGAAAGCCCATTATACCCTCCTTAGTAACCATACCGCTTCCTATATTTTAGGAACATAAACACGGACAATACAAGCGCCATCAGCTCCGCCGCAGGCGTTGCCAGCCAGATTCCATTTACACCGAAAATAAGCGGAAGCACGATCATCGTGATCAGCATAAATACAAACGATCTGGAAAATGCAAGGACAGCCGAAACAATCCCGTTGGATAATGCGGTAAACATCCCGCTGGCAAAAATATTAAAACCAATAAATAAAAGCGCTATGGTACATATCCTGTTCCCCGTCACTGCCAGATCATACACCGGATTGTCCGGTCGGGCAAATACGGATACAAGCGGTCTTGTCAGAAGAAAGGAAGCCGCAACCGTCACAAAGGAAATCCCCGCAATCACTCTCATGCTGACTGCTACCATCTTCTTCAGCTTTTCATGGTTCTGTTCCCCATAATAATAACTGAGCATCGGAGCCACGCCATAAGAA
>DKUO01000020.1:0-472 GCA_002490705.1 Lachnospiraceae bacterium UBA7202
TCAACACGCAATATGCACAAAAATCTAGTGTATAAACTATACAATATATACACTAGAAAATAGTTCATATATATGATATACTTATTATCAGGAAAGGAGTGTTATTATGCCCATACAATATAAAATAGATGTTTTGTCAGAATTGAAGAAAAAAGGGTATTCCACATACCGACTGAGGAAAGAACGGATTTTTGGAGAAGCAACTATACAAAAAATTAGAATGGAAGAACTTGTTTCATGGGATAACATATCAATCATGTGTCGGTTGTTGGAATGCCAGCCCGGGGATATTGTAGAGTACAAGAAGGAGTGATTCGTAGCATAAGTAAAACAAGATTATATTCTATATATTCAGGAATGAAATAGGTTTCTGAATTGGAGTGACGGATTAGGAAGGGTAGAAAAATATGAAGGGACTTGCCGCCGCTTTTTTTACTTTTATACTTGTATAAATTTATACTTCCGTAAGTGC
>DKUO01000020.1:681-36639 GCA_002490705.1 Lachnospiraceae bacterium UBA7202
ATAAATTTATACTTCCGTAAGTGCAAAAGATGTGTTATACTTACGGAAACAGACAAATGGAGGGCTTGCGAATGTCGGGAGATAAGAAGGCAGGAGAGCGGCAGGGAAAGAAAACAACCATACCACGGGGACCGGCGGCAACCGCAGCGAAAAATAAATACCGTGATAATAACTATGACCGGGCAGAACTTGCAATGCCAAAAGGTATGAAAGCGGCAGTCCGTGAAATTGCAAAGCAGCAGGGGCAGTCATTTAATGAATATGTATGCACAGCAGTTAAAGAAAAGGTGCAGCAGGACACCGGGGAGCAGCTGGCATGGGAGAAACATAAAGACTAGGGAAAGAGAGGAAAGAGCATGGGAAACAAAATTGAAAATCCAGCCGAATGGATAGGGCATGAGATTGAAGAATCGCTGGTAACGGACAGCAGCGGCGGCGGGGTAGAAAAAGAATTATGTATCGTTTCAACGGTAAATGAAGATAGACCAACTTCTTTTTATAGGGTAAAGAAAAGGGGGGAGAAAACGGAAAATTTTACAGAGTGGGTGGAAGCGGTAGAGTGCTACAATGATGATATGTTTTCAAAGGAAACAGAAACGCCATACAATATAACATTCTTAAAACTTGGGGGAAAGGATGGACAATGCCCCAAATGCAATAGAATGGTGTCAAGTCTGGTAAATGGAGAAAATAGGCCATACACAAAATGCAGAAGTTGTGGAGTGCGATTGAGATGGGAATAAAAGAACCCCGGAGGGCAGCAGTTTCCGGGGCTTTTTCTATGTTATACTAACTGGACATTACCCACCGGGGCATTGGATTCCCACGCTGCCAGACAGCTTTTAGACACCCTTGCTATGCTTTGTAGAGAGTACAGCGCAACAATATTGATGGTCACGCATGATGTCATGGCAGCCAGCTATTGTGACAGGATTTTGTTTATGAAAGACGGCAAAATAAAAGCTGCCTTAAACCGGGAACAGGAAAACAAACAGACCTTTTTCGCGGATATTTTAAAGGAAATAGAATGGATAGAGGGAGAAAGATAGATGTACTTGAAGTTGTCAATCCGTAATGCCAAGCGGTCTTTTATAAATTATCTTTTATATGTTGTTACCATGACCGTCCTTTTGGCGATTATAGAAGTATCTAATTGTATAACCATTATAGGAGAATCAGCCGGTTTTCAAGTGATTTCTCTGCCATTGTTGATAGCAGCCATTCAAATAGTTTTAGTTGGATATATAGACACTTTCATGCTAAAGCAGCGGGCAAAAGAGTTTGCAAGTTATTTATTATTGGGTATGGGAAAAAAGAGATTAACCCGGCTGTTCCTATGCGAAGTCTTGTTGATTGGCTTCTGCTGCTATATAGCAGGAACAACAATAGGTTTTTCCATATATGGGTTTTGGTATTTCCGTGAGCCATTGCACGAAATGAAACATTGCGGATTCCTTTATGGTAAAAGTATGTTATATACATTTCTGTTTTTTTGCCTTATTGAAACAGTGTGTTCTTTTCGGTTGAAGCAACGCCTAGACAAGCTGCAAATAAGGGAGCTGATGTATGAAAAAAACCACAATCAAGGCGTAAAAAATATAGGGAACCATAAAAAATGGGGCATTATTTTCTTTTTGTGTTTTGTGTGCTTCATTGGCTGCGTCTGGAGCATTGTTTTTTTGCCGGAAGGTTATATTGTTTATCCCGTATCTGTTGTAGCAATACCATTATTAGTATCCGTCTTTGCTTTTTACAAATGGGTGTTTGGGTATTTATATGCGTACAGGCGAAGGAACCCCGTTCAAATCTATCAAAAAGACAGGCTATATATTGCGGCAAATGTAACATCAAATTTCAAATCGGCTGCTATGGTTAATACTGTTTTTTGCATATGCTTTTTGTTTTCCGGGGCTTCTTTTGTAACTGGAATACTGATATTGCAGCCGGAATTTCAGCTTTTTGATACGGCTATGCGCCAGTGGATGGGAACGTCGCAAATAAGTATCTGTATTGTTTTTCTGGTTATTTATTTTTCGATACTGTCTTTACAGAATATTATAGAGATTAGGCAAAATTCAAAAAGCAATCAGATCATGCGATGTATGGGGAAAAGTGATAAGCAGATAGTAAGACTTGTGAATCAGCAGATAGCAATTAAATTATTCTCTCCAATGATAATGGCTTTATTGATTATTTTATTCTGCATACCATTACTGAATGGAAAAATGAACTTAATATTGCCAGCTTCTTTGAATAATGTTCTGCTTAAATTAACTGGTGAGTTTGGTGCGTGTATTGTAGTTTTTTATATTTGCTATTTTAGAATTGTAAGTGCTATGGGCAAACGATATATATATCCCTCTGAATTATAAAAGGGGACAGCATAAAGCAGCGTCTTATCGTTGCCCTGTTGATAAGTCAATACTAAATACCGTATAATAAAGAAAAAAAACGAAGGGAATTGATACTATGACACCCGTAGCACAGGCAATCAGAAATCAGGAAATCCTAAAAACTGAATATTCCAAAAAAGCAGCTATAGGGGCGTTATATGGCGAACTTTCCAAAGGAATAGGCAGCACAAATTCTCCTGCTCGCGTCCTCAGCGTGAACGCTTCGGAATGGAGGGAAAAATGAAACTAACAATGCTTGGGACTGGTCATGCCCTTGTAAGAGAATGTTATAACACCTGCTTTGTGATCGAAGACAATCAGAAATATTTTATGGTAGACGGCGGAGGCGGGAATACGATCCTTCATCAATTACAAAGTGCAGGATTTGACTGGATGGATATGCGTGAAATTTTTGTGACCCATAAGCACATCGACCATTTACTCGGCATTATTTGGATGATTCGCATCATCTGCCAGTCTATGTATCATGGCGAGTATCAGGGAGAAGCCAATATCTATGGGCATGAAGAAGTGATTGCTTTGCTTTTGGATATGGCTGGAAAGCTGCTTTTACCAAGAGAAACCAATTTTATCGGTAACAGATTACATCTGATCCCCGTTCATGACGGAGAAACGCGTGCGATAAACGGGAACCCGGTAACTTTTTTTGATATTGGTTCAACAAAAGCAAATCAGTTCGGTTTCTGTATGGAAATGCGCAATGGAGAAAAAATAACCTGCTGTGGCGACGAGCCTTACAATCCCTGCGAAGAAAAATATGCAAAGAACTGCCAATGGCTGTTGCACGAAGCCTTTTGTCTTTCTTCCCAGGCAGATATTTTTAAACCTTATGAAAAGCACCATTCTACCGTAAAAGATGCCTGCCTGTTAGCGGAAGAACTAAATGTCGCTAATCTGATCCTGTATCATACAGAGGATCAAAATATCAAAGACAGAAAAGCATTATATACCGAAGAGGGATCGCAATATTTTTCCGGAAATCTGTATATCCCAGACGATTTGGAAGTCATAGAATTGCGATAGCCCCCGACATCACATTTTCATAATTCCAGTTTTCTTTCCACCATTGCGCATATGTTCCTTTGTTTTTAATTTGTTTCCTCTATGCCAAAATCCTCACAGAACGCGTCCCACTGCGCCTCCCACTGCGCAGCCTCCTCCGTTCCCCTTCTATCCGGTATGCCGTATCGGTCGTACAGGATATATGCCAGATCCGGGGACAGCTTCAAACTGCCCCTGTATGACATATGCGTGTCGTCAATATAATCTGTCGCCACATTCAGCTCTAATCTGTGTACGGCGTCATAACAATTATAATCAATCATATCCACGCCCCTGGACTCCAGATAGGCCTTCGTGGTCTCCCATCTCGCCGCATGGTCGTAACTTTCTCCCAATGAAGGTGGAAATACTGCCGCTACCCGGATATCCTTTTCCTGACACAGCGCAATCAATTTATCATACCATTCCACGTTCAAAGCAGACAGCGGTTCCTCTGACGGCTCCGTCTCCCACATCGCCGGTGAAATATCATAGGGCTCCTTTTCCTCATAGGTTCCATTGATCAGCGTACATCCGTTATTATAATCTTCATACAGATCATGATAGACATAATCCTCTTCAAAATTCTCCTCTTTCAGTTCATTCCATATACCATGATATCGAAGCATAGGAAACAGATAGGACAAGGCCGACTGCTCCGGATCCATCTCATGAATATCCTTTATCATCTTCCATTTCAAGTCCCGATCCGGCATCGTCTCAACAATTTTTCGATACGGGGTTTCCCGCTCCGACGGCAGTTTTTCGTCATACAATGCGGAAAAATCACAGCAGACCACCTTCGGATTCTGATAGCGCAGAAGATATTCCAGCAGATAATAGGCGGAAAAAGCCGACGTATTGTCCGACATAGCGCAGTTAAAACTGGTAATTCCGTTGGTCTGAAACATAGCCAGTGGATAAACAGCTGTCTTTAAATCGCTTGATCCTAAAAAAATCACATCATAAGAATTCTCCGGCTGCTCCTTCATGTAAAGATTGGTCGAGTATGTATAAAAATCCCAACGGTAATGAAGCACCTTCTGCATCTGCATGAAGATCAGACAAAACCCAAGAAGAAACACAACTACCTTAACGCTTCCGATCGCTCTCTTTTTCACCATACCCTCCTACCGTTAAAAAGCCTGATAGATAAAATCAGCGGAATGAAACTCCGGCCCGTAAATCCCGAATACAATAATGGAAAAAACAGCCGCATAATATACTGCATAGCGGAAAACAATTCCCTGCCGCATCAGCAGTTCCCTGAAATGAACACCCTTTTCATGCAGAATATCCACTATGATGACAAGCACGATACACGCGTATAGCAGGAACACGTTCTTATAATCCAGACCATACTGATAAATCGTCCCGTCAAACAGTGCGTGCGGATTGGCGTCCGCAAACATTCTCTGCAAAAGCTCACCGACCTGATACATATCTGCGGATTTTATGAGTATCCTGCCGAATACCAATATGGTAAATGTCCGAAGAATCGTAAAAATTTTCCATTTCAGCGTCTTATCGTCTACGTGCAGGGCGCTTTTCATCTTTTTATAAACCGGCGCAAGCAATACTGCACCTGCAACAAAGGCTGCCTGATATAAGCCGTATACGACATAGTTCCATCCCGTTCCGTGCCAGATTCCCACGATAATGAACACAATAAAAGATGCCAGCGCGGAAGAAAATGCTTTGGACAAATATTTGTTGGGAATCTTTTTAGAAACCTTCATGACCTTTCTGTTCAGGGCAATCGGGTAATAAATATATTTTTCCATAAATACGCCCAGAGAGATATGCCACCTCGCCCAGTATTCGGTTACGCTTCCTGAGACAAGCGGAGATCTGAAATTCTCTGTCAGCCGGATATCCAGCATTTCAGAAATGCCCATAATCACGTCAATCCCACCCGAAAAATCAGTGTAAATCTGAAAGCTGTAGAGAACCATAGCATAAAAAAGCAAAGGTCCCACTGCCGTATCGTCCTGAAGAATACCCATAACCAGAATGCCAATCCGATCCGCAATGACCACCTTCTTAAAATATCCCCACAGACATCTTTGCAGTCCCATGACCACTCTGTTTCCGTCAAAAGAATGTCTCTCTCTAAACTGCGGAGCAAGTTTTTGATATAAATTGATCGGTCCTTCGATAATGGCAGGAAAATACGTCACATAGGTAAGAAAAAGGAGAAAGTTTTTCTCAGCGGGACATTTTTTGTGATAGATATCTGACAAATAGCCGTAAAGCGCCAATGTATAATAGGACAGCCCGATGGGAACCACAAGCTCTGCCAGCGTGATATTTTTAGTGGCAAAACAATCCTGAAGCAAGTGATACGTGTTTTGAAAAAACTTAAAGTACAACAGCAGCCCGATATCCAGAAAAGCGCCGAAAAACAATAAACCTCTTCCCTGATTTTTAGTCTTCTGTCCCCCTGTGCCGCCATTTCTCTGAATCAGCGCTTCCATCCGAAGCGCAATCCCATAAACGCACAGCGCCAGTACACCGACAAGCGCCGTCGCCGCCACGCTTGACATGCTGACCATACAGACGATGCTGGCCGCCAGTATGACAAATTTTTGCAGATTCGTCTTCTGCACCGCATAATAAATGCAGAAAACAACAAAAACAAACAATAAAAAGCTCAAAGATTTGATACTCATTTCATCTCATACCTGATTTCTCATATGTTGACATACTTATCCTTCAACGCTGCCCGGTCAATCTTGCCGTTTAAGTTTACCGGCATATCGCTGACTCTGTCATAAACATTGGGAAGCATATAACGGGGAAGTTTGTCCTTGAGCCTTTCCGTCATTTCCTTTGCCTCGATCTCTCCCTTATACACGGCAATGATCTTCTGGGATGCCTGGTCAAAGATACAGCATACCCGTTCTATCTGTTCCATGGAACTGATCGCCGTCTCAATTTCTCCCAATTCAATCCGGTGTCCCATATGTTTCACCTGGGAATCTTTCCGGGATAAAAAGACAATTTCCCCGTATCGATTGTATTTTCCGAGATCGCCGGTCCTGTATATTCTTTCTCTGTAAGATTTCTGCAAAGGATTTTCCTGAAAAACTTCATCCGTTTTCCCCTGATTGTTATAATATCCCAACGCAAGGGAGCACCCTCTGACACAGATTTCCCCGATCTCATCTTCCCCGACCCTGTAGCCTTTTTCATTCAACAGCATTACATCCGTATTCTCACAGGCAAAGCCGATCGGAATGGGCTCATCATCTGCAAACTCCCTCTCAATTTTATAATAGGTACAATCACCCGTTGCCTCTGTTGGCCCATATAGATTTGCAAATTTTACATCCGGCAGAGCACGCCGCCATATATTAAACTGTTTGGTCGGCATAACTTCACCGAGGAACATAACCTTTTTCAAATATTCCGGTTTCACCTTATCCAGAGTCCGGAAATTCGCGATCATACAAAGAACAGACGGCACCCAGTCGATACAGTTTACCTTATTTTCATTCAGGAAACGAACCAGCTGTGCCGGAAGAGAAAACAATTTTTTCGGCACAATATACATCGTCGCGCCGCATCGTAAGGTCGCGTAAATATCCTTTACGGAAGCATCAAAATAAAACGGCGTCTGGTTGGCAAACACCTCCTCCTCCGTAAATTCAAATGTCTCGCACCACCATTCTGTAAAATTGATAACAGACCTCTGACTGACCAGTACGCCCTTCGGCACACCGGTAGAACCGGAAGTAAAGATTGCATAGATGGGATCCTGATCAATTCTCACTCTGTTCCGTCTTGCCAGTTCCCCGGTATTGATTTCCTGTATCTGTAATAAATCTTCGATATAAAAAACGCGATACGCCTCTTCTATTTCCTTCGGGATTTCATCACGCCTTCTGGTCAAAACGACCTTGGCTTTCAGGGTATCCATGATAAGCTTTACCCGTGCATAGGGCATGGATATGTCGATCGGTACATAAAACGCTCCGGTATAAGAAACGCCAAGAAAACCCTCGATACATTCCACGCATTTATCCATATACACAGCGACAGGCGTTCCGATTCCGGCTTCCGTAAGCAGCCCTGTGGCAATTCTTTGCGCGTCCGCCTTTAATTCCCCAAAGGTAATGGCTCTGCTTTCATCGATATACGCCTCTTTTTCCCCGTAAAGCTCCGCCGTATTTTCCAAATAATCCAACACACTTTTTATCATGGCTTTCCTCTTTCGTGCAATATTGCAAATTAATTATATTTCCAGAGAATCAGTATACCATAACGCCTGTTTGAAATCAATTGCCAGGTCTGCACCAACCAGCACCTGTAGTCATAACATAAATAAAAGCCCTCAGGAGCAATTTTATGGACAATTATCAACCGACTCCCCGAATTGCCTTCACCGATCTTCTCCTGCGCGATCACCCAGAAGCCATCGCATGGATCAGGGGAAACGCGGAAACCTCCACCTTGAGCGGTATGGTCAAGTTCTATCATACCATCTACGGCGGCGTGTTGGTGGAAACGCAGATTTTCGGACTCCCCAACGTTGAGATTCCCGGATCAAGTAATTTCTATGCCATGCACATACATGAAACCGGGGACTGTAGCGATAACTTTGAACACACGGGCGCCCATTATAATCCAAAAGATGCAGCCCATCCCAACCATGCCGGCGATATGCCGCCTCTTCTCGGCAGTCAGGGCTATGCCTACAGCGTATTCTATGACAAAAGATTTGCCATTCCGGAAATTATCGGAAAAGCCGTTATCATCCACGAAGGGCCGGATGATTTCACAACCCAGCCCGCCGGAAACGCAGGTAAAAAAATCGGTTGTGGGAAAATCAAGTGGGCCGTCTGAAAACAGACGGCCCTCTCCTACTTGCGAAACAATGCGCGAAATACAGTCCGAATCAACGGCTGAATAAAAAACAGCTGGCTGAAAAACGCAAAGGGAAAATTAAAACACACCAGCTTCACCCAGTTTGCTAACAAGGTCGCCAAATGAAATCCCGCATAGTAGGGATAGTAAAACCATGCCGCCAGAAAGCTCATGGCCGGGCACATCAGCCCTACTGTGGCGCAGATAATCGCACTCTCAAAAATGACGGGATGGGTTTTCCCGATCTCAAAATTTTTACAGGCAAGTTTAAAGGAGCAGGGACTTCCCATCACACACTCCAACCCGTAAGCAAAAAGAAACTCAATCAGAATCACCGCCCAGATCGGCAGCATCCTCCCAAACATATAAACGTCGCCCTGTTTGTTAATTGCATGAATCACGGAATCAGCATTGTTTATCTGCATAAGCGTCGATCCGTTGACCACATACAGACTGTAAAACACATAGGCGTGGACCGTTACCAAAACGGTCAGGAAGGCAAACACCATCCTTTGAAATTGATTTTCCGGCATAACTTTTCCTCCTTTTTTGCACACAAAAACACAGGCAGAGCTTTGCGAAATCCGTATACGGAACAAAACATGTTCCGTAATCAGCTTTACGTGCAAAGCACTACCTGTGTCATCATGTATCCTTGTTTTTATTTGATTGCCGTTAGGATTTTATCATATTTTTTTCAAAAAAGTCAACCTTTTAAAATCATTTATCAGCAATGCCGATCAGATAGATCAGCTTGGGATCCCACCGTGAAATATGTCCGACTGCTTCCTGCAATGTCTGATAAGGGACGCTCTCCCTGTACCGCCCCTTTGCATCTCTGTAATAGGCATTGTGAAGCACATAGCTCCCATCCGGTCTTTTCGTTATACAGACTGTGTGAATCTGTTTGGTGATATCATTTTTGTCGTTTATGACCGTGGCGATCATGACGGCATATTTCCTGCCGACTGCTTCCACTGCCGGTTCATTCTCCCCGTCCGCTGTCTCGACCGAAAAGCCGTTTCCCCTGAAATAGTTCCGAATCGCCGTGGGTGCGACTCCGAATTTTCCAAAAAGCGCCGCGCCCCGTTTTTCATAGCTGCGGATCAGCTCTGCCATATCCTGTTTGGATCCCGTAGCTCCCAACGCTTTTCCGGCATTGTATGCGGCCATAATCTCACACCCGGCATAGGCCATGCTCTGCCGCTTCCCAAGACCAAAATAAATGTTTCCCCACTCGCCCTGATTCTCAATATAAGCGTTCGTCATAGTCCAAAAATCCCAGTCTGTCTGTTCCAGCCGGACCCTGTTTTCGCGATAGTGCTTCTCTCTCATAAAACCGGGTATCCGAAAAATCGAGAGAATGCGGTATACAACCAGCAAAACGCGACTGCTCATATCACTGTCCTGATCCTGTCCATCGCTTCCTTTAACACACTTCTCGGACAGGTCACGTTGATTCTCTGGAAGCCGCTTCCGCATTCCCCGAATATTTTACCGCTGTCCAGCCACAGCTTCGCCTTGTGAATAATCAGATTGTCCAATTCTTCCACCGAAAGTCCCGTCCCCGAAAAATCCAGCCAGACAAGATAGGTTCCCTCGTGCTCTGTCATGGTCACGCCGGGCAGGTTCTGCTCCACATAGTCCCTTACAAACTCGATATTGCCGCGGACATAGGAAATCATAGCCTGATACCATTCCTCACCCTTGCTGTAGGCGGTCTCGCAGGCAACAAGGCCCATCACGCCAAGCTGGCTGATGCCCGCCGCGTCAAGCTGCTTCCTGAAACGTTTCCGCAAATCCCGATTGGGAATAAAAATATTTGACATTACCATAGTAGCCAAATTGAATGTCTTACTCGGAGAGGTACAGATAATGCTGATCTCTTCATATTCCTTTTTCAGGCCCGCAAACACAGAATGGCTGCCCTGAAAAATGAAATCATGGTGAATCTCATCGCTCACCACGATCACGCCGTGGGCGAGACAGATATCGCCCAGTCGGATCAGTTCCTCCGCCGTCCAGACGCGCCCAACCGGATTGTGAGGGCTGCACAGGAAGAACAATTTGATTTTATGCTCCACAATCTGTCTCTCAAAATCTTCGAAATCTATATGGTAACGGTTATCCTCTCCCCGATACAGGGTATTGCTCACCACCTGTCTGCCGTTGTCTGTAATCACCTCAGAGAAGGGATAATAAACCGGAAGCTGAATCAGCACCGCATCGCCGGGTTCGGTGTAAGCCTTTACCGCCATAGCAAGGGCCGTCACCACGCCCGGCGTCTTTACCAGCCAATCCTCCTTGGGCTGCCAGTCATGATGCCTTACCATCCAATCCCTTACAATCTCGAAATAGGGTGTCTGCACCTCGCTGTAGCCAAAGACGCCCTCCCTTGCCCGCTCCACCAGCGCGTCCTCTATGTAGGAGGAGGTCTTAAAGTCCATGTCCGCTACCCACAGTGGAAGCAAACCCTCCGGCATTCCATAGGCTTTTGCAAAATCATATTTCAGTGACCGGGTATTTTTTCTCTCAATTACACTGTCAAAATCAAGGTTTCTCTCCGCCATAATTTTCCTTTCTCCATGCCGGCATTTTAGCTTTCTACCTACTCTCTATTTCATGAAAAACGCCCGCAAGTTCATCCAACAGATCCTCTCCGTCCTCAATCCCCACCGACATGCGCAGGGTGCTCTCTGTAATCCCGTTTCTCTCCCGGATCTCCTTCGGGACGTCGGCATGGGTCTGGGTCGTCGGATAAGTGATCAGCGTTTCCACACCGCCAAGGCTTTCCGCATACCGGATCAGCTTCACCTTCTCCAAAACTGCCAGAGCAAATTCCCGGCTCTCGAGTTTAAAAGTCAGCATCGCCCCGAAGCCTCTCGCCTGTCTCTTCATAATTTCATGACCCGGATGCTCCGGGAGTCCCGGATAAATAACCTCCGTCACACTTTGCTGTCCCTTTAACCACTCCGCAATCCCTTTTGCATTCTCCTGCGCTTTTTCCATACGGACGCCAAGGGTTTTGATCCCCCGCAGGATGAGCCAGCTGTCAAAGGGCGCCAGCCCCGCACCCGTGGTCTTAATCAGGAAGCGCAGCCTCTCCCTCACGTCCTCTCTGTTCGTCACCAGAAAGCCTGCCAGCGTATCGTTATGCCCGCCCAGATATTTCGTGCCGCTGTGAATCACAATATCTGCGCCCAGGTCAAGCGGATTTTGAAAATAGGGCGATAGAAACGTATTGTCCACAATCAACAGCACACCGTGCCGCTTCGCGATCTCCGCCGTCTTTTTGATATCCGTCACATGCATCATGGGATTGGTCGGCGTCTCGATATAAATGGCCTTTGTGTTTTCTTTGATATAGCTTTCTATGTTTTCTTTATAGCAGTCAATACTCGTAAAGTCAATGCCGTTTTTCCGGGAGACATGCTCAAACAGACGGATACTTCCGCCGTAGAGATCCGCATCCACAATCAGATGATCCCCCGGCGCAAACAATTCCATCATCAGAGAAATGGCCGCCATACCGGAGGATAACGCCAAAGCGTCGATCCCGTTTTCCAGTGAAGCCACCACCTTTTCCACCTGCTCTCTCGTCGGGTTTTGTAATCTGCTGTAGTCAAAGCCGGTGCTCTGTCCCACCGCAGGGTGCGCGTAGGTCGCCGACTGATAAATCGGGAAACTGATCGCGCCGTAATGGGCAAGCCGCCCTTCATCCTCCTCCAAGTGTATGCATTTCGTTCCGATTCCCCGTGCCATACTCTCCTCCTGTATCTGCCTGTCCGCACTGTCTTAAAACAGGTCCATCTTATGTTTCGATTAAGTATAGCAGATTAGTAGGAAATAATCAATCTATATTTTTCCTATTTGCTAAATAGGAATATGAATTGTTGAAAATTTTTCTATTCTGCAACCATCCGTTGACAAAATTCCATCAAAAGTTGGTGGTATGCAACCGCCTGTCCCCTGTAATATTCTCGCATGAAATATACCTTTTAAATGCAATTCCTATTCTTCAATTGTTCTATTTATGTAGAAAGCATAACTCAGCGATACAACAACTATAAATACAGTTACTATGTACAACATCAATTTGTTTCCCTCACTAAATATGCTCAAACTATTAAATACTGCATGCGTAATGATACATGGTATAAGGGATTTACTCTTATAGAAAATAATAACAAGCATATATCCGATTGCCGTTGCGTAGCAAATTTGCATTAATGTTGGAATTAAACTTGCCCCATTCAACAAATTCACAATATGCCCCATTCCAAAAGTAATAGCACTAACGATAATGGCACTTTTTAAATTGTCTTTTGCCATCATCTTAAAAAGAAATCCACGGAAAATCATTTCTTCCAAAAAGCCCACATTAATCATTGTTATAGTGTGAAACAGGATTTCACTTGGCGTATTATTAATGTGAAAACCATTCCACAGTTGAACAGATACAATTAACAATAAGGGAATAGAATACAGATATTTCTTTAAATCTGTCACCTTGGTTAAACCGTAAAAAGTTACTCGTTTCAGGCTAATGACCAATGCCAGCAACACTACAGAAAATATAGTGTTTGTAATTGCACTTCTATAATCTGTCGTTCCAAAGTTCTGCCTGCAATAAGAATTAATTACCACATACAAAACGATTAATAGCATACAACATAAATTTTCATGTTTTTCAAATATCTTTTTCATCTTAGTCTCTTTTCACAGTACAAACTGCTCCTTCAAATATTTTATCAAGTGCCCTTATTACATCCTGCTCATTATAGAGCATTGTATTATTGGCATATAAACTTGCATACCCATGAGAAAAAATGAATAATGTAGTAAAAGCTTCCTTTGCAGCCTCCATCGATATGTCCAGTTCATTCTGTAACATACCAAGCATGGGGAACAATTCTTCCGTTTCTAACAGTTCCAGCATACTAACTCCCGAAAACTCATTGGATTGAAACAGAAAACGAAAAAGATTTCTTTCCTCTATGGCGAATTTTATATAATTCATACCTATTTCCAACATCGGATTTTCGCAAGTCATCTCCAAATTCATCAGATAAGCCGTATGATACTCATCCGCCTTTTTATACACCGCTTTCTTAATATCTTCCACAGTCGAAAAATAGTATAGTACCGGCTGTGTGGAACAGCTTAACTGCTCTGAAATGCTTCGAGCCGTCACCTTGTCTGCACCTTCCTTCCGCACAATCTCAAAAGCAGTGTCCACTATCATTTCTCTTGTTATTTTTGCTTTTGGTGGCATAATTCCCTCCTCAATATAATTGCTGTTATATAACATACATTATATTTTGCTCTTTGTCAATAATAAAATATGGAGCATGTGCTATTTTTACACATACTCCATACAATAAACCAATGCGAAACTTCGAGTTTTTCTTCTATTTTGTTCTTTTATTTTACCACACCAAGTCTAGATATTCTACCAACTAAATTCTTTAAAATACCTCAAGTGAGAATTCAAGGCTTCGCGAGCTTTTCTACTGTTACATTCCCATTTCTTCCAATTCTTTTAGCATAAATTCTTCCAATTTCCTCTTATCCGGCAAATGGAGCATATATGTTGAGACAAACAGTTGGTTATCCATTCCTGATAACGCATATTCTACCATCTGCGAACCCTTATCGGTGCAAAGCAAAATTCCAACCGGCGGATTGTCACCCGGCAACATTTCGTTCTTTTTGTAGTAACCTACGTACGCATTTAATTGTCCTAAATCCTCATGCTTAAACTCATCATTCTTCAATTCTATAATAACATTGCAGTGCAACAATCTGTTATAGAAAACCAAATCGATAAAATAATATTTATCATCAATTATGATACGCTTTTGCCTTGCTTCAAAGCAAAAACCTTGTCCTAATTCAAGCATGAATTCCTGCAAATGGTCCATTAATGCCTGCTCTAAATCAGATTCGCTTACGGCTTCTTTGGCATCCAATCCAAGAAATTCAAAGGTAAACGGATCTTTGATTGTTAGCGCATTTGAAATAGCATTATCTACTGACTTCGTCAATAATAGTTCCGGCTTTTTGCTGATTCCTGCTCTCACATACAGATTTGTTTTTATTTATCTACGAAGTTCTCTTACACTCCAATTACATTTCATACATTCTGTTTCATAAAAAAATCTTTCAAAAGAATCTTCAATCACCATAATTTCTCTTATATGAGAAAAAGAAAGATTGCTTACCAAAACTTCTGGCTTCGTTTCAAATTGGTTCGACACTGTCGAACTTTTTTCAAAATCCGGTAATTCAAATTGGTTCGACACCATCGCACCAATTTGAGGATATAATAAATAAAAATTGCGGCAAAGCTTGAATAGTGTAGAGTTCATTCCTTTTTGTGAAATCTCTTTTTCCAAATTTTTCAATAGCTGTGTTCCATATTCAGCTCTGTCGCTTCCAGCCTGCTCATATTCTACAATGTAGTATCCAATTGCCCAATTTCGTAAAGTCATAAGTTGATTTACGGCACTTTTGGCTGTAGTACCTGCTTTATCGTTTATATCTTTTATAGAATTAGCTAATTTTTCAAATTTCATGATGTTTTCCTCTACTTGAAATTATTGTCTTGCCATTCATTATAGCAATAGCACTTGTTTATATCAATCCGGAAAGAATTTTCGATTATCTACTTTTTCCCTTTCCACGCTTAGAAACAGTACTCTTTAGCAAGATTGATTAACATTAACAATATCATTAAGTAAGGGAAAACGGCACGGCAAACCCTGATGTCAATAATCTGATCCGTCACCCCGCAAAAGCGCAATACGGGCGCACTGTGATCTCCGTCACAAAACCATCCTCCGCCGAAAACCAAATACTCACGTTGCCGAATCCTTCTCCCGTGATAAGGCAGTTCTCCACCTCTCCGTAGGGTGAGGCATAAAAACCGTAAGCTTTTAATTTCTCCCACGCACCGTCCACGCTGATGCCGGGATAAATACCGAAGATCGTCACATCCTCCAATTTTTCACCGGAATAGGAAAGATTTCCCGCATCCAACGCCATGAAGGAAAACACTTCTTTTCCGGAAACCGTTCCCACCGTATGCTCCTCAAAATCCGGCTCCGGCTGTTCGATCACCACATCATATTTCTCGGAAAGAAGGGTCTTTGCCGCATCCAGGAAATGCTCCTCATTTAAAATCATCAGCCCAAGATCGGCATCTGTGTCCGTCCGCTCTCTCCCCGCTTCCTCGGCTTTCAATCTCAGATAAGCAGGCGCAAAATCTGCGAAGGATTCGTATTCCATGGGCTGATAGTCGATGGAAACCTCGTTTGCGTTCTCCATCATACCGTTATACCACTCTTCAAAATCCGCCTGATTATATTTGTAGTCTTCATATTCGTAGGTTGCCTCCGCACCCTCCGAAATATTATATAACGTCCCGTCGCCATCCGTATCCAGTTCATCGGGGAAAGGCTGCCCCTCGTACACATCGGAAAATTCCTTATCCCAGGTACTCACATAAGCGATCTGTTTATAAGAATCACTCTCTGATTCATATTGATAGAGCGCAAAGGGCCAAAACTCCCCATGTGTATGATTATGGGAAGCCTCCGCCTTTATGATACCGTTATCATAAAAGGTAAGGGCCGGCCACTGCGTCAATTCGCGTTTCAGTTCTCCTACAGCAGGATCATAATCATAGATAATCGCCATCATGCCTGCCATCGTCGCGTTGGCATAGCTTATGATCAATTCCTCCCTGCCGTCCCCGTCAATATCCGTTACCGCAAAATGATTATCCCACATTTCCCCAAAACCAGCATCCAGAGAGGAGGTATCAAGCTCTCCATCGGGAAGCTGTCTTGCCGCAATGATCTGGGACAAAATGCCGCCGTAATAGTGCCTGATCTGCGCCTCATACATCACCTGCGCCTTCTCTGCGTTTTCTTCCACATCCGCGCTGTCAGACACGCTCTTCTCCTCCAATGTGGGTTCTTCCGTCTCCTCTGCCTGTACCTCCGTATTCTCCCCCTGTACCTGCTCTGTCTGTTCCTCTTCCACCGTTTCAGGGACCTTTGTAGTGTCTTCTTTCAAGCCGCAGCCTGCCAATGCGATAATACCGCCGCACAGCAATGCGCCTGTCAATCCCCTTTTGTCTCCTGTTCTCTTTCTGCCCATATATGCCTCCCACACTCAAGCCTGAATTTACTCCAAATTGTACCACAGTTTCCGACGAACAGCCAGTCCCGAAAAGCAAAAAATCTCCCGTCAAATACAAAAGGAGCCTACAGCCCAAACAGGCCGCAAACTCCTTTTATCATTCTTTTTTCAGATCAACGACCGGATTAGTTGGAAAGAAACGCTACGACACCGTTGCTCTTTAAGTTTAAGACAACATGGTCTGCTCTCACTTCCACCACTTCCACATCTGTCCACGCACCGTCACTATACTGTGCCGCTGTAATACTGTCTCCAGCCGCCACGCCGGGCATATAGAAATTAACGACCGCCTCCAGAGCCGGGAACTGCACATCCACAACATTTAATACCGTGCCCTTTCGTGCCGAGCGAATGGAATCCACGTATGCGGAGGATACTTTGGAGATCGTTGCCGACGCATTTGTCGTCTTGCCGTCAATCACCAGCTTGCCGCCCTGCGCCACCGGAACCGCATTTTCAATTCCCTCTGTGGTCACTACCGCATTGTTGTAATACTCACCTGCGTCTTTGTCTGTAGATTTCGCATCCTGCATCTGCGCCGCATTTTTAAATCCCTGTTCCGCCGCTTCTCCTTCTAGGCGCACTGCTTCCCTGCTTGCTTCTTCCAACGCCCTTTTCTCTTCCTCGGCCTTAAGTCTCTCAGCCTCTTCTGCTTCCTTTTCCGCGCGGGACTTCTTGGACTTATGGGACTTCTTGGAAGCGCTCCCATCCACTCTTGTCCAGGAAGCTGTGTCATTCCACTCCCAATAAGAATTGTTCGAATCATATGTCAAATTCGCGTATTCCATATCGTCGCTGCCGTGCATGACAAATATCTGCACATTATAATCATTGTCTCCAGCTGCGCTGATCGTGGAAAAACATGACACCGCTCCCCAGAAGTCGAAGGACACCGTCTCGCCCTCTACATTTAAAGATCCGGCTTCCATATGGTATGCTTTCGTGTGTCCCCACATATCGTCATATGTACCATCATCACGAAAATGTAACATACCGTCGCTTGTGCGCCCGTCCCATGTCATTCCGTCGAAATCTTCACAATACCAGTCTCCGACCACATCCGCCTTCTCAGCCGCCTCCGCCGTCATAGGTACAAACGCACCTACGCAAAGCGCCGCCGTCATAACGCATACGGCAATTCTTTTTAACAGTTTCCTACTCATGTACTTATTTCCTCCTTCATGATCTATACTTCCAGCCGATGCGGCAAAGCATCTGCCGGTGCATTTACCATGCTATTGTACAACTTACCTTCCAGCATTTGGTCTACTGCCGGTATACATTTCATATAGGAAACTGAACGATTTATTCTGTTTTCAAAATACTTCTTTCCCTCAGACGGTGGATGCGATAATCTCCATTTCTCCCTGCAATTCTACTTCCCCGTAACCGCAGGGCAGAATAAAGTGATCGCCTTTCTGTATCATCTGTCCGTTGATCAGGCCGTCCCCGGAAACCACGCTCATAATCAGGAAAGGATAATCCTGCGGGAAGGAAATCCGGTTTGCCACATCGATTTTCCATACCTTGTAGTAAGGGCAGGAAATCAATAGGTTTCTCTGATCTTTCGGCAGATTCGCCGCCTCCGTAACACTCTCCTCGGTGGGTTTAGCAGGAACCGTGATCACGTCGATGCTCTGCTCCACATGAAGCTGTCTGGGCTTCCCGTCTGTCAGCCTGTCGTAGTCGTAAACGCGGTAGGTGATATCCGAGTTCTGCTGTGTCTCCAAAAGCATAATGCCGCCTTTGATCGCGTGAACCGTTCCCGGATCAATCTGGATAAAATCTCCCTTCTTCACGGGCAGCTCCCTGATAAAGGCATCCCATCTGCCCTCCCTGATCATGGCCGTCAGTTCTTCCTTATCCTTTGCGTTATGGCCGATCACCAGTGTGGAGTCCTCCTCACAGTCCAGAATATACCAGCACTCTGTTTTGCCGAGCGATCCGTTTTCGTGAGCCTTCGCATAGGTATCGTCGGGATGTACCTGAATGCTTAAATCTGTCTTAGCATCGATAATCTTTGTCAGAAGCGGGAAGCGGTCAAGCCCCATATTTCCAAAAAGTGCCGGCTCCTCCTTCCAGAGCTGTGACAACGTTTTACCCGCATAGATACCTTCCTTGATCGTGCAGTCTCCGTTCGGATGCGCGCTGACTGCCCAGCACTCCCCGGTGCCCGGCCCCGGAATCTGGTAAGGCCAGTCTGTTCCCAGACGTTCCCCGCCCCAGATCATCTGCTTGAACACAGGATTTAAAAATAAAATCGGTTTTTCCTTCTGATTCACTGACAACATCGCTCCATTCTCCTCCATCACCTTTTGATACCAGTACGCGGAATCTTTTGCGATCCGCTTCTGGGTCTGAAAGTCTACATACACGATACCGAACCGTTCGGTATAGCCCTTGTTCCACTCAAAATTATCTAAGAAGGTCCACTGGAAATACCCTCTCACATCCACGCCGTCGTCCGCCGCCATCTGTAACGCCGAAAGATATTGATCCAAAAAGGTAATCCTGTTTGGATCGTGGACTCTGCCGTCCCGGGACACGATATCGTGGCAGGACATGCCGTTCTCCGTAATGTACAGCGGCAGCTGATATCTCTCATACAGGAACTTCACACCCCAGTACAGGCATTCCGGCGTCACCGGCCATCCCGCGGCAGTTTTCGGAAATCCTGCGGGCCTGTCCACAAACTCCGGCTCCCCGTCTGCCCCTGCGCGCACCATATAGCCGTTATAAATATTCTGCCCCATAAAATCCAAGGGCTGAGAGATCAGCTCCATGTCCTCCTTCGTGATTTCCGGCAGATACTCCTTGAATTTTTCAAGGCCCTCCTTCGGGTAGCTTCCCAGAAATACGGGATCGGAGAACCATGCCACATTCCAGGTCCAGTTGTTGATCGGATTGTAGAAGGAAAACAGCACTCGTCTGGCCGCCTCAATATCCGCCTTGCTGTCACTGGCCGGATAGGCCATACCGCAGGTGGGCGCATAACCGACCTTAATCGGCTGTTTCGCATATTTTCTCAGATTGATTACCGCCTGTCCATGGGCCCGCAGGGCATTGTGGGTAATCTGGAAGGTATCTTTGACCGGCAGCTTTTTCCCCGGCGCATTGACGCCGTGCAGATGCCCAAGCCCCACAAAACACTGAGGTTCGTTTAGGGTAATAAAATATTCGCACAGATCCGAGAAGTTCTCCGCCACCACCTTGGCATACTCGCCAAACCAGTCAATAATCTCCTCATTCAGCCAGCCGCCCCGGTCCTGAAGGGCCTGCGGCAGTTCCCAGTGGTACATGGTAATATACGGCGTGATCCCGTTCTTTTTCATTTCCAAAATCATATCCCGGTAAAGCGCGATCCCTTTTTCATTCACACGGCCCGTTCCCTCCGGCATGACCCTCGCCCAGTTGATGGAAAACCGGTACGCCTTCACCCCAAGCAGACGCATCAGCTTATAGTCGTCTTTGTATCGGTGCATATGGTCGCAGGACACATAGGCGTCTGTATTGTCGGAAATACCGCCCTCCTCCGTAAACGTATCCCAAATCATTTTCCCCGCGCCGTCCTCCGGGTCCCTTCCTTCCACCTGATAGGAGCTGCTCGCTACACCCCAGACAAAATCCTCTCGAAACATAAATATACCTTCCCTTCTTAATATAATTATATATAATAACCCTCTAAACGCATACGGAGAATGCCTGCTTTTAAGGCATTCTCCAGCATGAGATTTAGAATTTCTTCGCGAAACAGCCTCTGCTGTGAGCGTTAGAAATTCTTCTCATGCAGTGATCAATGATACCAGATAAAAAGGCACCGCATCGTCTTCATGAGTTTGTGTCAGCCGTATTTCCACCTTATGTACGCCCATGGGAATATGATGCGCCAGCGTAGTAATATACAGACAGTCGCCCCAATCCTCCTCGAAATTTGCATCCAGCGTAATCCCGTTTTCCTCGTCGCCGTCCACCACGGCAACAGCCACCGGAGCGGGATGATTCACCGATTTCCGGTACTGTACGGCGATCTCCGTCCCTTCCGCTTCAAAGGTAATCTTCGCTCCCTTTTGATCCGCCGTCCAGCCGCCCCGGAACATATCGTTCACATACTTCTTCGGCGTATCGTCCGCCAAAAAGCCCTCGCAGACCGGCGCGCAGTTATGATGCTGCAAACGTCTTGCGCCCTCATACGCATTTTTTGTCAGCGGGGCAGGCATCGGAAATGGCTGCTCCGCCTCATCCATCTGCCTGTATATCCTGTCCAGACAATCCGTAATGACTTCCGCTAACAGCGCGTGTCCGTCTGAATTGGGATGCAGATCATCCGGCGTAATTTCCCGATTCTGTATGATACCGGCGGCCACCTGCTCATAGATCGTCGGCCTCATGCTGACGCTCGGCAGGTGATAGTGCGCCCCGATCTCCCGATGCTTCTCCTCCGCGCTGATGCCGCTGTCATAAAAGATATTATGTACCAGAAGCACCGCAGGCGCAAATTGATTGCCGTATACCTTCCTGACAAGCCCTTCGTAAGTCTCCTGAAAAAAATCCGTATTATCGTCATTGACCGAAAATTCGATAATCACAAAATCCGGCTTAAATGCGAGCACATCCTCCTCCACTCTGGATACGCCAAACTGCGAAGTCGTCCCGCCCACGCCTGCATTCACATAAGTAAATGCCGTTTTGGGAAACCGCTTCACAAACCAGTCATAGACCAGATAGGCATAACAGTTGGTGTACCGGGAAGAGACCGAGCCCTGTGTGATGGAACCGCCTAAAAAGGCAAGCGTCATGCGGTCACCCTGTCTGGCCCGCCGCATCAGCTCCTTTATACGGTACAGATTTCCCCTGTGGACAAAACCCTTCTCGGCATGTACGTCAAATCCCATCTCTTCCTCTCCTTAGGCTAAACATTAGTTAATACAGATTAATTTTTACTTTTCCAGTTCCGTTCCTTTTAGCTATTCTTAACTTTATTTTACTATCAATACGTTAAAATAACAAGAGCCATATTCCGTTTTATTGCTTTGCTTCCGGCAGACGCAGACGCAGCAGACGCTTTCCAAGCTGCCTGATATTAAAGGGTAAAAGCGGATAGATATAGCTCTTATCCGACAGGGTTTTGTTACACACAATCGAAAGCAGGAAAATGACAACCGCCACCACATAACCGTAAATTCCGAAAATTGCTGTCAAAATCAGGTTGATGATCCGCATAAATTTCAGCGCATAGCCCAGCTCATAGTTCTGCTGGGTATAGTTGGCGATGGCGACGAAGGCCATATACAGCATCACCTCACTATTGAACCACCCGCTGTTGACAGAGAATTCTCCCAACACCAGACCTGCCATCACACTTAACGGTGTGCTCAACATATTCGGTGTATTCACCGCCGCCAGCTTCAAGCCGTCGATTGCTAACTCTAAAATCAAAAACTGTGCGATTAACGGAATATTGGGTGTTTCCTGTAGCATAATAAACTGAAAGTTCTCCGGCACCCACTGCGGATTCTGCATTAAGAGCAAAAAAGTCGGCGTCATAATGTAAGTCAGGATTGCAATTAAAAACCGCGACAGTCTGAGATAGGTTCCCGTAACAGGCGGGAAATAATAATCATCCGCCTCATCCACAATATCAAAAATTGAAGTCGGCACAATCATTGCCGAGGGGGAATTGTCCACCAGAATCACCACATCCCCCTCAAGCACCTGTGCCGCCGCCACATCCGGCCGCTCTGTAAACTTAAACTTCGGAAAGGGGTTAAACCAGCTGCGTTGATAAAGGCATTCTGCCAAACTCTCCTGATTCATCGTCAGGGCGTCCACCTTGATATTCTCAATCCGCTTTTTTATTTTATCCAGAAATTTGTGATCCACCCGGTTATCCATGTAGCAGAGCACAATATCCGTCCGGGAGCTTTTCCCGGCATTCATCATCTCCATGCGAAGCTCGGCGCTGCGAATCCGCCGTCTGATTAACGCCGTGTTAAACACAACCGTCTCCACAAAGCCGTCTTTACTGCCCCGCAGGGTTTTATCCTTATCCGGCTCCGAGACGCTTCTGGCCGGATAGGTTCTGGAATCAATCAGAACACATCGGTCATACCCGTCAATAAAAAGGGCAAACACACCCGATAAGATATTGTAGATGATGTCATCCCATTTGTCCTTGAGATCCACCTCCACATAGGGCGTTGCCTTCTTTGACATTTCATAGGCGCTTTCCGGCATATTCTCAGGCGTCAGGCCGATAAAATACTGCAAAATCTTCATCATCAGTTCATCTTTGCAGAAACCGTCTATAAAATAAATGCAGGCCTGTCTGCCGCCCACATCAATCACGCGGTAAACCACATCAAAACTGGTATCCGGCGCCATTTGCGCTTTCATGTACGCCATACTCTCCTGCAATGAGGTTGTCATTTTCTCTTTCTTATTCAACGCAAAAACTCCTTCCATGACTTACCATATTTCCCATAGTATGTCTTGGAAGGGGTTTTCTTATGCGTTCCATCTTGGTCCGTATTGAAAAATAAGTGTCAGGCTTTTCCCGTACTCCCATGTCCGCCCCGGTCGGCATTCTCCAAATGCGCCACCTCGTCAAACTGAATTTTGGGCTGGTTCTCCATAATGCGGAACTGACAGATGCGGTCGTTCACGTGAATCTCCGTATCCCTGATAGCATAAACCGGCATAAACCACTGGTCGTTATCCCCGCAATAGGAGCAGTCGATCACACCCTGATGATTCGTCTGAATAACGCCGAAATTCTTGAAGGTAGAGCTTCTCGGCACTACATGGGCTTCATATCCCTTTGGCAGTTCCATCGCTACCCCCAACGGAATCAACTTAAATTCGCCCTTCTTTAAAATCACATCCTCCGCGGCACGCAGATCAATCCAATCGGACTTGCCGTCTATGTAAGTAAGTTTCTCGATCTTATCTGAGAAATATTTAATCTTAATATGCTCCATCCCTATTCTCTCCCGTCACGCATAGTTCTCACAGTAGAGCACCGGAATCGACGGATCTGTCTGCGCAAGGCTTTTTTGCACGTCAATCACTCTCTGGTTTTTACTGCCCTTCCAGAGCAGCTTCGTATCCTTTAGGTCGATCATAAATTCCCCGTCCACCAGTACATCCACATATTTCATCACAGGATAGTGTAAAACGTCTTCCCAACGGTCTCCCGTATACACCCAGACTGTCTTCTCCGGATATTTTTCCCGTATCTCTTCTATCAGATTTCTCACGCCCAGACGGTTTGCCGAATGGAGCGGATCTCCGCCGGAAAAGGTAATGCCGCTGATATAGGATTTTTCCAACTGATCAAATATCTCCTGCCTGGCCGCTTCGTCGAAGGGAAGGCCCCCGTCCGGGTCCCATGTGATGGGATTCTGGCACTCCTTACAACAGTGGGAACAGCCTGCGACCCAGAGCACTACCCGCAGACCGTCACCGTTTAACATATCATCTTTGGTTATGTTATGATACCTCATAAAATATCTCTCTTCCTTGAATTTCATGTGAAAGCCCCTGTTTTCACATGCTTTTCCTCTCTGCGATCTCGGCCATTTTCGCTTCGCTTAAGCGGGTGTCCCCATGGACACGGGAATAAGCAAGATACCCGTTCATGCGGTCGATCTTCGTCAGATTGCGGCTGCCGCAGACCGGACAGACGTCCATTTCCAGTTCCTGATGGCCGCAGTCGTCACAGTATGCCAGCGACAGATTGACGCCCTCGTAAAAGCCCATATCCATAGCCCTGCGGATCAGAGTCTTGATTGCGCCGATATTATAGTCAATCGGATACTTCACATACTGAATCTTTCCGCCGTTTGCCATTTCCCAGAAACGGTACTCCAGATCCTGCTTTTCAATGGGCGTGATATCCTCCGTCACATGGCAGTGGAAACTGTTAGACACATACTCCTTATCAGACACCCCTTCCACAATGCCGTACTTCGCCCGGAACTGTTTCACCTGTAAGCCGCAAAGATTCTCTGCCGGCGTCCCGTAAATCGCATATAAATGGCCGTCCTCTTCCTTATATTCATCAATTTTATGATTGATATGTTCCAGTACCTCCAGCGCAAAGGCGCCGTCTTCCACCAGAGATTTCCCGTTGTAAAGCTCCTGCAATTCATTAAAAGCCGTGATGCCGAAACTGGCTGTCGCGGATTTCAAAATCGGCTTGATCTTATCGTGGAGCTGCAAATGCCCGCCTAAGAATCCACCCTCACAATAGGCAAGCGGATTGGTGGATGCGCGCATTTCTCCCAGATAAGCGTAGGTTCTGATATGCAGCTGCCTGATCAGATTCAGGTAATAATCCAGCACATCGTAAAAATCCCTGCCCTCCTGCCTTGCCTTCGCCAAAATCATAGGCAGATGCAGAGAAACCGCACCCACGTTAAATCTGCCCACAAAAACAGGAACATCCTTGTCGTCAGCCGGATGCATACCGCCCCGCTCATACCACGGAGACAGGAACGCGCGGCATCCCATGGGTGAAATCACCTTGCCATACTGCTTGTACATACTGGCAATATAACCCTTACCGGTCAGGCTCAGCCAGTCAGGATACATGGTCTTTGCGGAGCACTTCACGCCCGCCTCGAACACATCCTCCAGCTCCTTGCCGGGGCCGTGCAGATTTTCATCATATAGAAATACAATCTTCGGGAATAACACCGGTTTCTTGCATTCTTTCTTTCCCTGTCCCTTTCTGCGCACATTGAGCATCTGAATGGTCGCCATCTTAGCGAAACGGCCTGTGCCGATTCCCGCCGTCACCGTGATAAAGGGATAATCGCCGCGGCTGCTGGCTACCGTATTAAATTTATATTCCCATCCCTGGAAACCCTGCTCAAATTCCTTCTTCACATCCGCCAGCGCTTCCGCCTCTGCGGTTTCCTTGTCAATTCCCAGCTTTTTATACTTGGCCACATTTCTCTTATAGGATTTTTCCGCATAGGGCTCCAGAATCTTATCCACTTCCGGCACCGTAAAACCGCCGTATTGCTGGCTTGCCGCGCTCAAAACGATATCTCCTATGACATCGAAAGCAACGTCTAACGTCTTCGGCTCATTGTACCAGATATTACCCATCTCAAAACCGCCGGAAAGCACTTCCGCCACATTGAACAGACAGCAGTTCATGGTGTCCCTTCTGGCAGACATGTCGTGGACATAGATATAGCCGTCCCTGCATGCCTGAATCTCCTCCGTGGTCATAAAAAATTTCTGATATAATTCCTTATTAAATTGATTGAAAATGAGGCTGCGCTTCGTGGAAACAAGGGCGCTGTCCGTATTAGCGTTCTCCTTGTCGCCAATGTACATGATTGACTGGCTCTTCTTATATACGTCGTCCATCATGCGCACAAAATCCTGCTTGTAATTGCGGTAATCGCGGTAGCTCTTAGCTACAATCGGCTTTACGTCTTCCAGCGCACTTTCCACAATATTGTGCATAATCTGAATAGGAATTTTCTCTTCACCCAGCTCGTTCACCTTATCCACAACGGTCTGGCAAATGTGCCGCTTCTCTTCCTCCGTGAATTTTGTGAGGGCGCGATAGGCGCTCTTCCCCACGGCGTCGATGACCTTCTGAACGTTAAACGCCTCCAGACTGCCGTCCTTCTTAATCACCTTTACCCCTTTTTCCGGCTGATACTGAAGACCGTAATTTTCTGCGTCCGAATGATCTGATTCAAATTTACTACCCATTTTCCCCTCCATGGCCTTATCTGTTTGCAATCTATCTGCCATTATTTATACAAAATATAGTGTCAGTTAACATAATAGCACAATATATTGCGGTTTATGATCAGTATACGGCAAGAAGGATGTTATGTCAATGTCGCATTCATGAAAACCGTCATTAAAAAATAACAAAAAGGAATATGTCATTTTGTGACATATTCCAAAAATAAATTTGTCAACCCTGTTTTTTCTCATATTGGGCAAGAGTTTCCCGCAAATGCTTCCGATATGCCTCAGCCACTGACTCCGGCGCAAGAATTTCGGCGCCTGTTCCCAAGCCCGTCAACCAGCCGAAAAACTGACCGCTGACCGCCACATTTACCCTTGCGGAAAAATGTCCGCTGTCTCTGGTGCGGATGGACACCTCCTTACCAAAACGGTCCATCACCACACCGATCAGGTTATTTTCAAACAGTAACGTGACAATTTCCTCTTTTCCTCCGTACATGCCGAAGGTTTTATTTGCATAGTCCGCAATATCAAAACGCTGGAAGAGCGCCGCCCCCTCTCTCTTTTCCTCCAAAATCCCGATCTTCGCCATTTTGTCGACCCGGAAATGTTTGATCTTGTCCTCCCCGCTGTCATGGGCAATCAGATAATAGTATTCGTCCTTACAGGTAAGCGCCCACGGGCTGACAATATAAGGTTTTCCGTCCCTGCGCGGCACAAGCTCTTTGCGCAGATTCCATTCCAGATATTGAAAAGAAATCTGCCGGTTGTTCTGGATCGCCCTGTGAATATCGTCCACCACATAATAAATACTCTCATTGGCCGTCTTTATGCGGTTTGCCACATATACCTGCCGCTGGAGCTGTCCTGCCTCCGCCTTTGAGGCCAGTTTCTCAATCTTGGAAATCAATTCCCTCGATTTATTGACTGTCAGAAAACGGGACGCCTGCACCGTCTCAACCAGAAGCTTTAGCTCCGCCAGTTCAAAATCCCGCCCGGCCAGATAATAACCGCCGCCCGTCTTTGCTTTCACCAGCACAATATCATAGCCGAAATCAATGAGCTGCGCAATATCGTCGTAGATACTCTTTCTTTCCGCCTTGATATCGTAGACCGCCAGCGCGTCAATCAACGCCTGTGCGCTCAGGCAGTGCTCCTCGTCGGACTGCTCCGTCAAAATTTTTACCAGATATAACAGTTTTAGTTTCTGTTTTGCAGATTTCGCCATCGTCCTACTCCTGTTCCAATATCAGCATCAAATCTTTCAAATGACAAATCTCGTAATCCGTCCGCACGTCCACATCCTTTTCCCTGTTCTCCGGATTAAACCAGCATGCGGTAATGCCTGCATTTTCCGCTCCTCTCATGTCGCTGGTTAAAGAATCTCCCACCAGAATGCATTCCTCTCTTGAGACGTCCGGCAGCGCCGCAAAGCAGGCGTCAAAGTATTCTTTCATGGGCTTCGGATATCCCATCACCTCTGAGACAAACACGCCGTCCATAATCCGGTCAAGCCCGGAGCGTTTCATCTTGCTCGCCTGCGTCGCATTGACGCCATTGGTTACCACATACTGCCGATAGCCCTTTTCCTTTAACAGTGTGACCAGCTCCTTCGCGCCGTCCATATAAAAGAAAACATTGCCCAGCTCCTGTTGATAATCCGCGTTTATCTCCTCCGGTTTCACCCGATTGATCCCCAGCTCTTCAAATAAAGTCCGAAACCTTCCCACGGTCACCTGCTCCTTGGTAAGCTCGCCCGATTCCAGACGGAGCCAGTAACTTCTGTTAATCGCCTCATAGCGCGCCGCAATTTCTTCGTTCATTTCTAATCCATACTGCGCGAACACCGCCCGCAGCGCATGATCCATAGCCAGATCAAAATTGAGCAGCGTCTGATCTAGGTCCCAAAAGATGGTTGTGTATTTTCCCATTTCCATTCCTCATGCAAGAAAGGGTGTTCACCGTGGAACACCCTTCCGATTTCTTTCTCAATCAATTTTCACACTAAGCCGTCGTGCTGCCGTCCGCCGCATCTGCGTGCGCCTCCGAAGCCGCCTTGGCGTCCTTACTCTTTCTCCACTTCACGCCGATCACGCACGCAACAATCACCAGCGCAACAATAAAAGCGAAGCATAACAGATACGATAAAAAAGCATTTACAAATAAAATTAAATTCGTCATCTTTCCCCATCCTTCTCTTTCCGATTATTCCGATTACACTATAATTATGATACCACCAATCAAAGGGAATCGTCAAGTAAATCTGTGCCGTCCGCCGCCGTGGTTGCCAGCTTATCACACCGCTCATTTTCCGGGTGCCCATCGTGCCCCTTCACCCACTGAAAGGTAACCCGGTGGGGTTCCATTGCCCGAAGCAGACGTTCCCATAAATCCACGTTTTTGACCGGTTTATTTCCGGCCGTCTTCCAACCCTTTTTCAGCCATCCGTCAATCCAGTTCTGATTAAAGGCATCCGTCATATATTTTGAGTCGGAAATCAGCAGAACCTCGCAGGGTTTTGTGAGCGCCTCCAGCCCCACAATCGCCGCCATCAGTTCCATGCGGTTGTTGGTCGTCTTCTTATACCCTGCCGAATACTCCCGTTCATGTAATGTGCCCTTGCTGTCAATATATTGCAGGACAGCACCGTACCCGCCCGGGCCTTCCGGATTGCCGCGCGCCGCCCCGTCCGTGTAAATGGTAACCTTCATCGCATTTTACTCCTCTACTCCCACTGCCCGCTCTCCAGAAAACGTTCCGCCATGGCTTCCGCCTCTGCGATCATATTTTCCTCATATCCCAGCATCTTAAGCAGCGCAATCGCATTGCGGGAAACTGCCGGGCCCTCCAACAATTTATAAGGAAAGGAAATATCATTTTCTTCAATCCTCTCCTCAAAATGATAGTTGTGGTACTCCCTCTCCAAAAGTCTGGTGAGCTCCACATCATGGGTGGCCGCAAAACATAATGTCCCCTCCGCCGCCAGCATTTTCATAATCTGCGTGGAGGCCGCGATCCGCTCCACCGTGTTGGTTCCCCGAAGCACCTCATCCACAAAGCATAACACCGGAGGGCCGCTTCTTTTCACCTGATCCAGAATTCGTTTGATGGACTTAATCTCCACCATATAATAGCTGTCGCCGCCCGACAGATCATCCCGCAGGGACATGGAGGAAAACAGCCGGAAAAAGGGCGCTTCATAATAAGAGGCCGGACAGGTGTGGATGGTCTGAGAAAGCAGCGCCGCCGTTGCCACCGCCCGAAGAAATGTGGATTTTCCCGATGCGTTTGACCCCGTCAACAGCACACCCCTGCTGACCGAAAGCGAATTTTTCACCGGATTCTCCAAAAAGGGATGGTACAGCTCCTCCACCCGCAAAGAAATCTCCGGACTTTCCTCATAGTGCAGCTTCGGCACACAATATCCTTCTCCAAGGCTTGTCCGATATTCGCCTGCCACTACCACCGTTTCCATCCGGCCCAAAAGCGTGATCATTTCGTCAATCTCGTCCATATGTCCCCGAACCGCCAGGAGGGCCCGGTTGAACTGAATCAGATCAAAATAAAAAAGCATGCGCAGATAATCCAATACCACTTCCAGCGGATTTCCCGTCCCCGTCTCCGAGGAAATCACCAGATAGGAGCTTCTCAGAAACCCTTTCAGCTTTCGGTAACATTCCCGCAGCCTTTCCTGCTCTTTGGAGAAAACCGCAATCTCCTTCTGTTTCATTTCCGCCACGCCGGTAAGCAGCCTGCGAATATACCGAAAACTGCTGATATAAGGCTCTATCTCCTTATATTCTTTGAAGTAATTGATCAGGTTGTGGCACAGAACAAGCAGCAGGAGAACGGTTCCCACCGGTATGGAAAACCACATCGCTCCCACAGAAACCAAAACGGCCAAATCCCAAAGAAAATATTTACCGCTTTTCCGCTCTCCCAGAAGATCCAGATGATCTAAATATTCATAGATCGAAAACTTCCGCATTCTGCCCATCCGGTAAAAGACTCCCTGGACTCTGTGTCTTTCCTCCTCATGTTCCATGAAAAAGCGGATTTGTTCCTCCGCCTTCTCCATCTGCGCCTCGTCGCAAACAGGCGTCCGCAGTCTGTAATACAGGTACTCGTCCCCCGCTGCGCTCAGAGAGGTGTTGATCCGCTGATACAGCTCGTCCATATGCAGATCGTTCCATGTGATATCATCAATCTGCCCGTCCGTCCGGTGTTTTTGATAATACATGCCGATATGGCCCATTTCTTCTACGCCGTACTTCCGATCGCTTCCCCTGCCATATCCCTGATACAGCTTTTCCAGCATTCTCTTTTGGAAATTCCTGCTGTTGCTATATTCGATTCCCATGAAAAGCACAATCAAAAAGACAATCATGCCCGCAAAAAACAAAGCGTCCATTTTCAGCCGAGATCCGTTACAATCTCGTTTGCCTTTCTGTAAATTTCTTCCACATCATACTCCTTGGTAAACTGCCCGTTCTCGTACAGAATTTTGCCACGGATCATTGTCATTTTTACATTTTGCTTACTGCCGCTGTAAACCAGATTTTTCGGAATGTTATTGATGGGCTGCATATTTGGCTGGTTCAGGTCAATCATAATGATATCCGCCTGCTTTCCCTTCGCCAGCACATCCGCATCCGGCAGATTCATGGCCTTTGCACCGTTTACGGTAGCCATTTTCAAAACTTCCAGTGCATCCACCGCCGCCGCGTCCTGCTCCCTCAACTTGGCCAGCCCTGTCACCAGAAACATTTCCCGGAACATATCAAGGCAATTATTGCTGGCCGGACCGTCCGTGCCGATCGCCACGTTAATTCCCCGCTTCAAATACTCTGAAATGGGCGCGATGCCGCTGGCAAGCTTCATGTTGGAAGCCGGATTGGTCACTGCGCTCAGCTGTTTTTTCTGCATAATATCCAGATCCTTATCCTCCATCCAGACACAGTGATAACCGCCGCCGCCATAATCAAACATGCCAATTGAGTCCAAAAGCTGAAGCGGCGTTACCCCGTAACGCTCCTTGCAGCCTTCCACCTCCGGTTTTGTCTCGGCAAGATGCGCAAAAACCGGTGCCTGATACTTGTGCGCCATAGCCGCCACCTGTTCCAGAAGCGCCCTGGAGCAGGTATACTCTGCATGAAACCCAATAAAATAGGAATGCAGAGGATCTAACTGATTCAGCGTATGATACCGTTCCTCCATCTTCGCAAGGGAATCCTCGAATCCCTCCTGTCCGCTTACAGCGCCGACCTGCACACACCGCATTCCCATCTCCACACAGGCCTTCGCCGTAGTCTCCGGCGTCAGATACATGTCAAAAACAGAAGTAATGCCGCTGGTCAAATACTCCAAAACCGCTAACCTCGTAAGATGATAAATCATTTCTCCGTCAAGCTTCGCCTCCATCGGAAAGACCTGATTATTCAACCATTCCGCGAGCGGCAGATCATCCGCTCTGGAGCGGAGAAACGTCATGGCCGAATGGGTATGCGCATTCTTAAAGCCCGGCATCAAAAGATTCCCCTCACAGTCGATTTCCCGATCCCAAAGAATGCTCTCCAGCGAAAGCGACCTACAGATTGCCGCCGCATCGCCTCCCTGTCCCACATAGAGAACCTTATCCTCCTGCACCCAGAGCTCACCCTCTATGAGATCCGTTGTCTCCATGGTCAGGATCTTCGCGTTATAAAATCTGTAATTCATAATTTTCCTTTCTTTTTCAAATAAACCGAAACATATTGTTGATTACGACTCCTGGGTTTGTCAGGAATTGTCATTACAATTTCTCCACTTTCAACTAATGGCTGTAGATAACTCCGGGTAAAATATTTTATATCTTTGAATCCACAGTACCGCGCAATTTCAGATTTCTTTCTTGGTTCTTTACAATAATTTTTAATCTGCTTCTTTATATTTGTCCTCGAAGTAACTTGGGGGGTAACTTGGGGGGTAACTTGGGGGGTAACTTGGGGGGTAACTTGGGGGGTAACTTCTGCTTTCATTCCGTAGTCAACGGAATAATTATCATCCAAAGGGACTACTATACGGAAGATATCTCCCTCTGTAAATTCCGGTTCACGTCCGGAATAATAACCGCTGTATTTGAATAAGTTCCTTACCCCTGAGCCCAACCGATCCGCTCTGCCAATATTTCTGAAAAAAGAAGCAATAATAGGATTCTTCGGATTCGGTTCCAAATTATCCGGTGTAATCATGCCTTCTCTGGTTGCCCGATTCGCATTCTCGACATACATCTTTTCCTGACATATAACAAACTTTGCCGAGTAACTGCTCGAATATTCCCTGTGCATTAAAGTATTTGCAACCATTTCCCTGACTAAAATATTGCGCAGGCTAACTCTGTTTTCATTTTCCAGGAAAAATTTATCCGGCAAATGCTTTCTGCCAAACTCCATAAGCTGATCAAAGCTTTCCACCAAATTAGTCCTGACGATTTCACGGTCATCATATCTGTCCACGTTGACTTTGCGCACAAGGGCGTCCGTCTCATAAACCGGGCAAACATTCAAAATCACATCATCTTTTCCCAAAAGTAAGATTGCCGCCAAATTAAATCCTTTTTCACCTGTAGAAAAGTCTACACCATACAGTCCTGCGCTTCTAAACAGATCATCATCCGACATACTCTCCCACGGATGTTTTCCCCCTGCATGGTTTACCGCCATCTGCTTTATCCTCGGCAGCAAATCCAAGCGCAAATCCGCCTTTGTCACATATGGATATATTTTCTTTTCCGTGTAAATATTTTGCTTTCTGATACACATCTGAGCAATCTGTGTTGCCGCTGTAATCTTTACGTCTGCATCCCCTATACGATCATAAACTATTTTCTTGTAACTGTGAATTTCCACACTTGGCGGCACATAAATATGAATTACCGTTTTACCTTCATATTCAAAAATCTCGGGCACAAGATAAATCGTAGGCATAAAAAACTTTGGATTGCTAATCATCCCAACAAAGTTTCTGATCAAATCCGAAGCTGCCTGTACCGGCACTCCTGAAACTGTACCATCATCCAACACACCCAGAAATATATCCCCGCCGAAACGATTCAGAAATGAACATACCGTTTCATAAGTATCTGATTCTATCCCGTTTCCGCAACGTTTAAATTCTATTGCGGCATTTTCACCCATATTCAATATTTTCTGAAATGTATTGATCTCCAATCTAAGACTCCTTTGCCAAAAAAGAAGTTTTTTACAACACTTTGTCAAACTTCATTACGGACTCCACCAGCAGCTTCTCAAACTTAGGCGCTACCGCATTGGCCGCCTCCTGCACTTCCTCGTGGGTCAGCGGCGCGCTGTTCATGCCTGCCGCCAGATTGCTGACGCAGGAAACGCCACAGATTTTCATTCCCATATGATTGGCCGCAATCGCTTCTACCACGGTACTCATACCAACTGCGCTTGCCCCCATCTTATACAGCATCTGAATTTCCGCAGGGGATTCAAAGGAAGGCCCTGTCAACTGCGCATAGACACCTTCAAACAATTCTATGTCGTTTTCTTTGGCTGTCTCTTTGATAATTCCCTGCAAATCCTCATCATAGACATGGGACATATCCGGAAATCTGGTGCCCAGTTCCTCGATATTCGGCCCAATCAGCGGATTCGGCGCAAAAAGGGAAATATGATCCTGAATCAGCATCAGACTCCCCGCATGAAAAGACGGGTTGATACCGCCGGATGCGTTGGTCAGGAAAAGAATCTTCGCGCCCATCATCTTCATCAGCCGGGTGGGCAGCACCACGTCTGTGATCGGATATCCTTCATAATAATGTACCCGCCCCTGCATCAGCACTACGGGAATATCCTGAATATAACCAAAAATAAACTTCCCGGCATGTCCCGGCACTGTGGAAACCGGGAAGCCCTCAATCTCGCTGTAGGGAAGCTCCGCTTTCACATCCACGACCTTCGCGAAATTGCCAAGGCCGGAGCCGAGCACGATCGCCACCTTGGGCTCGAAATCAATCTTAGCTTTGTAACAGTCGTAACATTTCAATAATTTTTCATATACAGGGTTCATGTGTTTACCACCTTTCCGCTCAGTTTTCTTGGTTTGTTGAAACTATTATATCATCCCGCCATTTTCTCCGCAATTCATTTAGTTATAAGATTACCCCTGCGTATACAAGGAAAACTTCTGTGTCAGCCCCGTCGGTATGCCGCCCCATGGATCACCCCCGCCTAAACGGGAAAAAGTTTCCGTCAATGAGAGGCGTATCTTTGTACTTAGGATCACCCCAGCTCAAGCCGGGAAAAGGAAAAAAATGCCGCACGTCGATTTTTAACACATAGGATCACCCAGCCCGCGCGGGGAAAAGGAGGAGATTCATGCCGGGAAGCTGTTTATCGTGGGATCACCCCAGCCCGCGCGGGGAAAAGCCGGGAAAGCGTGAGGTGTGGAAATGAAAACTAGGATCAACCCCGCCCGCGCGGGGAAAAGCCGGTTGTCTCCGATCCGAAGCGCGGTCAAAAAGGATCAACCCCGCCCGCGCGGGGAAAAGCGTTTGCATACGTCCCATCGGGCCGCATGATCGGGATCACCCCCGCCCGCGCGGGGAAAAGTACCAGATAACGAAACTACTTAACACGCAGGAGGGATCACCCCCGCCCGCGCGGGGAAAAGTCCTTTCTTCCAACCGCTCAATAACCCTATCCAGGATCACCCCCGCCCGCGCGGGGAAAAGATTCCACGGAAGCATTAAGTTTTCAGTGTGCTAGGATCACCCCCGCCCGCGCGGGGAAAAGACATAGTCGTGGATACCAATGGCAATGGTCCAGGGATCACCCCCGCCCGCGCGGGGAAAAGTGCGAGGCAGATTATCCATGATTATTACATGAAGGATCACCCCCGCCCGCGCGGGGAAAAGCGCCAAACTGTTCATATTCGGCATAAAACCATAGGATCACCCCCGCCCGCGCGGGGAAAAGCCTCCCAAAAAAATTTCATTCAATGCCGCCGGAGGATCACCCCCGCCCGCGCGGGGAAAAGTTCTTCTCTCTCGTCCGCCCCGGTGCTCCATAAGGATCACCCCCGCCCGCGCGGGGAAAAGTCGCGACTGGCTACGCAAATGCGCTGCACGACAGGATCACCCCCGCCCGCGCGGGGAAAAGCATTTTAAATGTACCGTACTGCCTAGTGCCAAGGGATCACCCCCGCCCGCGCGGGGAAAAGGAGGAGGAACGGTTATGGGTATAGGTTATCGAAGGATCACCCCCGCCCGCGCGGGGAAAAGCTCGATATGCACTGACCTCCTCTCTAGTTATAAGGATCACCCCCGCCCGCGCGGGGAAAAGTCAGCCGTGGCCTCTGTTTCGCTCTCATTCTCAGGATCACCCCCGCCCGCGCGGGGAAAAGAGATGGCAAACGGGGATCCCTTTGCACGTATGGGGATCACCCCCGCCCGCGCGGGGAAAAGCGATCTTATCATAGACTCGTTTCGCTCCTATCAGGATCACCCCCGCCCGCGCGGGGAAAAGTACATCTTCCGCCGCATGAAGCGTCCCTTTTAAGGATCACCCCCGCCCGCGCGGGGAAAAGTGCCGGAGAGCCGGATCTGAAACGGCTGGATGGGGATCACCCCCGCCCGCGCGGGGAAAAGGGCCGGACGGTCCACGTTATCTTCCGCCAAAAGGGATCACCCCCGCCCGCGCGG